>PWNQ01000153.1 GCA_003557725.1 Bacteroidales bacterium | reverse complement strand
CGCCGCCGTCTCCGGGTTCCAGTGGTTTTTCTTTTGCCTTTGCTGCCAACAGCATCTCCGGCCAGGGAGGTGGGGAGCGGGATGTGTTTGGCCTGGATGCCCATGCCCTGGGGCGCAGCAGTGAGCTGGCCATGGAAGAACAGGTGGCTTTTGTGCAGTTTGCCGGCAATCTGGCCCGCGGTCCATTGTCATGTCCGCAAGAAACACGACTGCAATACGCCAACTGGAAAAGGGTAATGGAGCCTCTGGGCCAAAAGGTGCCTGTATTTACGGCCATGGGGCATCATGACAGAAGGGTCATGGTGTTTTCTGAGGATAAACAGCAGGGGATGAAAGCGCCTATTGAGGGGTTCCCTTTTGATAATGCTTCCTCCGGGGCCCTCTTTCAGGAATACTTTTTACATTATGCCAACGGCCCCAGTGCAGAGCTGGCCGCACTATATTTTGTCTTTGACGGGGATACCACTCAGGTGAACGGCGAAGCCGCAGATGCCATCTCGGGAAGCACCCCCTGGATTGGAGCCGGTGGTGGGCAATACACTGTATCCGAGTCTTTTGGAGTGGATAGCAGGTTCCCACCATACCTGCATAATGTATATTCCTATACCTGGGGAAACGTGGGAATGATCGTGATGAACAGCGCTTACTGGCAAGCGGACAATGAAGACCTTATCTCTCTCAGCTCTGGCAATCCCGCCGGGTTTATCATGGACAACCAGCTCAGATGGCTGTCTTTTGCTTTAAGACAAATGGAAGAAGACCCATCCATCCAACATGTGTTTGTTACCTTGAGCAACCCCTTGTTTCCCGCCAACGAGAAGAATGAAATGGGCAGCTGGCACGGCGGAAACAACCAGATCAGACCCTGCATTGACGGAACCCCCCATGAAAAAGGAATCATTGAACGGAGGGATGAAGTGCTGAACCTGATCATCAATAAAAGCACCAAAGCCGTGGCATTGCTTGTGGGCGATAACCGTGCGGGCCGTTTCCTGCCTGTTAATGACCGGTTGCCACGATATCCGGAAGGATATGAGCAGGAGCAGGTGCCCCTAAAGCGAACCATCTGGCAGCTATCCGCAGGAATTGGCGGAACACAGGTGGACAATCACCCAGCCATGCCATGGAGCAGTTCCTTTCAACATGTCTCCATGAAGCCTTCCCTCATCATTATCCAGGTGGACGGTGATCAGGTCCACGCGCAAATGGTCCATCCCCAAACCCGCCAGCAAGCCGGCCGTATCCCATTGCGCTAACTTACAGGGAGGGCTGCCCTGCTTAGTGGGAGCATCCCTTCCGGTGGATACACTTATGATGTGTCCGGTTATGTTGACTATTATGGCGGGCTGCCCTGCCCGGGGACCAATTTTTTCGGCAGATACTTTACCTTATCCGGTTGCGTTCACCTTCCGGGCTGTGGCCTGGGCGTAGGAAATGCAGCGGTCTGTCTCCTGGTTATGCTGCAGGCTTTCCGGGGTTTTCATTATGGTACTGGTTGCTTCTTCCTGTTCTCCGGATGGGGTTTCTTCCCGGTTGTCAGGGTCTTGGAGGGCGATTCCGGGAGCGATCACCAGGGCTACGATAGACATCAGCTTAATAAGGATATTCAGGGATGGTCCGGAGGTGTCTTTGAGGGGGTCACCCACCGTATCGCCGACGACGGTGGCTTTATGGGTGTCGCTACCTCGTTCATAGTGCTTTCCGTTATAGTCGTAACCTTCCTCCACCATTTTTTTGGAATTATCCCATGCTCCGCCGGCGTTGGCCTGGAAGATGGCCAGCAGTACGCCGGAAGCCACGGCACCGGCCAGAAACCCGCCCAGGATCTGAGGGCCTCCCAGGTATCCTATCAGCGTGGGAACGGCTACAGCCAGTGTTCCCGGGAGGATCATCTCTTTCAGTGAGGAGCGGGTAGATATGTCGATACATCTTTTATAGTCGGAATAATCGTTGGCATCGTCCAGTTGTTTTTGGTCTTCTTCGGAGACATTGGAAAAGTCTCCTTTATATTTTTTCATGATCTTCAGGGCTTCCACCAGCTTGGGGATGGTATTAAACTGTCTTCGCACCTCTTCGATCATTTTGTTAGATGCTCTTCCCACTGCTCCCAGGGCCAGGGCAGAGAACAGGAATGGCAGCATGGCACCCACCAGCAGGCCGGCCATGATCTCCGGGTTGGCGATATCGATGGTAGAGATATTAGCCTGTCGGGTAAAGGCAGCAAACAGAGCCAGGGCAGTGAGCGTGGCCGACCCGATGGCAAACCCTTTACCTATGGCGGCCGTGGTGTTTCCCACGGCATCCAGCTTATCGGTCTTTTCTCTCACCTCTGCCGGCATACGGTTCATTTCGGCAATGCCTCCTGCGTTGTCGGCGATAGGGCCAAAGGCATCCACTGAGAGCTGAAAGCCCACGTTGGCCAGCAGGGCTACCGCAGCGATGGCAATGCCAAACAGGCCGGCAAGAAAGTATGCGGTGATAATGGTGGCGCCGATAGCCAATAATGGAATGGCCGTAGATAACATGCCGATCTCTATACCAGAAATAATATTGGTGGCAGCACCGGTAATGGACTTGTTGACAATGCCTATCACCGGCTTTCTGCCGGTAGCAGTATAGTATGTGGTTACTTTGCCAATGATGTATCCGGCAGCAATGCCCACCAGGCTGGCCAGGAACACCTTAAAGGAGGAAAACTGGGACACTCCGCCCAAAAAGTTCTCAAATTCCCAGGAATGAGGCAGCAGCCAGCGGATAAGAAAGAAAGAGGCAAGGATCATAAAGGCCATGGAGAATAGCTCTCCTCTGTTCAGTGCTTTGTGTGGGTCTTCTTTTCCTTTTACGCGGACAAACCAGGTGCCCATGATGGAGGTAATAATTCCTGTGGCGCCCAGGGCAACGGGAAGGATCACTGCCCCCAGGTTGAAGGACTCTTCAAAAGCCGTTAGGCCCACAAATGCGGCACCCAGTATCATGGTGGCAATAATGGCCCCAACAAAAGACTCAAACAGGTCGGCACCCATTCCGGCCACATCACCCACGTTATCGCCCACGTTGTCGGCGATGGCTGCCGGGTTCAGCGGATGGTCTTCCGGAATGCCCGCTTCCACTTTGCCCACCAGGTCGGCACCCACATCCGCCGCTTTGGTATATATGCCTCCACCTACGCGGGCAAACAGCGCAATGGACGACGCCCCCAAAGAAAAGGAGGAAATGGTGTTGAGAACCTCATAGATATGAATGGTGCCCCAATCCGGACCATAAATGAGCCGGAAAAAAATCAGTAAAAAACTCAACCCGATAATACCCATGGAGACAACCCCAATGCCCATAACCGAGCCGCCACTGAAAGCCACACGTAAGGCCTTGTTCAAAGAGTGACGCGTGGCCTCCGTGGTACGGACATTGGCACGGGTAGCTATACGCATGCCCAAATATCCCGCCAACCCCGATAAAAATGCCCCTAAAATGAAAGGGATAACAATGTATGGCGTGGAGGTGTCTTCAGTGAAACTCTTGGCAAACAATAAAACGGCCACACTAGCAACAAAAATGGTTAAGTACTTATACTCCGCATTTAAAAAGGCCATAGCTCCATCACGTATGCGACGGGCCGTCTCCTGCATCTTTTTGTCACCTGCCGGCTGTCGCTTTACCCACGAAATCTTGTACGCCACAAATATAAATCCCACAACGGCAAAGAGGGGCAGAAAATAAATCAGGTTTTCCATAAACAAAAGATTCACTTTTTTTTAATGTTACATCCTGTCCTGACTGATATTCCTGTTATGGTATTTTACTGTCCTGTTACGATCACCCCGGAGAGTGTCGCAGACCATTGATCCTTAATCTTTTTTGCGCTAAATACAGGCGTTGACCAAGGGCTTGCGATGTGGTAAACAAGCAAAATATCCGCCTAACATTAATGCCCTGACAGGCTTTTATGTTTTAAGTTGCAAAGATAATGCTATTTGTTAATGTAGTCACAAAGGAAAATGTAAAAAAATAATGGGTAGGGAGGGAAAATACATGTTTTTAACATCCGGTGAAGATCAGCTTTGCCCCCTTCACAACCTGTGGGGTCAGGGGCAAAAAGCCGCTGAAAATCAAAAGTAACCTTTAGGGCTGGCATCATATACACAGGTAAATGTCTTTCCATAGCATTTATTCACCGGGAAAGGGTTTGTCATTATAGAAAAATGCCGTAATTTTGAAATCGCTTAGAAGTATAAATATAATCAAAGTAAATATCATGTTAACCAATAATTTTACCAGAAGGCATCTGGGTCCCCGGCAGGATGAGATTGCGGGGATGCTGGAGAAGATCGGTGTTAAGTCACTGGATCAGCTTATTGATGATACCATTCCCCGTGCTATCCGCAAGGATAAGGCCATGGATGTGCCCGGCGCGGGGATCAGTGAGAAGGAGTATCTGGACCACATCCGGGCGCTTGGAGATAAGAACAAGCTATACAAGAGCTTTATCGGTCTGGGCTACTATAGTGCCATACTGCCCGGGGTGATACAGCGCAACATTTTAGAGAACCCCGGCTGGTATACTTCTTACACCCCTTATCAGGCGGAGATTTCCCAGGGCCGCCTGGAGGCGTTGCTTAATTTTCAGACCATGGTCTCTGACCTCACCGGTTTTAATATGGCCAATGCATCACTGCTTGACGAGGGAACAGCTGCCGCAGAAGCAATGTCCATGGCTTTTGACGCCAGACCCAAAAAGCTGAAAAAACGAAATGCCGTGAAATTCTTTGTGGACCAACGAATGTTCCCACATACCAAAGATGTTATTCAAACCCGCGCCAACCCCATAGGAGTGGAAGTGGTGTATGGTGACTTTAATAAGGTGGAGCTGGATGATGCTTTCTTTGCTGCCATCGTGCAATATCCCGATGAGCGGGGAGCCATCCACAACTACCGCACCTTTATTGAAAAGGCAAACCAAAAAGAAGTGGTGGTGGCCATGGCAGCAGATATTATGAGCCTTACCCTGCTTACCCCGCCCGCCGAACTGGGGGCGCACATTGCGGTAGGTACCACCCAGCGCTTTGGCATCCCATTGGGCTTTGGCGGACCCCATGCCGGATACTTTGCCACCTCCGAAAAGTATAAACGAAACATCCCGGGAAGGATTATTGGCATCTCTAAAGACGCCGATGGCCGGAGAGGATTGCGTATGGCATTGCAAACCAGAGAGCAACATATCAAGCGCGAAAAGGCTACCTCCAATATATGTACCGCACAGGCACTGCTGGCCACCATGGCCGGGTTCTATGGCATATATCATGGCCCCGAAGGACTCAAGGAGATAGCACAGGATATCCACGCCATGGCCAAAACCCTGGAGAAAGGACTGAAGAAGCTGGGATGTAAACAGTTGAACGAAAACTATTTCGATACTCTTGCCGTTGAACTGCCCCGGGGATATGATGCCGGTGACGTGATCACCGCCGCGGAGAAAAAGGAAATGAACTTCCGAAAACTGGATCATCATACCATTGGACTCAGTATGGATGAAACCACCGGCATGACGGAGATCAAAGACATATTGTCTGTCTTTGCCCATGTGCTGGGCAAAGATTCTCCCCCAACGGAAAAGGAAAACCCTCAGGTATATGCCTTTCACAAGGACTACGTGCGCACCAGCAAGTATCTGGAGCATCCGGTGTTCAACACGTATCATTCAGAAACCGACCTGATGCGTTATATGAAAGTACTGGAAAATAAGGACCTGGCCCTGAACCGCACCATGATACCGCTGGGTTCCTGCACCATGAAGCTTAATGCTGCTGCTGAGCTGTTCTCGCTGAGCTGGCCCCAGTTTGGCGGCATCCACCCCTTTGTTCCAACCAACCAGGCTGAAGGTTATTATGAGGTGATCCACAACCTGGAGGAGTGGCTTAAGGAGATCACCGGCTATGCAGCGGTTTCCTTTCAGCCCAACTCCGGCGCCTCGGGAGAGCATGCCGGGCTTATGCTTATCCGCGCCTATCATAAAGACCGGGGGGAAGAGGAAAGGAATATTACTTTGGTTCCCGCTTCTGCCCACGGGACCAACCCCGCCAGCGCCATTATGGCCGGCACTAAAGTGGTAGTGGTGGATAGCGATGAACAAGGGAATATAGATACCGATGACCTGAAGAAGAAGGCCAAAGAGCATGAAGACCATCTGGCGGCGATTATGATCACCTATCCTTCTACCCACGGCGTGTTTGAAGAGAACATACTGGATATCATCAAGATCGTTCACGAGCATGGCGGGTTGGTGTATATGGATGGCGCCAATATGAATGCCAAAGTTGGCTATTCCAGCCCGGGCCTTATCGGTGCGGATGTATGCCATTTGAACCTGCATAAGACCTTTGCCATCCCTCATGGAGGCGGTGGCCCCGGAGTAGGGCCCATTGGTGTAAATGAGCGCCTCAAGCCATACCTGCCCACACATAAGCTGGTGGACACCGGCGGAGAGAAGGGCATAGGCGCTATTGCTGCTGCCCCTTTCGGAAGCCCCCTTATCCTGCCCATCTCTTATGGATATGTGAAAATGCTGGGAGGTGATGGCCTGAGAGCGTCCACACGAATGGCTATCCTTAATGCCAACTACTTGAGAGCCTGCCTGGAGGATGACTATAAGATCCTCTATACCGGAGCCAAAGGGCATGTAGCCCATGAAATGATCGTGGACTGTAACCCCATCCAGCGTAGCGTGGGAATCAGTGCCATTGATATTGCCAAAAGACTGATGGACTACGGGTTCCATGCTCCTACCGTGGCCTTTCCCGTGCCCGGAACGCTTATGGTGGAACCCACCGAGAGCGAGCCCCTGCCCGAACTGGACCGCTTCGTGGAGGCCATGAAGAAAATCCGGGCTGAAATCAAAGAAGTGGAACAAGGAAAAGCAGATGCAGAGAATAACGTGATCAAAAGGGCACCCCATACCGCCTGTAATGCTACTGAGGATAACTGGGACCGCCCCTATACAAGACAACAGGCTGTGTTTCCCGTAGATTGCGATAAAGGGGCCAAGTACTGGCCTCCCGTTACACGGATCGACGACGCCTGGGGAGACCGAAACCTGCACTGTACATGCTACCCCGTGGACTCATACCGCGAACCGGAAAAGAAGTAACCTCCATAACCAGAGGTGTTAATACCGGATGAAACGCCCATGCCGATAATTATTCCACACACCGCTTTGCTATAATCATGGGTAAAACGGCAGAGGGCATAGGGCATAGGGCAGAGGGCATAGTTATTTGGCATTTTATAATAATGTCACCGCATATTATTCGTGCATTCGTGGCAACGAATAAACACATGAAACCTCCATGGCGAAAATTTTTTCG
>PWNQ01000059.1 GCA_003557725.1 Bacteroidales bacterium | reverse complement strand
TGGTGTCGGTGACTTCCACAAAGTACATATAGTCGCCGGGGCTGAGCTGGCTGCCATAGAGGGTGATGGTGCGGGTAGAGTCACCCGTGCTCCAGTTGTAGCTGATATGGTCCGGGCCGGCCGGGGCGGATTTGTCAATTTTCAATTTTTTCCTTATCTTAGTATTGATAAACCAATATTAAGCGATATGAAATTATTTACCCGATTATTATTGTTATGGGCTTTTTTGCCCTTGTTATTGTGGGCTGACAACGGTTTACCCCCGGATTATTGTCCGGAGCCTCGTGGTCTTCATGGCATTCGCGTGATGTTTTACAATGTGGAGAATCTTTTTGATACGGAAAACGATCCGGACAAGGAGGATGATGATTTCACCCCGCAGGGTAGCCGGCGGTGGACGGAGTATCGTTTTTGGGACAAGGTGAACAAGCTTTCGGGGGTGATCACCAGTGTGGGGGGCTGGGAGCCTCCGGCCATAGTGGGCTTATGTGAGGTAGAAAACAGGAATGCTTTGAACGCCTTGTTTTACGGTACTGGTCTGAAGAAGTATGAGTACCGTATTATCCACTTTGTCTCTCCCGATGTGCGTGGGATAGATGTGGCCCTGGCCTATCGTCCTGCCAAGCTTACGGTTTTAAACAAAAAAGCTTTCGTGGTTGATCTGGGAGAGACCTCCACCCGTCCCACAAGAGATATATTGTATACAAAGATGGAAACCCTCTCCGGTGATACTTTGCACCTACTGGTAAATCACTGGCCTTCACGATGGGGTGGACAGGAGGCCTCCAGGCCACGGCGGGTTAGGGCTGCCAGCATCCTGAAAGGCATTACCGACTCGCTGAAAAACCTTGGCGGAGATCAAAATATTTTGATAATGGGCGACTTCAATGATGAACCACACAACCAGTCACTCTATGACACCTTAAATGCCAGAGACACTGCAGCAGGCACCTATCTGATCAATCTGATGATGCCCTATTTGGTTGAAGAAAAGGGCACTTATTTCTTCCGGGAAGCCACCGGAGCCCAATGGAGCCTGCTGGACCAGTTTATTGTGTCGGAGCCCCTGCTAAACCAGGAAAAGGGAATCCATTTGCGGAACAAGGCACATATATTTGATGCAGAGTTTCTTATCTGTGATGAGGACGGAGAACGAAAGCCCTTCCGGTCGTTTATTGGGTTCAGGTATATAGGCGGATACAGTGACCATTTGCCCATCTACATGGATTTGTTTTCAGCCGGGGCTAATCCTGGTCCACCCTGACCAGAAAGTAGTTTTTCTTTCCCTTCTGTATCAGGATATACTTGTCATTGAGCAAATCTTTGGCTGATATCCGGTAGCTTTGATTCACTTTTTCCTTGTTAATGCTAATGGCATTGCTTTTAAGCATTCTCCGTGCTTCTCCCCGCGAGGGGAATATCCCTGTTTTGTCGGATAAAAACAGGGCGGCATCCGGTTCTTCTGCGATCACCGTGGCATTGGTCTGGTGCATGGGCACACCGTCAAATACTTCCAGAAGGAGCTTTGCCGGTGTAGATCGAAGTGTTTCCGTTACGTTTTTTCCAAACAGGATTCGTGAAGCCTTTTGTGCGGCATCCAACTCTTCCCTGCCGTGGATACGAAGGGTGAGCTCTTCGGCCATGGTGTTTTGAAGCAGTCGGCGGTGGGGCTCTTCACGGTGTTCTTCAATAAGTTGCTCCACACGGGAGCGGTGGTTTAAAGAGAAAATACGAACCATTCGCTCAGCATCCTCATCGGAGATATTGAGCCAAAACTGGTAAAACTTATAGGGAGATGTTTTCTCCGGGTCCAGCCAGATATTGCCTTCTTCTGATTTTCCGAATTTGCTGCCATCGGCTTTGGTGATCAGCGGACAGGTCAATGCAAAGGCCTGTCCCCCGCTTTTTCTTCTGATCAGCTCGGTACCTGTGGTGATGTTTCCCCACTGATCAGAGCCACCCAGCTGCAATTTACACCCATAATTATTGTAAAGATGCAGGAAGTCATAGCCTTGTACTAACTGGTAGCTAAACTCCGTAAAGGACATCCCGGCAGAAGACTCACTGCTCAGACGCTTTTTTACCGAATCCTTGGCCATCATATAATTTACCGTTATATGCTTGCCAATATCACGGATAAAGGAAAGGAAAGAATAGTCCTTCATCCAGTCGTAATTATTTACTAGCAGGGCGCTATTTTCTTTGCCATGGGAAAAGTCCAGCAGCTTTCTAAGCTGGCTTTCAATGGCTTTTTCATTGGCTTTTAAGGTTTTTTCATCCAGGAGCGACCGCTCTTTGTCCTTCCCCGACGGGTCTCCGATCATTCCCGTTGCACCCCCCAACAACACCACCGGGCGATGACCTGCATCCTGAAGATGCTTTAACATCATCACCCCGGTTAAATGGCCAATATGCAACGAATCCGCCGTGGGATCAATCCCCACGTAACCGGTAGTCATCTCCTTCTCCAGCTGCTCGCCGGTGCCCGGCATCATATCATGGATCATCCCACGCCACTTCAGCTCCTCTGTAAAACTCATTTCCCTGTACTTTGATTAAATATCCTGCAAAGATAAAGCGATTTTCCCTCTATCCTCCATTTCCCATGCTCCTTTCTCCCCAGGGATACCGGGGTATCATCCCCTTTCCGCTGAAAATCAACTGCTCTTTAGTGATTTATTGAAGGTGATTTTCAGTGCAGGAAAAAAGAAAGCGTTTTCAGGCCGGAGAACATCCCGAGCAGCGCGTTAATACTACGCAGAGACGCTGGATGCAACGTCTCTGCGTATGTATTGTTAATTATTTCAGGAGTACTTTTTTGGTGGTTGTGTGGTGCTCTCCGGTAAATTCCATCAGGATCATCCCTCTGGGCAGGTCATGGGTGGGGATGGTTATCTGGGAATTTCCGGAAACTTGTGTCTGCCTGAGGAGACGTCCGTCAATACTATAGAGCTTCAGGGTCTGGTAGTGATTCTCCGGCAGTTTAGCCTGAACGAACTGACTGGCAGGGTTGGGCATAACGGTGATCTGAGCTTGCTCTTCTTCTTTAACGCTCACTGGCTTATACGATATCTGGACATGGTCTACAATAAGTTGAGATCCCAGTTCAGGCTGTTCATCGATGTGGCCGGCCACAAAGGTGATATTTACCGTATCCACAAAAGGCCAGCCGTCATAGCCCATGGTCACCTCAAAGGGTGTATAGCTGCTGGCAGCACCAAGCACCAGAAAATTACTATCCACCATGATCCGCTCATTGGCTGCATCATCCCAGATATATGAAAATACCGCTACCATAGCACTGTCTGCCCCAACCGGGTCGTACTTATAATATCCGGATATGATATGGGGGTTCTCCCATACACGAAGGCCTCCAACCGGATATTCGTCCATGGAAAACCATCCATTGGTCATAAATCCTATAGTATCGTCATTAAAATCCAGCACATTAGTAATTTTAGCGGCGTAATTACCCGAATAGCTATCGGTGGTTTTCTCCACGGAAGGGTTGGTCTGCGGAGTGAGTACATTAAAAGTGAGCCAGTGGTCCGGCTCTTCGCTTTCCACCACGTACCAGTTTTCCAGGTCATGATTGGGGATATTGGCATATCCGCTGCCAAAGCTGATTTCATCCACGGTGATGCTGGAGCCTGCCGTTCCTCCGTCCCAGGAGGCATTAGACATGATCATCACCATCACCGAGTCGGGTGACACGCCCGGAACAAACCACTGCACTTGTTTCTGATGAAGCTCATACCCGGTTGCCGTATCGGTAAACATAAAATCTACCATGGCAATAGGGCTCCCAAGAGCGGTAAACATTACCATGGCCATAGCCGTATCACCGGGAACAAGGTTCTGCTTGACCAGCAAAGATATGCTGTCCGGCGTATCCGTATAGGGGACTCCCTGGCCCATATCTCCCTGGCTTCCTGTGGAAAGCATCCCGGGAACAATCTCTCCATGCAATCGAGTGGTGACCAGCCTGGCGGCATAATTACCTGTTTGGCTGTCTGTAGACTTCACCACGGTGGGGTTGCTCCCCCCCATTGCCACCACCTGGGCATTTAAAGTGGTAAAGTCTTGGGGGTCTTCATAAAGCGTTTTTATAGTCCAGCTTTCAAAGTCCCCGTTGGGCACATTCTGGCTGTGCAACACCCCCGCAGTTAACAATGCGGCCATCATAAATAAACAAATAAAAATGCGTCTCATAATAAATATGTTTTTGGGTTAAAGTGCATTCACTACCTTCCGTCATCTCACCATCACCTTTTCCACATAATGGTCATTCCCCGTGTTGATCTCCAGGAAATATACCCCCGGGCTAAGCCCGGACACAGACACCCTGTTATCCCAAACAACTTTTTCCATGATCACCTTCCCGGTAATATCCGAAAGCCTGACGGTATAATTTGTTTCCCGGAGTCCCGAGATATGGAATTCCCCTTCTGATGGATTTGGGCTGATGGTAATGGGGTTTTGGTCATGTTCTCTTACGGAGGTGCCGGTAACACACTGCATAGAGCTTAGGGCGTTGATCCTTCCTGCTCCCATTTGTCCGGCAAACATACCGGCATTTTGGTTGTCGATATTATCGCTGCCCCAGAGCAGGCAATTTCTCAGGAGGTCGTAGTGTGCTCCCGGATAGGCTGACTTCATCAGTCCCAGCAGTCCGGCCACCAGCGGAGCCGACATAGAGGTACCCTGCTTAATGTCATACTTTCCGGATATGGCTCCCTGGGCAACATATGCCTCGTTATAGGTGGTGCTCAGCAAAGATATTCTATGAGTGGTATTTTCTCCCGGAAAGAATCCACCGGGGGCAGACACATCCAGCCAGGGTCCATATTGTGAGAAGGAAGACCGTGTATCGTCATAGTTGGTAGATCCAACGGCGATCACCGAGTTGTATCCTGCGGGATATATTTTGTCATTCCCCTGGTTACCTTCGTTTCCGGCGGCAGCCACCACAATGACACCACTGTTTTTCAAATTGTTATAAAAGTTATTTTGAACCGCTGAATATCCGGTGCTTCCCCATGACACATTGATGATGTGGGCTCCTACCTGAGCTGCCCATTGTACACCTGCCGCCCCGTTATAGGTATACTCCCCGGAAGAGTTGTCGGGAGCGGACTTCACGGCAATCAACGAAATATCAAACCCTATAGAAGCAATGCCCTCTGCATTATTGGTCTCGGCACCCACCAGCCCGGCGATATGAGTGCCGTGAGACCAGGTGTACTTTTCCTGTATTGTACCTCCCGGAGGAGGTGAAGCGTTGGTGTTATTGTCGGATACATCCCTCTCGAACAATACCTTATCCTTTAAATCGGGATGGTCTGTATAAACTGCATTATCTACTACGGCCACTTTAATGGTATTCAACCCGGTGGAAATATCCCACGCGGCCTCGGCTTCAATCACATCCAGATACCAACTCCAGTTATACCCATAGGAGCTGGTAAGATAAAGGGGATCATTGGGCCGAACAAATATTCGGGTAAGAGGCACACGCTCAGCAAACTCCACCTGATCATGGCGATTCAATGCCCGCATAAAGTCATCCACCAACTCTACCGGCTCAAACTGAACTTCATAGGTGCGATCCAGCGTATCTCCACCAATAGTAAACGGAACAGTAACCTCACGAATGAACACCTCCAATTCCAGCGCCTCTGCCAAATCACGTAAATCCTCCCCGCTGTGAATATCACTATGTTCAACCACCACATACAAATATCCGTCCCTGTAATCCGGGTATACCTCCTGTCCCACTAAATGGTAAGAAAATACAGACACAAGTAAGCCGCAAATAATCGTAATCATTATACTTCTCATCATTTCTTATTTTTTATTATCCGTTGGGGCTAAAAAGGCCAAGCCAACAGGCAACAAATATAACACCAATATACGGGGTTTTGTTAATAATTTGGGCATTTGAGATGTTCTGATACTGATGATTAGTCGTTTAAAGACATGATGAAAAATTATCCCGGGCATATTTCCTGTAATTTTTCGTGTATATTTGCCATTTCATAAATCGAGCCAGCCGGTAACAGGCCACCCCCTATGGATCAGGGCTGTCAATCTGGCCCGGGTGAATTTTTATCAGGTTAATAGCAATTAATTATAAACAATAACCGGGATATTATGACAGAAAAAAGCAAGCAAAAAAAGATGACCGATTCGGCCGTGGCCCGATGGAGTGTTATGGTGTTGGCCAGTTTTGTAATGGCCACCAACTATTATTTTTATGATCTGCTGGCCCCTATTCAGGATTTATTACGTATCAATCTGGGTTTTACGGCATCGGATTTTGGTTTGGTCATGTCGGCCTATGCGGTTCCCAATGTTTTTCTGGCTATGGCGGTGGTAGGCGGCATCATTTTGGATCGTATGGGCATCCGTCTTACCGGCTTTTCCTTTATTTTCCTGATGGCCATCGGCGGGGGCATCACAGCCTATTCCGCTTCGTCCGTATTTTTAGACGGTGGCTTTGGCTATGCTTTCCTCAACTCTTTCTGGACCTCCTATTCTCCTCAGCTCAAAATGATGGTGATCGGTTTTTTCATCTTTGGCCTGGGAGCAGAAACCAGCATCGTGGTTCTATCCAAGGTGATCGTAAAGTGGTTCAAAGGAAAAGAGTTGGCCCTGGCACTGGGGATGAACCTGGCCATCGGGCGCCTGGGTGCAGCAATGGCCTTTACTATTACCCCGCGACTGGTGCACCCTGAATGGACCACCGGAATATACTTTGGCGTATTGCTGCTATGGGTCGGGCTTCTTGGCTTTATTATCTATATGCTGGTGGATTACAAGGTAGATAAACAAGAGGACATCGACATAAAAGACCCGGAAGATGCCTTCCGGCTAAGCGACCTGACAGACCTGGTCACCAACCGGTCAGTGATCTTCATCACCCTGCTGTGCGTTACGTTCTACTCGGCCGTGTTTCCCTTTTTAAAGTTTGCCCCGGACTTGCTTATGAATAAATTTGCCATGGCACGGCAGATGGCAGGGGATGTCACCTCTTACCTTATGTACGGAACCATCCTGCTAACACCTCTGTTTGGCTGGTATACGGATAACCGGGGGAAAAGTGCTACCATTATGTACCTGGGAGCTGCCCTGCTTATCGTGGCGCACCTGTTGTTTGCATTGACTTATATCGAACCCCGAATACCCATCGTGCTCCTGGGAATCGCCTTCTCTCTGGTCCCCGCAGCCATGTGGCCAGCAGTTACCAAAATCGTCCCCAACTCCAAGCTGGGAACAGCATACGGATTTATGTTCTCCGTGCAAAATATAGGGCTGTTTGTAT
Organism: Bacteroidales bacterium; assembly: GCA_003557725.1. GTDB lineage: Bacteria > Bacteroidota > Bacteroidia > Bacteroidales > PWNQ01 > PWNQ01. The sequence continues at coordinate 17,719 of PWNQ01000059.1, read as the reverse complement.
TTCCAATGCTTATCGGATGGGTGGTGGATACCTCAAACCCACACTACCGAACATCACTTGATAGCAGTGAATTCGCTGTAGTCCAAGAAAACAATATGCACTTTAATGGACAGTATCTGGACCGCCATAACCAACCCATCGCAGATAAAACCATACACGCATCGGCTGTCGTATTCGACCATCAGGAAAAACAAATCATCTGGAAAGAAAGTCATACCGTAAAAACCGATGAAAACGGAAACTACCATATCGTTATAGGAAAAGGGGAAGTCCTGGAAAGAGTAGACTTTACCCATATTACCGATACCATCAACTACCATGCTCAGATCCAGGTAATATTTGATGAAGAAAAAGAAAACGTGTACCAGGGACCATTGGTGTACGATGAAACCCTCCACTTTACCGGTGAACTGAATGAATTACTGGCAGACGGAAGGCATCGGGCAACCCTTAAAATCTTTGACCCCGGCAATAACGAGAAAGTGTGGGAAGAAAAAGTGAGGCTGTATGTGGACGAAGAAGGAGCATTTGAGATACTCCTGGCTTACGGCGAAGTGGTCTATGCAAACCCCATATACTTCAGCCTGAATGAAGGAAAACATGAAGCGGAGGTTATCAAACCCCTGGATTATACTAACCCCATGCTGGTTTTTGCTGCCCTTGGCATTTTTGGATTGCTCTTTGCCTTCCTGCTTAAAAAAGAGGATAAGACCTCTGGATATGGCCTGGAAAAACCCAATAAAGACACAGAATAATCCTTGAGTGGGGGACTGAAAGCACATATTATTCACCCCCGCAGACAATCAAAAGCACCCTTTTCAAACCGGTATTTTCCCTTATGTGCAAAAGAACGGCTGCGCCTATTGGCGACAGCCGCTCTCTTTATTCCCATAAATGAAGGCCCGGTAATCACAACAAACACCCTGCCTGCTCGTTTTTTCTATGTGGTGAATAATGCCGGAACGGTTTATCACCCAATGCCTAATAATTTCAACAACAAGGACTTTCAGGTATGCGAGCCAGGTTATTACACTTGCTGTTCCTTTCCTTTATTCTTATTTCTGCTACCCGTTTCCTTGAGGGGCAGAACCTGGTAGTCAATGGCCAGTTTTCCTATTATGATGAATGCCCCGGCCCCTTACGACATGTAGAGCTAACGGCTGTCAGTAGCTGGAGACAACCCACCGAAGGCACTCCCGATTACTATCACCCCTGCGGACACCCCACCACCAGTGTGCCTGATAACTTATACGGATCTATATATCCTGCGGCCGGAAATGGATATGTGGGAATGCATCTGTATGTGGATGACCATGATTACTTTGATGACAAAGAGTATATTATGGGTCTCCTCAGCGAGCCAATGCAGGAAGGAGCTCAATATATTGTGCAATTTAATGCTGCCCTGGCTCAACAATCCAGATACGCTATCCCACGGGTAGAAGCCCACCTGACCACTGAGCCAATCTACACAAAAACCTATGGAACCTTGTTTTACAAAGAGCTGCATATGGAAGAATGCCACAGCGCCTGGGTTAAACGATTCCCGCTCCCGCAAATCAGATCGGACAGTATGGATTGGGAGCCCGGAGTATGGGAAACCATCTCAGATACCCTCACCGCTAAAGGGGGCGAGCAATATATCATCCTTGGGAGTTTTACCCCTAACCAGGAGGTTGGGCCTGTTCTGACCAACCCGGAAACCCCTTACAACACGGCATACTACTATTTCGACAACGTGCATGTGGAGATGACCGCCCCACCCCCCGCACATTTGGCCGAAAATAACCCCCAACAACCACAAGCCAAAAGAACACCTCCAAAGCTCACCCTGGCCGATTCCCTAAAGCCCGGATTTACCTTTGAGCTGAAAAATATATTCTTCGAATTTGACAAAGCTTTTCTTAAGCCCCAATCGCAGGATGCACTGGAAAAATTACTGAGATTTATGCGGGGAAACCCTCATACACGTATCCAGATAGAAGGACATACCGACTCGGTTGGGACTCATGCATACAACCAACAACTGTCCGAGCGGCGAGCACTTTCCGTAAAGCGCTACCTGTTACAAAACGGCATAAACAGTGAAAGGCTGGAAACAAAAGGGTATGGCAAGAAAAAGCCGCTGGTTAGCAACCGAACAGAGCAGGGACGGGCCAAAAACCGCCGCGTGATGATCAAAGTGCTGCCTTCAGAATAGGCCCCCGTTCCTCTAAATACGAACGGGTTAAACGGTAGCCCACATCAAAAACCTCTTCCCCGTGGCTGCTCTTTAATAAGCTGAACTTCATCAACTGAGGCATCTCAATATAATAATCACAAAGTTTTATACGCGACCGCATATTGGCGGCAATGCTCAAATAAAAAGAACGCTCGGCCATCTTTAACACATTGCCCAAATCTTCCGCCTCCCCAGGGGGAGTCACATTAACACCGAAAATGATATCTGTCTCTTCTTTAACCGCCTCCACCGGAAGGTTATTGAGTAGCCCGCCGTCACTGTAATAATAATCCCCTATCTTTACCGGACTAAAAACAACGGGAATGGACGCCGATGCCAATACCGCAGGAACTATCAGGCCAGAGCGAAAATATTCACAAACCCCCTTGTTCATATTGGTAACACAAATTGCCAGGGGAATATCCAACTCTTCAATGCGCTTCACCGTAAGCTTATCCTGAAGCAGTTCTTCAATCCCTGATAATTTGAGCATTCCACCACTGGTGAGTAAGGACAATCCGGCATAACTGAAAAAGCTCTTTTCCATTAAGATATCCCTAACCTCTTCAGGCACGTATCCATTGGCATATAAACACCCTACAATAGCCCCTGCACTGGTTCCGGCAATAATATCCGGCTTTATATCGTGCTCCTCCAGCGCCTTAAGCATGCCCAGATGAGCAAAACCACGCCCGCCACCACCACTGAGAACTAAACCCAACTTCTTTTTCTTTCCCATATCTGCTTTCGGATTATACAGTTAAACAAAACCCTAAAAATACACCTTCCCTCTTAGCGGCTCCAAATTTACAAAAGATCCCAAAGCTAAATCGGTTGTCGGGTTTTCTTATCGTAAGCTATAGTAAATAAGCATTTAACTATTCCGGGAATGCTTGGTAGTCATTGGTAGTATCTATCGATCACTGCCCTTTCATTCGCTTCATCGCTGAAGGGCCCTTTGGGGAGGCCTCCCCTTTAGGGGACTGAGGGGCGCGGGCCGGGCGCGGCGGAATTGTCAACTGCCGGGGGTGGCGGCGGCGGGTGTTTTGGTGGGGCTGGCGGCGGCGGCGGAATTGTGGCGGCGGCGGCAACGGGCGCGGGCCGGGCGCGGCGGAAAATATTTTCACAAAAAGCTGTATTATTGCCATAGAATTATGACTTTTGCACCGTTAAAAAATTGGTTCTTATGATCGTTGTAACAGGAGCAGCAGGATTTATAGGTAGTTGTATGATCTCACACCTTAACAAGGTGGGATATAACAACATTATCGCGGTGGATGATTTCACGCGGGAGGATAAAAACAAAAATCTGGAAGGCAAGGACCTAGCTTTACGCATAGGCCGTGACATCTTTTTTGATCAGGTGTCAGGCCTTTCTGGGAAGCCTGATTTTGTGATCCATCTGGGTGCCCGCACCGACACGGCAGAATTTGATCACCGGGTGTTTGACCGGCTGAACCTGGGTTACAGCAAGCGAATGTGGGAGTTTTGTGCATCAAAGAGGATCCCTCTTATTTATGCTTCCTCAGCAGCCACCTATGGCATGGGGGAGCACGGATACCGGGACGATCACCAACTGGTAGACCAGCTAAGACCCCTCAATCCATACGGTGAATCTAAAAATGAGTTCGACAAATGGGTGCTCAGGCAGGATAAAAAACCACCCTTCTGGGCGGGATTAAAATTTTTCAACGTCTACGGACCCAACGAATACCATAAAGGACGCATGGCCTCAGTAATCTATCATGCCTTCCATCAAATATCCAATACCGGAGGGCTAAATCTCTTCCGGTCTCATCACCCCAATTATCAGGACGGCCAACAGCAACGGGACTTTATATATGTGAAAGACCTGACCCGGATCATGCTGTGGCTGATGGAAAAAACACCGGAAAGTGCGTTATACAACACCGGTAGCGGAAGGGCACGCACCTTTCTGGACCTGGGAAAGGCCGTATTTGATGCCATGAAAACCCCACATAACATCCGGTTTATTGATACCCCCAGGGATATCCGTGATAAATACCAGTACTATACCCGTGCACCCATGGAAAAACTAAAAAACCAAGGATATACCCATGAATTTGCCACACTGGAAGAAGGGGTCAGGGACTATGTTAGCCATTACCTGGCAAAAGGAAAATTCTATTGATCCAGCTGCTCGCCAAGCTCCAGCAAGAAGCCTCTCACCTTCTTCAAACGGGCAGATATCTCTGACGTTTTCTCCGTAGCCACACGATCCTGCTTCAGCTTTTCACGGGCCCCGTTTAATGTATAACCCCGCTCCCGTACCAGATGATAGATAAGATGAAAGTTCTCCACATCCCTGGCCGTAAAATACCGATCCCCCTTTTTGGTACGACGCGGTTTGATGATATCAAATTCCTTTTCCCAAAAGCGAATGTTGGAGGTGTTCATCCCAAACATTCCGGCCACCTCACCAATGGTATAATACATCTTATCCAAATTCTTGCTGCTCCGGGTCATCGCTTTTTTTCTTTTTACAAAAGTATAAAAATCCCTGCTTATTAAAATAAAAAAAGAGTCCAGTCTAAAAACACACATTTTTCACATCCGCTGAAAATCAAAAGTAACCTTTTTAGACTGGACTCAATTATCAATTCCCAATTCTTAACTATTTTTGTCCGGCGCCAGAGGGCACATTAGTTCCTCTTTGTTTTGCACAAAATATTATTAATAAGGCAAATAATAATCAAATATACAAAATTTATGAAGCGGTTTACTTTTTCGTTTGTGGCAGTCATTCTAATGATGGCTTTTCCTTTTCGTTCATCTCAGGCCTGTACCAGCGTATTGGTTTCTTCCGGGGCCAGTGTTGACGGCAGTGTGATGACCAGTTGGACTTATGATGTGATGGGGTTTATGGCCCCGCTCCAGTTTTATCCCGGTGGTAAATATTCGGAGGGTGATTCACTGGACATTTACAGTTTTCGTGAGTACAAGTTTTTGGGTCGCATAGCACAACCTTCTCGCACGTATAAAGTGGTGGGTAACATGAACGAGCATCAGGTTTCCATTGCTGAGACCACTTTTACGGGTCGTTCGGAGCTGCATGGCGGTGATGGTCTTCTGGATTATGGTAATCTAATTTACATCACCCTTCAGCGGGCCCGCAGTGCCAGGGATGCCATTGGCATCATGGACCGGTTGGCAAAGGAGTATGGTTACATGGATACTGGGGAGTCATTTTCCATTGCTGACAGTGAAGAGGCCTGGGTTGTGGAGTTTATCGGCAAGGGAGAGCACGGCAGTGGAGCCGTTTGGGTTGCGGCCCGGGTCCCGGAAGGATATATGGCTGCACATGCCAATCAGGCGCGCATCCGTCAGGTAGACTGGGACGATAAAGACCATTGGATGTGGTCGGAAGATGTGGTAGACTTTGCCCGGGAGATGGGTTGGTTTGAAGGGCCAAAAGAAGAGTTCAGCTTTGTGGATGCTTATGATCCGGTTTCTCTGCGCTCTTTGCTACTCTGCGAGAGCAGGGTTTGGAGCGTGTACCGGCGTGCCGCACCCTCTCAGGAATTTAGCTCCGATTACTGGCGATGCGTTAAAGGAGCTGAACCTTATCCCTTGTTTATCAAGCCCGATAAAAAGCTTAGCGTAGAAGATATGATCGCTTTTCATCGTGACCATTTCCACGACAGCCCCTATTATTCTGCACAGGGATACCCTGCCGGTCCATGGGAAAACCCGTATCGATGGAGACCCGTATTCTTTGAACTGGAAGGCGATACCATGGAATATGCCTGGGAAAGACCGGTATCACAGCCCCAAACCGCATTCTCCTTTATCACACAGGCACGAAGCAATATGCCAGACAATATCGGAGGGATTTGCTGGTACTCGGTAGACGACACCTACAGCAACGCATGGATGCCCATGTATTTGGGGCTGAATGAAGTACCCCCCTCCCTCAAAGGGGGAAGCCCCATAGAGTTCGACTGGGATGTGGCTTACTGGGTGTTCTCCCTGGTAAACAACTATGCCTACGGCCTCTATAACCAGATCATCCCCCACCTGCAGGAAAAACAACAAGAACTGGAGCAACGAGCCTTCACCATGATCCCTGCCATCGATAAAGCAGCCCTGAACCTGCACCAAACCAACCCGGAACTGGTGAACGATTACCTGACCAACTTTTCCGTCAATAACGCAGAACACACCGTCCGCCAATGGCAGGAACTGGGCCATTACCTGTTTGTAAAATATAACGACCGCTATGAACGGCCCGAGATGCGTATCGACTCCTGGCCTCAATCCATTGGATATCCGGAAGATTATAGACGCCGGGCCGTGGAAGAACGACCAGGATATTATGAAATGCGATGGAGAGAACCCTGAAAAACCTTTTGGAAAACAATTAACCGGTCATCCATGTGCTGCAAGTGAACACCATACCGGCTGGCAATATAACGTATGGTGTCCCGTCGATAGAAAATAACGTGTGTTGGATCATATCGATAGCCCCACTTCCGGAAGTCCATCCTTTGATCGTCATAAACCAGGGTCATGGCTATTAGCATCCCCCCCGGTAGAAGCATGTCAAATAGCCTGTCAAATTCCTTGCCGGGGGCATAAAAGTGCTCTATGACCTCACAGGCAACGATATAATGGTACTTTTTCTTCAGCTTCCCGGGAAATGGGGCAAAGTAAGGGTCATACTGATCTATAGTATACCCTTTATCTTCCAACATCTTAGAAATAACCGGCCCGGTTCCCGAGCCAAAGTCCAGCCCCTTATGATCCGGGGTAAAATGATCCAGCACAAACCGGGTGACGGGCATGGTGAACTTTTGATAACGAGAGTCATACACATCATTGTTGTGGGTCTCATACCGGGCCTTTTCCTCCGTTTCCGGTGGCATTAGCGCCGGGTCTTTCACAATAGCCCTGCAGTGGGAACAATCATAATACCCCGTATCTATGCTATCATTCAATTCATAAAAACACAATGTGCACTTCATCTTTTAGTAAAATAAGAAAAGGGACTACGGTATTCACAGCAGCAGTTATTTATGGACTTTCTTGATGAACTCCTCCACTTCAGGGATTCCGCCCTGATATACCAGGTATCCGTTATAGGGTTCTCTTAGGGTGATGTCATCATTAATGGGGGTGAGCATGATCTGTTTCACTTCTTCGGGATCGTGGGTTTGTCCCAGGGCCCATCCCAGCTTTACGAAGGCCACTTCGGGCAGCATGTTTCCTGCGGGAATAATCCCTTTAGCCATCATATCGCGCCCGGTATCATAGACAAACATATGTACATATCCCCAAATGGTTTGCAGGGTCATATACATATGCACCCCTTTTTTCTGTGCTCTTTCAATGGCCGGATAAAGCTCTTTATTCACATGTCCCAGTCCTGTTCCTACAAATACTATTCCCTTATATCCGTTATCCACCAGCAGGTCGATGGTATCCGGTTTCATTCCGGGATAATAATAAAGCATGGTGACCCGGTCGTCGAAAAAGGGTTTAATTGTTACGTTGCGGTCTTTTCTCCGGGGGTTATACTTTTTATGGATAGGGTCCACCTTTTCACGGTTTACGGTTGCCAGGGGTATATCCCCGATTGTTCGGAATGTTGACCGGTATGAGGAGTGCATTTTTCTAACGCGTGTACCTTTATGCAACAGTCCGTATTCATCGGAAGTGGGTCCGAACATACACACCATTGTTTCGGCGATATCGCCGTGTCCGGCGGCTCTTGCGGCGTGCATCAGGTTCAGTGCGGCGTCGGAGCTGGGGCGGTCGGAAGACCGCTGGGAGCCAACCAGCACGATGGGGATGGGTGAATTTTGCACCATAAATGTGAGGGCAGCACCCGTATGATGCAAGGTATCCGTTCCGTGGCCGATCATAATGCCATCCACCCCTTTTTCTATCTCTTTTCCAATGGCTTTAGCCAATGCAATATATTGCTTTGGCCCCATGTTTTCACTAAAAACGGCAAACAGCTTTTCCGTATCAATATTGCAAATATCTGCCAGCTCAGGGACGGCACCATATAACTCTCCGGGAGAAAAAGCGGGAATCACAGCCCCCGTACGATAATCCAACCGGGAAGCGATGGTCCCACCTGTGCCAAAAAGCTTAACATTTGGGTTTTTATCACTAATGGGAAACTCTTTTTCCGGAATGGCATAATTGGCCTTCTTATAGCCCACCTCCTTCATGGATGTAATGGTATCCGTATCGATACCAATATTGTAACCGGTGATGATCTTCATGACAATGTGCTTGTCATCGTCATTTTCCGACCGGGGAAGCACGGTCCCTTCAAACCTTCCCCGCGTTGTTTCAATCACGGCCTTTCCCCATACCCTCACATGATATTTTTTTAACTGCTCCAATGCCCGTCCCCGGTATCCCTGAAATATATCGTTACTCATAATATCTACGCTGTTTTTGTTTCCTTACTGCCATTAACTTCCTGTGCCACCTGCCGGGCGAGCTGTGTCAGATCCATATTTCCGGTGGCCTGATTCCTCAATTGGCCCATGATCCAGTTCACCTTATGCTTAGGCTCCTGTTTCCGTCCGACCTGATCAAACTTCTGGCTTAAAAAGGGGATTCTGTCCAAAAGGCGATTAGAGCCAACAGGCTTAAAATCAATATTCACCAGGACAGAGTCAAAGTCCATTTTTGGATGCTGGTACAGCACGGGCAGCATGCGTACTGCCAGTTCTGGGTGCAGCTTATTTTCCTCCAGATAACCAAAAAGCTTCTCTATACATTCGTAATCGAAGGCTTCCCCTTTGGAGAACTGTCCTTCCACAAACTTAAGTTTCTGCCCCACAAAGGTGCCTGCAAATACGGGCTTCAGGCGGGTGTTGTTCACCAGCCTCTCAATAAGAGGATACAGGTTCCGGGAAAAGATATACGTATAGGTATCCTCGGGGACGCCCCATTTTTTCAACTGCTTATACCGTTCAATTATCTCTCCGGGCATGTTCTTTGTTAGGCTGTTGATATAGTCATCCTCCAGGGGTCTTGGAACGGTATCCGTATCGGGGTACATCCTATCGGCACCGGGCAGCACCCGTTCAAACACGGTAGAGCCGTCTTCAAAGGACTTCCGGGTTTCGTTGGGCACGCCTTCCAGTGACATTTGGCATCGTTCTTCAATGGTTTCCAAAGCGGTCTCTATGTCTTCTTCCGGCCCCCAAAATACCAGCTGAGCATCCTGGTCCTGACAGTCCAACAACTTCTCCATCTTTTCCCAGTCTTCTGCAAGTATTTCCTGATTTAAGGCTTCACTATGGGTCATGTTGGGCCGCTCCAGGCAAGCAATCACCTTGAGACGCCCTTCAAACTCATGGGCAAAACACTGGCCAGGCTGGGTAAAGTGAGAAAGAGCGCCCGAAAACCCGGGGAGATTGACTGCAATAATCTTATGACCATTAAGGGAAGCATTTTTAATGGCAGGGATGGCATCAAAATGATAAGAATAATAATCCAGCACCTTATGAGAGATCTTATAGGGTTTCTCCGCATCTATCCGTTTTTTCAGCAAATCCCGGATACTCAGCAAGGCATACTGCCGGAATGCCTCCACATGGGTAAGTTCAGGAATCCAGCGGGTATGGGCAACTCCTTTGATTTCCACACGAGTACCCCCTTCACAGCTCACATTCACATCCTGGCGACCCGCTCCCATACCTGTGCGTACCTTCCCCGTGCTACGGTTTAAAAAGCGTATGTAATCACAGGCCTCTTTTACCTCATCAGGGTTTTTCATGTCCGGATAAGTCACCGTCTCAATAAGGGGCATCCCCAGGCGATCGGTCTTGTACATGCGCACATGCCCTTCATCCAGTATCTCCCGGCACGAGTCTTCCTCCAGGCTAAGCTGAATAATGCGTATGGTTTTATTTTTTAAGGGGATAGCCCCTTCCACCCCGATGATAGCGGTGCGCTGAAAGCCGGTGGGTATACTGCCATCCAAATACTGTTTGCGCGTTACATGCACTTCCCCCACAATGTTGAGTTTACAGAGCTGGGAGATTTGAATGGCGATCTCCAGCGCTTCCGGATCCATGGGGAAAGGGGGAGTATCATCCACATCATAGGTGCAGGCATTCTCATTGTTTACGCGGTAGATGATCTCTTTCCGGGTTTTAAACTCCATCAGGGCCGTGCCGTCATACTCGCCCAGCTCGCTGAGCGTGGGGCGCATATGCCGCACCAGCTCGGCATCATAATCATCATGATCATGATATATGCCGGCAGGACAACGGCAAAACAACTTGCTGGCGGTTAATAATTGCTGATGTACCTCCAGGCCCGACATAAACCCGATACGATCATAGTCTGCCTGTGTGGCATCCTTCCGGGAAACATACCCTATCTTTTCCCTGGTGATACCAAAATTCTCCTGAGGGTTAACCTTTTGCTTCATAAATAAAACCTGATTCAATATAATGGGTTGAAAAATCGCCCAAAATTAACCATTTTTTTTATTTACTCCTCAGGTTAATGACAAAGCCATGCATAAGTCCAGTCCAAAAAGGTTACTTTTGATTTTCAGCGTCTTACTCCATATCTGCGGCTACTTCCGGTAAACGGACCGGCTTACAGAAGTAGCTTTGGCGCTGAAAAAGCCAAGAGCGGTGCCGGAGATATTTCCTCCCACATTGGCCGGAGGCCCCACAAAGTTGCCTCCTCCTGAAGTGGCTTCCTGGCGAAAGGCAATGATAAATTTATAATACTCACGGGTAATACTGTGCGTATAAAGGTCAACGGTGTCTCCGGGTGTTGCGCTAAAAAAGAATATGGGCAATCCAGGGATATAACTCCCGTTGATCATTTCATCATCTGAAAAAGCCTTTTGAGCCAGGGTATCGGTTTTCATTTGCCCATTCACAGACATATCCCACAGGTAAAAGTTTCCCGGCGTCGCCGGCTCCTGTCCCCAGGCCTTCACCTGAGCATCGAAGGGCCCAAAGGGAGGAGCCAATGGCTCCACCGTGATGGAGTCCATATCCAGCCGGGCCGGCATAGAATCCTGTGCGTGATAAACCGACGCACCCCCAACAGGCTCATCAAGCTCAACAGTAAGGGTGTAAACCACATTGTGCTTCCCTGAAAATGCCAACTCCGGCTTATATACCCCGTCAGATACGTGGGTGAAAAACCAGGTATCTCCATCCCCCGAGACACTCACCACCGCATCGGTTATGCGAGGGGTCTGATCACTGGAATAATAACTACCCGTCCGGGACAAAACCACGGTATGACCGGTGTCCCTGTCATATATATAAGCCTCAACCACCAATCGCTCGGTGCCGTCATCCAGATCCAAATCGATCTTCTCCTGACATGCAGAGATAAATATGGCCAATCCCAATATCCCTGAAATATAAACCCTCTTTCGTAACATGATTTTGTTTATTAAAGTGAACATGTGCAGTGCACTGATTTTTATTATTATCATTTCTTCTTTCGTTCCCTTCATTCTCTATTTTCGCTTTATTGGCTTGGTTCACCCCATTACCACCCCGCCAATTCACCCATCTGCCTTATTTAAAGTGGAAGTTATAGGTTATGGAAGGAACGATACCAAACAAGTAGGTTTTCACTGCTTCCTTTTCCCCTGGCTTTCCTTCCACATCCTGGAAGCTAATACTAAAAGCATTGCTCCGGTTATAAACGTTGTAAGCGGACAGGTTCCAGGAGGAATAGAAGCGTTTATCCTCCTGTTGTTTATTTTTGGAGTTATAGGTTATGGACAAATCCATCCGGTGGTAGTCCGGCATCTGGTATGAATTTCGCTCAGAATACACGGGAGCGATCATATTTCCGTATTCCCATCGTCCGGTGGGAAAGGTAACCGGGTTTCCGCTGGCATATACCCAGTTCAGACCCATCAAAAGCCGTTCACTGAATGTATAGTTAATCACCAGGGAGAGGTCATGGGTACGGTTAAATGGTGACAAATACGGTTTTCCGTTATTAACATGTTCAAAAGTTCGTTCTGCGTGTGAATAAGTATAGCTAAGCCACCCGGCAAGTTTTCCACTTACCTTGCGAATTAGCAGCTCTGTGCCATATGCAGTGGCTTCTCCAAACCTCATTTCTCCTTCAATCTCAGGATTTAAAAGGATATGAGGGTGGTCTTTAAAGTCGATCTGGTGGTACATTTTCTTATAATACACTTCCACCGATGTTTCCAGTGCATTATTAAAGAAGTTTCTAAAATATCCAATAGCTCCCTGGTCTGCTTTCTGTGGTTTAATATTGGGACTGCTGGGCAGCCATATATCCAGAGGTGTTCCCATGGTGGCGTTGGATGCCAGGTGCAGGAACTGCATGGTCCGGGAGTAAGAGGCCTTCAGGGAGGAAGTCCGCGTAATGGAGAAGTTTAGGTTGACCCTTGGCTCGGGTCCATGGTATGTGGTATATACTTCTCCCTTATCGAATGTGGTGGATCCGGTGCGGCTAAAATCCTCATCGAAGTGAAAAACGGTTCCGGGTCCCACATTATGAAATACCGAGTATCTCAACCCATAGTTAAGGGACAGCAAGGCCCCCAATTTCTGCTCATTAGATGCATAAACTGCATATTGTAAGGCATTAATATTGGGTACATCCACTTCACCAAACACGGATTCCTCCGATAATCCTTTCACCTTTCCCGGGTCAAAAGCCTGCCAGGCTACACTGGCACCAAAACGCAGGGTGTTATCCATATTTAAATAATACCCCAGATCAGCTTTCAGGCGATTATCTTCCAGTCTTGAGCTCCAGTTGAAGCTCATGATGCTTTCATCCGCCTCTTCAACACCCAGGCTATAGTCATATCCGCTCCTTACAAAAGTGAAATTGGAGAACAACTTATCGGAGAACAAATGATTCCATCGCAAGGTGGTGGTAATATTCCCCCAACTCATGGAAAAGGGAGCCTCTTCCGGGCCGGAAAGCTCAATCACATCCCGGCCGTAATATTGAGAGAAATATATTCGGTTATCCTCATTGATTATATGGTTTACCTTAAGGTTCAGGTCGTAAAAATACAGCTTGTTATTATGCAGGCTTTCATCTTCCGCCAGTGGTAAAAACAGGTCGGCATAGGATCGTCTTCCGGCCACAAGGAAAGAGGTTCTGTCCTTAATAATGGGCCCCTGCAGGGTCAACCTGCTGGAAATAGAACCGATACCCCCCTGCGCCTGAAAGTTTTTCATATTCCCGTCCTTTTGCCGGATATCCACCACCGACGAGAGCCTGCCACCATACCTGGCCGGAATATCTCCCTTATACAACTCCACCTCCTTGATGGCATCGTTATTAAATACAGAAAAGAACCCCATAAGATGGGACGCATTGAACACGGTGGCTTCATCCAGCATCACCAGGTTCTGATCGCGAGAGCCGCCCCGTACAGAGAAGCCGGTAGAGCCTTCTCCTGCACCCTGTACCCCGGGCAATAGCTGAATGGTCTTTAATATATCCACCTCTCCCATCAGTGACGGAATAATAGCTATGTCCTTGCTCTCCAGCTTGGTCATACTCATCTGCGTAGAGCGCACATTGGCATCCGAACGCCTTCCGGAGACGGTTATCTCTTCCAGCATTTCCCTGCTCACCTCCAACTCCACATTCAACCGCATATCTTCCTGCAAGCTAATGGCCATCTCCTCCTTCTTATACCCCATATACCGGAACACCAAGGTGTAATCCCCGGGATCCAAACTGATGCTGTAAAACCCATAACGGTTGGTGGTGGCCCCAGAGCCAAGTTCCTTAACGTAAACCGACGCCCCAAGAAGGTCTTCTCCATTGGAAGCATCACGGATGTTGCCGCAAATGGTATGCTGACCCGGCCCCGCCGGCGGATGGCTTATACAGGGAGCCCCCCCAACAGAAGCAGTTAAAGACCCACCCCCGAAAGCAAATAATATGAGACACAAACTTAAAGGCAAGGAAAAATAACCCCATAAAACCTTAGAGTGTCCCGCTCTCCGTGAAATGAAAAAACTGAAAATATTAAACATGACACAAATAAAAAAGTTAGCAAGTAATTTTAAAAAATCCGGGTGCAAAAGTAGAATGTGGGCCAACCAGTAAAAAATATATTTTTATCAATGGCGGAATATCTCCCTTGAAGAAGCCATTACGGGGTTTGAGCGCAAGATCTGGGATCGCAGGTCACCCCTGCTCCCTGGATTTTTTATATGTTTCAAACACTTGCTGAGCCGCTACATAAGCGGATACTTCCTGCCGGGTGATACGTTGTTCCATTTCCTCCTGCATCTTTTTTACGGTCTGGTTTTGATGCAAGTCATTTTGCAGGCGTTCATTAATACTTTCATACATACGATGAATCTCCTGCTCTTGCCTTTTCCTGGCAAAGGCCCCGTTTTTTTTGGTCAGGGTTATGAATTGTCGGATCATTTCCCACACCTGGGGGATATTGTTTCCTGTTATGGCGGAGCAGGTATTAGTTTTTGGCGCCCATCCGGATTCTTTAGCGGGGAACAGGTGCAGTGCATTGGCATATTGCCTTTCGGCTTGCCTGGCGGCATCCACATTATCTCCATCGGCTTTATTAATAACGATGGCATCACTCATCTCCATAATGCCCCTTTTAATTCCCTGAAGCTCATCCCCTGCCCCTGAAAGCATAAGCAGCAGAAAGAAATCCACCAGCTCATATACCGCTGTTTCACTTTGCCCTACGCCCACCGTTTCCACAAGCACGTTATGGTACCCTGCAGCTTCACAAAGGATAATGGTTTCTCTGGTTTTTCTTGCCACGCCCCCCAGAGAGCCGGCCGACGGAGAAGGCCTGATAAAGGCATTATTGCTTCCAGCCAAAGTCTCCATACGTGTCTTATCTCCCAGAATGCTTCCCTTGCTGCGCTGGCTGGAAGGGTCGATAGCCAGCACCGCCAGCTTGTGGCCGTGTTTGATCAGAAAAGTTCCCAACGCCTCTATAAAAGAACTTTTACCTACACCCGGAACTCCGGTAATCCCCACACGTACAGAATCTCCCGAATAAGGAAGACACTTCTCTATAATCTCCTGGGCCATTTGATAATCCCCGGGCCGGTTGCTTTCCACAAGGGTAATGGCCTTACTCAACACCACACGGTCACCACTTAGAATGCCCGAAACAAACTCTGCAGATGATAATTGCCTGCGACTACGCTTCTTTGACTGCTCCAACCAACGACTATTCAGCGAAGCAGGCTGGTCAACTCCCTCGTTTACATGTAATGCCGACCCCCTCTTTTTTCGCTCCATGACCTTTAAAGTTTAAATACTTCAACCATCAAAGCCTCCAGACTTTCCTCCCCATCTGGCGACGCTATACGACCAATCTCATCTCCCAACCGGTTGTAAAAAATAAACAACGGAACCTCTTCCACACCATATGTGCCCACCGGATCAATATCATCCTCACTGTCAAGCAGGTGATTCACACCGATCATCTCCACATCCTCCAATGGATAACCTGCTTCCTCCAAAATACGAAAAAACCGGGGCAGCAATACCTGCGTGTGGGGACACCAGGAAGCCATAACCACCAATACCCGGCTCTGCCGCAAACGGGGAGCAAATTCAGAAATCAACCCCATATCCGGACCATATGCCTCGTAATGCTCACGGAAAATATTATGAAAATCAGGCAAATATGAAAAATGCTCCACCCCAATAGGCCCCACGAAAACATACTGCTCCTTTACCGGATCATAGGACAGAGTACCGTCACCTTCACGATCCTGAGAAAACCCCGACACAAAAAGAAATAATAATAAGAAAAGACAACTGACTTTCATAGTATAACAATTAAATAGTCAATAACGGTTAAGCCAACAAAAATATTGGAAAACTTGCACATTATTTAACCGCCACCCCCTCAAACATCCGGATAATGTGCTCTACTCCTAATCCTATCCACCCCTGCCGTAGTCTGGACAAAATATACCGTTCCCTGATTTAATTGAACTCCATTAACTGTAGTATACTTATTATTATTTGCCATTATGAAAATGCGAGAGGACGCGCGCCCCTCTGACTCCGGACCAGGCCATCGCACGGGAATTGTATGTGACTGTGAGAACCGCTTTGCTATAATCATGGGTAAAACGGCAGAGAGCATAGGGCATAGAGCATAGGGCATAGAGCAGAGGGCATAGGGCATGGGGCATGGGGCAGAGTTTTTAGTTAGTGATTGGCTGAACATGACAGGCGTTAAGATGGGTTGACCTGTCTACCTGCCCACCTGTCCCGAGAATTCGGGACCTGTCCCGAGAATTCGGGATTCCCTGTGATGTCGATAATACAACTATCGGAGATTGAGTAATATGTAAAATTTTAAACATATAATACCCCATATTATTCGTGCATTCGTGGCATCTCCTGTGATAATCCGGTTGCCCATAAGCATTGATCATCGATATTAACATGCAAAAAAAATTCAATTATGACCTACAAATTATTTTTTCTAACGTTATGTATTTTCCTTATTGCTTCCACCCAAGGCATTAGTCAATCACCGGCTTTTGGCATATTAGATATCAATAACGTGGAAGCGCAGATTTTTGCCAAAGGGAATCATTTCTGGGATCTGCAAGAATCTCCCCATTACGAGGTGCCCAAAGGGAGCGGTAAGCACACCATTTTTTCCAATGCTTTCTGGATTGGCGGGGAAGACTCCAACGGGCAGCGTTATGTCTCCGCACAAAAGTACTCACAACGGCAAGAGTATACTTTCGGCCCTTTATCCACGGATGGATCCTTATCCACAGATTATCAAACCATAGATAACTATATTTCCGTTTGGAAGATATCCCGGGACCAAATCGAACAGCATAAGGCCTGGGCTCAGGACTCTGCAAGCATGCCCGGGTACTCCATCCCACCGGATATTTTATCCTGGCCGGCCCATGGTGATGTGAGCAAAAACCAAAGCTTTTACCTGGCTCCGTTTGTGGATGAATCTTCCAGCGGCTTCTATGAGCCCCATAAAGGAGACTATCCATTGATCCGGGGCGATCAGGCAATTTTCTTTATCTTCAATGACGCAGGAGTCCCCAACCACGAATCCGAAGGCATACCACTGGGTGTGGAGGTCCATGGCATGGCCTATGCCTTTGATGCACCCCAATGCGACGCCTTTAACCATACCGTATTTATGAACTATAAAATTCATAACCGCTCAAATCGTACGTATCATAACACTTATCTGGGGTTATTCACGGATTTTGATATTGGATTCGGCTATGATGACTACATACAAGTGGATGTTGCCCGGGGAAGCATGTTTGCTTTCAACGGAGACTCTGTTGATGGCACCGGAGAGCCCGGCCATTATGGCACCAACCCTCCCGCTCAAAGCATTACTGTTCTTGGAGGACCCTATATGGACCCCGACGGACTGGATAACCCCGACGGACAATGCGACGAAAGCATCAATGGAATGAACTTCGGGAATGGTATCGTGGATGATGAA
Source organism: Bacteroidales bacterium (assembly GCA_003557725.1). Classification (GTDB taxonomy): domain Bacteria; phylum Bacteroidota; class Bacteroidia; order Bacteroidales; family PWNQ01; genus PWNQ01. Next base: position 17 of record PWNQ01000059.1, on the reverse strand, counting down.
CGACTGGGAATGACAAG
>PWNQ01000165.1 GCA_003557725.1 Bacteroidales bacterium | reverse complement strand
GCGGATGCATGTCAGGGACAACCCATAAAACCATTACCGTACATGCCAACCCCACCGTCAGCTTTATGCCTGTGCCCTTTGAAGCATGTATCGGTGACTCCATCCACTTTGACAACCAGTCCGACCCGCAAAACTCCACCTGGAGCTGGGAATTTGGCGACGGAAATACCAGCACTGCCTTTAGCCCTACTCACTACTACGACGCCCCGGGTACCTACCCCGTCTCCCTGTACGTGGAAACACCTGAGGGATGTGAAAATGAACTGGAAAACATCAACATCCATATCCATCCCAACCCCATCGCCGCAATCGATACCAACTGGATCAACTTTGCCGGTAACACGCTGGAGTTCTACGACAACTCCAACCCGGGCTCATCCACCGGAACCATTGCCGACTGGATTTGGGACTTCGGCGCTGGCGCCAGCCCGCCAACCTCAAGCAACAACAGCGAGGTAGTTACCTATCCCGGACAAGGGGTCTACACCACTAAAATGGTGGTAACCAACAGCCACGGATGTAAAGACTCCACAACCATGGAGGTGACCATCTACAAATTGCAGATACCGAATGTGATCACACCACCAGACCCACCCAACGAACGGTTTATGATCGATGCCATCGAAGAAGGGGTGTTAAATAACGTAACCCTGGTCATATACAACCGGTGGGGTAAGAAAGTATACGAAAATAACTCCTACGACAATAGCTGGGCCGCTGAAGGACTGGCAGAAGGAACCTACTACTATATCCTCTCCTTTGCCTCACCCAGAGGGGAAGAGAAATTTCACGGCACCATTACCGTGCTGCGGGAGTAACCCCTTCCCTGACCGTCTGCTAATGCAGGATCAAGCATATACCAATAGTCCCGGCGACCAGAAATGGCAGCCGGGACTATTTATTTGACATTACCCCATCTATCCTGCTTTGGTAATATGTGTCTTTTCCTCGGAAGAGAAGGGCATTTCCGTTTGGTTCTTCTCTACAACATCCAGCTCCAGTCGCAGGTTATCAATAATAAACTCCTGTCTTTGCGGGGTATTTTTCCCCATATAAAAGGCCATGGTCTCCTCCAGGGAGATGCCATCTTTCAAAATAATAGGTTCCAGGCGAATATCTTTTCCAATAAAATGGCGGAACTCATCGGGGTTGATCTCCCCCAGCCCCTTGAAGCGGGTGATCTCCGGCTTTCCCTTTAACTTTTTAATGGCATTGATCCGTTCATTTTCATTGTAACAATAAAAAGTTTCTTTCCGGTTACGCACCCTGAACAACGGGGTTTGCAGAATATACAAATGGCCTTTCTTTACCAGCTCGGGAAAAAACTTCAGAAAGAATGTCATAAGCAATAACCGTATATGCATACCATCCACATCGGCATCGGTAGCAACAACAATATTGTTGTACCGCAAGTTCTCCAGACCGTCTTCGATGTTCAGTGCTGTCTGTAACAGGTTGAACTCTTCATTCTCATAAACCACCTTTTTGGCCAGGCTATAGCTGTTTAGGGGCTTTCCTTTCAGGCTAAAAACTGCCTGTGTTCTAACTTTCCTGGCTTTGGTAATGGAGCCGCTGGCAGAATCCCCTTCGGTAATAAACAAGGTGGACTCCAGGCGGTCTTCATGCTTTGAGTTATAATGCACCTTGCAATCCCGCAGCTTCTTGTTATGCAAGCTTGCCCGCTTAGCTGTCTCCCGGGCTTTCTTTTTTATCCCGGCCATCTCCTTTCGCTCACGCTCGTTGAGCTGGATCTTCTGAAGCAGCAATTCCGCCGTTTCTGTATGACGGTGCAGGTAGTTGTCCAGGTTCCGGCTTAAAATATCCCAAATATAATTGCGAATAGTCCGCCCATTGGGCTCCATATGCTGCGAACCCAGCTTGGTTTTTGTTTGCGACTCAAAAACAGGCTCCTGTATCTTAATGCTTACCGCCGAAACAATAGACCCCCGGATATCCGACGGGTCAAAATCCTTCTTGTAAAAGTCACGAATGGTCTTAACCAAAGCTTCCCGGAACGTTGCCTGATGAGTACCCCCCTGTGGAGTATGCTGACCGTTTACAAAAGTATAATAGTCTTCCCCGTATTTCCGGTCGCAATATGAAAAAGCACATTCAAAATCGTCTTCAGCAATATGAACTACGGGAAATATAAAGGATTCGTCCGTTTGGCTTGTGAGAAGGTCCAGCAAACCATTGGTGGACTTGATAACAAATCCATTATACCTTAAGGTCAGCCCTTTATTCAGATAAGCATAGTTCCATAGTTGCTTTTCAATGTGCTCTGAGATAAAGCGATAGTTTCCAAATATCTGATCATCAGGGACAAATTTCACCTCGGTACCGTTGGGTTCTTTGGTCTCCAGCATGTCATCCCGGGTAAGTATGCCCCGGCTATAGGTAACCACTCTGGCTTTCCCATCGCGAACAGACTTTACGGTGAACCTACTTGCCAGTGCATTTACTGCCTTTGTCCCCACACCATTAAGCCCCACCGCCTTCTTAAACACCCGGGAATCATATTTTGCTCCGGTATTGATCCGGGAAACACATTCCACCACTTTGCCCAAAGGAATGCCGCGCCCGTAGTCCCTGACAGTGGCCTCCCCTTCTTTAATATCCACTTCAATCTTTCGCCCATACCCCATAACAAACTCATCAACAGAGTTATCAATAGTTTCCTTCAGAAGAACATAAATGCCGTCATCCCGGGACGAACCTTCTCCCAGTTTGCCAATATACATCCCGGGACGAGCCCGAATGTGGTCTTTCCAGTCCAGCGACTTTATACTCTGTTCGTTATATTCTGCGTGCATATCTTGCCGTTTCTGCAAAAATACAACGGCTTACAGGTGAAAAAACAACCTTGTGAAAAAACTTATTAAGAATATGCTGTTAATATGTGCTGAGGATATTCAATATGGGATAAAAACAGCCCCCTGGCCGGCAAAGAGGTATGCCACTGTTTTTTATTTTTGAACATAAGCATTTGCTCCATGTGCCCCGGCTGAATTTTTCCACGGCCCACATCCACCAGGCTCCCCCCCAATGCCCTTACCATATTGCGCAAAAAACGATTGGCCCGAATACGAAATACCAGACAGTGCCCATCGGTGAACCAGACAGCTTCCTCCACAGAGCATATATGGTTGTTCACCTGGGACCCGGTTTTGGCAAAAGAGGAAAAATCATGCTCGCCCAAAATATATTTTACCGCAAGGTTCATCCTGTCAACATCCAAATGAACCGGGTAATACCATGCCTTACGGAAAATAAAAGGGTCTTTTTTTTGTGCTATATAATATAGGTATGTTCTGCTTCTGGCATGAAAACGGGCGTGGGCATCATCTGCCACGGGTATCATACGGTGTAAAACGATCTGCCAGGGCAAGAATGCATTCATTTTGGCCACCAGTTGTGTGGGGGTCCATTGGCCTAATGAAGCATCCATATGCGCCACATAGTTTTTTGCATGCACCCCCGTATCGGTTCTTCCGGCTCCGGTAATATGAACATTCTGGCCCAACACCAGAGTGAAATGCTCTTCCAGGCATTGCTGCACAGAGGGCTTATCCGGTTGCCTCTGCCAACCATAAAACCCTTCCCCACAGTAATCCAGTTGAATAAAATAGCGTCGCATCATAATACGATTTATCACATGCCAAAAGTAAGCAATTCTCAAAAGGCGTAAACAAGCAGTCCATAAATCACACTATGCACCCCCTCTGGCTTTCAGGAGCAGGGCTCTAAGATACCAATTGCTATATTTCAGATTTATTCTATGGCTCCTGTTAAATATTCTTGAGTCCGGTCTAAAAGGTTACTTTCGATTTTCATTGGCTTTTTGCCCCGGGGCCCTAAAGGGTGAAGCCGCTGAAAATCAGCTTTGCCCCATCTATAAAGCGGTGCTGATTTTCAGCGGATGTGAAAAATGTGTGTATCCAGACCGGACTCATTCTTATTTAGACTATCTATAAATTTCAAAAAAAAGCGGTTCTGTTATCCGGTTAACAGGAGAGTTTATTATCTTTGACCTTTATTTGTTAGCAAATTAACAGTTAAGGAAAGATTAATAAACCAATCAATTACGGAGGTAAAAAATGTCTGATACACAAGAAATGGTAAAACAGCTTGTGGATGCTCATGGTTCGGAACGAACCAATTTAATGGCCATCCTTCAAGGTGTAGTAGACCAGGAGAGGTACCTGAGTGATGAAGCCATCACAGAAATTGCCCGGCAATTGGATTTGTCGGCGGCTCAGGTTTACGGAACAGCATCATTCTATTCCTTTTTGGACACAGTTCCACGGGGAAAGTATGTGATCCGTGTTTGTCGCACCATCACCTGCGACATGAAAGGCAAGCGTCAAATTATCAAGACGCTTGAGAACCTGTTAAAGGTTAATATAGGCGATACCAGTGCGGACAAGAAGTTCACACTTTTGGAGACCAACTGTTTGGGTTGGTGCCATAAGGGTCCGGTTATGCTGATAAATGACAATGCCTATACGGACCTGACACCGGAGAAGGTTAAGGAAATAATTACTGATATTAAGCACCATAGCTAAAACGGAGGTCAATATGGCAGAAAATAAACAGTTAAAAAGAGTAGATATCATATTCAGCGAGGAATGCGGTTTTAAGGAGATCCTTTCCGATGCGCTGAAGATGGATAACGAGAAGATCGTAGATGAGCTTTTGAACTCAGGTCTTCGCGGCCGTGGTGGTGCAGGCTTTCCCACCGGTATGAAGTGGAAGTTCACCGCACAGGAAAAAGGCGATGAGCGCTTTATCATATGCAATGCCGATGAAGGCGAGCCGGGGACATTCAAAGACCGGGAGATTTTATTCAAGGTACCTTACAAGGTGTTTGGCGGAATGGCCGTTGGGGCCAAAGTTATTGGAGCCAAAGAAGGATACATTTACCTTCGCGGAGAATATAAATTCCTGCTCAACGACTTACAAAAGCACCTGGATGAATTTCATAAGACCCTGGATGCATTGGATTTTGACTTCCGCATACATATTGTTACCGGAGCAGGAGCCTATATTTGTGGTGAAGAAAGCGCCTTGTTTGAGTCTATGGAAGGCAAGCGGGGAGAGCCCAGAAACAAGCCCCCCTACCCCACCGTGAGCGGTTATAAGGGCAAGCCAACGGTAATCAACAATGTGGAGACCCTGGTATACGCCTTTATGATATGCCGTTTGGGTTCAGAAAAGTTCAAAGAACTGGGCACCGATGACTCCCGTGGCTCGAAAGTGTTTTCCGTTTCCGGAGACACCCCCATTGCGGGCATCTATGAGCTGGAGCTGGGCATGCCCCTGCAGGATTTCGTGGATGAATTTGGCGATGGCGACACCAAAGCCGTACAGGTGGGAGGCGCAGCCGGATTCTGTGTGCCCCGAAAAAAGTTTAAAGATACAGTGATCGGTTTTGAAGGCGTACCTACCGGAGGGTCTATGATGGTATTCAACAGCTCCCGGTCCATGTTTAACGTTATTCACAACTACCTGGAATTCTTTGAGGAAGAATCATGCGGGCAATGTACACCCTGCCGGGTGGGATGCCAGCAACTACTGCTGGGCGTGGAAGCCGTGAAACGAGGCGATAAATCCATTGACTACCTGGATGAATTGCTTAAGCTGAGCCAAACCATGAAACTCACATCCAAATGTGGCCTGGGACAATCGGTAGCCAACTCATTCTCCTCTATCGTGGATAACTTTAGGGAAGAAATGATTTACTAATCAACCACTTTGTTGAACCACAAAAAATCAGAAAAATGGCAAATATGATCAATTTAAATATCGATGGCATTGATGTGAGCATTGAAGAAGGAAAAACCATCCTGGATGCTTCACGTAAGGCAAAGATAAAAATACCCACACTGTGTCACCATGAAGACCTTTGTGTGGCAGGAAACTGCCGGGTATGCATTGTACAACAGGAAGGCGCCAAAGGGCTGGTGGCGGCCTGTGCCATGCCGGTACACGAAGGGATGAAAATCCACACCAACACCATGGAGGTGCGCCGTTCCAGAAAGCACATCATCGAACTGCTGCTGTCAGAACACAATGCAGACTGTACCAAGTGCTACAGAAACAACAACTGCGAACTTCAAAGCATGGCCAACCAGTACCGTACCGGTAACGAAATGTTCCTGGACCTGGTACCGGAGAAAAACTACACCATTGACCAGTCGTCACCATCCATTATGAAAGACGACAGCAAGTGTATCCGCTGCCAACGCTGTGTACGTACCTGTGAAAACCTGCAGGCCGTCAGTGCCCTGGCTGTAGCCAACAAGGGAGGTAAGATGAAGATATCCAGCTTCTTTGAAAAACCCATGCACGATGTGGTGTGTACCAACTGCGGGCAATGTATCAACCGCTGCCCCACCGGTGCGCTCATTGAAGTGAACAATATCGATGAAGTATGGGAGGCCATCTACGACAAATCCAAACATGTAGTGGTACAAACCGCACCGGCTGTGCGTGTAGGACTTGGCGAAGAGCTGGGTTTCCACGCAGGATCGCGTGTCACCGGAAAAATGGTGTCCGCTTTGAAACGGCTGGGATTCGACTCGGTGCTGGACACCCAGTTTACCGCCGACCTGACCATTATGGAAGAAGGAACCGAATTGCTTACCCGCCTGAAAAAAGCACTGGTGGACGAAGACACGTCCATCCGTCTGCCCATGATGACCTCCTGCTCGCCAGGATGGATCAAGTTTTCAGAGCATATCTTCCCCGACTTCCTGGAAAACTTGTCTACCTGCAAATCTCCCCAGCAAATGTTTGGCTCTCTGGCCAAAACCTATTACGCCCAACAGCGTAACCTGGACCCCAAAGACATTGTATCCGTATCTATAATGCCCTGTACCGCCAAGAAGTTCGAGGCCGACCGCCCCGAAATGAGAGACAGTGGCTATAAGGATGTGGACCATGTGCTCACTACACGAGAACTGGCCATAATGATTAAACAAGCCGGCCTGGAGTTTATGGAAATGGATGACCAGAAGTTCGATAGCCTGATGGGTGACTCCACCGGTGCAGCTACCATATTTGGAGCCACAGGAGGAGTAATGGAAGCCGCATTGCGCACCGCCTACGAACTGGTTACCGGCCGTGAAGTGCCCTTTGAAAACCTCAATATCATGCCCGTCAGGGGAATGGAAGGAGTGAAGGAAGCGGTTGTGAAAATCGAAAACCCGGTGGAAGCCTGGAAATTCCTTGACGGAGTGGAACTGAGATGCGCCATTGCTCATGGCCTGACCAACGCTAAAAAACTGATGCAGTCAGTGAAAGATGGTAAAGCAAATTACCACTTTATCGAAATTATGGCTTGCCCCGGTGGATGCCTGGGAGGCGGCGGACAGCCCATCCCCACCAGCCAAAAGATCCGTGACCAACGGACTAAAGCCATTTACGAGGAAGATATGGCTATGCCCATCAGAAAATCCCACGAAAATCCGGACGTTACCAAAATTTATCAGGACTTTCTGGGTGAACCACTCAGTCATAAATCGCACGAACTGCTTCACACCAAGTATGTGAAAAGGGAGCGATATTAGTAAATACCCAAAGAGAGGTGGCTTTGCGCCGCCTCTCTTTCTTACTCCTATTGTTATTTTGTTAACATTGTTATTTTTTTAACATTTTTCTTGGTGGTTTAAAAAAGTAAGTGTATTTTTGTACCGTAAGAACACGATGCGAAAAACCAGAAGCAAACAGCGCATTACAGATAAAACCAAAGACACCAGAAAAAGCCACATAGCATGAAACAGCAGACCATAACCCAGGAGGGAGTAACCATCAAGACCCTTTCCGGCATTGTCTCGGGAAACATTGTAAACCCGGGACCCCATAACAATGTGGCCGTGAAGACGGCCTTCACTTCCGACCTGATGAGCGATGTACTCACCATAGATGCTTGTGAAACGGTACTGGTCACAGGCCTTACCAATCCACAGGTGGTACGTACGGCAGAAATGTCGGACATCCTTTGCATAATTATTGGCCGCAACAAAAAATGCAGCCGGGAAATAGTAGAACTGGCCACCCAGTGCCAGGTTACCGTAATTGAAAGCCCCTTTTCCCTGTATAAAATCAGTGGATTGCTTTATGAATCGGGCATTAAACCAATCTTTTAACCATTGAAAACCCAATACGACATAGAAGGAGGCAACTTCAGCAAGGCGGGCTTTGCCTCCAGTGAGGTGAAGCGGATGCTTAAGCAGCTAAACCTGGATATAAAGCTGATCAAACGGGTAGTTGTGGCCATGTATGAGGGGGAAGTAAACATTGTGGTACATGCCTATCATGGGACTGCAGAGGTGGATGTAAGTGAAAAGCGCATTCGCATTCTGTTTACAGACCGGGGACCGGGCATAAAGGATATCGACCAGGCCATGCAGGCCGGGTTTTCCACCGCAACGGAGAAAATCAGGGAAATGGGCTTTGGAGCAGGAATGGGGTTGCCCAATATAAAAGCCCATGCCGACGAACTGAATATCTCAAGTACTCCGGGGAAGGGAACACAGGTAGAGATTATTTGTTATATTAAAAAGGACCACCAAAACACCTAAATGGCCCATATGAAAAAAGATGCCTTTCATCATGCGTTAAAGATCGACACCGATCTTTGTATAGGCTGTGCCAATTGCATGCGTGTGTGCCCTACGGAAGCCCTCAGGGTGCAGGGGGGCAAGGCCAGGCTGGAGGCAAACCACTGCATAGATTGCGGAGAATGTTTCCGGCATTGTCCGGTAAATGCCATTATCATTGAGCAGGATGACTTTAGTCAGACCCGAAACTACAAATATCGTGTGGCCATTATTCCGGCTGTATTTACCGGGCAGTTTCCTGAAGATATCACCACCGAAGAGATCCACAGCAGTTTAATGCACCTGGGGTTTACCCATATCTATGAGGCAGAAAGTGCTGTTGATCTGGTATTTAAAAAGCAACAGCAAACCCTGAACAGCGGAAAGGTTGCTACCCCGGCCATCTCCGCTTTTTGCCCTGCCATTGTGCGCCTTATTCAGGTAAAGTTCCCTTCATTAGTGCCCCATATACTCCCCGTTAAGCCCCCACTGGATGTGAGTGCCGCCTACTATCTGCGCAAATTGAAAGACCAGGGGGTTTATGATAAGGACGTGGGCATCTTTTATGTTACCCCATGTGCTGCAAAGATTGCAGCCGTAAAAAGCCCGGTGGGCGAAGAAGCCTCCTGTATCAACGGGGTGATCAATATGGATTTCTTATATAATAAAGTGTATACGCTGATCCGGCAGAAAAAAGATGACTTTTGTGCCATCCCCGACCGCCAGCAACTATCTTCTATGGACATCCTCTGGAGCCTAACCAACGGAGAAAAGGAGCATGTGGCCAACAGAAGCCTGGCCATTGATGGCATCAACAACGTAACGGCCTTCCTGGAGCGGGTGGAAAATGATGAAATTGCAAATATTGACTTCCTGGAGCTGCGCTCATGCGATGAAAGTTGTGCCGGAGGGGTATTAACCGGAGGCAACCGGTTTTTAACAGCAGAACGGCTGAGAAAACGAGCCGCTAAGGCACCAATAAACAATGTTAAAGACATTCTAAGGTACCAAAAAGACCTTATGAAGCAAATATCCACCAACCCGGTAGAGCCCAGATCCATGCTCATTTTAGACAACGACGTGTCCAGTGCAATCCGGAAGATGAAACAAATACAAAGCACCATGGAGCGGCTGCCAAGGGTAGACTGTACAGTGTGCGGAGCCCCGTCGTGCCATGCCCTGGCCAAGGATGTGGTACAGGGAAAAGCCAGCATCAGGCAATGTATTTTTATTCAAAAGCGACTGGAACAAAAAGATATGATGGATAAAAACGAATCACTGGATATCCTCAGGGACATCTGGGGAAAACCCAAGCTAGACAAAAACAGATAATTATGACCGTAAAAGATGTGGTAAAAGCGTTGAATCTAACCGTTTATTCAGGCAGTGATGGCCTGGACAAACCCGTAAACGGCGGATATACCTCAGACCTTCTAAGCGATGTGATGGGAAATGCCAGTGAGGGAATGGCCTGGATCACCCTGCAAACCCATAAAAACGTAATGGCTATTGCATCCCTGAAAGACCTATCCGCAGTTATTCTGGTAAATAACCTGCAGCCCCTTGAGGATACACAGCAATACAGCAACCAGGAGCAGATCCCCATAGTGGGTACAACACTAAGTGCTTTCGAAATATCCGGCCGGCTGCATAACCTGCTAAACAGCTCATGAACCTCTACCGTGCCGATCTACACATTCATACTGCATTATCTCCTTGCGGCAGCCTGGACATGAGCCCCCGAAATCTGCTGGAAGCAGCAGCCGAAAAGGGATTGGACATTATAGGTATCACAGACCATAACAGTACTTTGCAGGCCCCTGTGATCAGGGAAATGGCAAAAGCATACGGCATCTTCGTGATCAACGGTGCAGAAATTACATCCGTTGAAGAAGTGCATTGCTTATGCCTTGTAAGTCACGAAAATATCAAAGCCCTGCAGAACTACATCGATAAATATATAATGAAAACTCCCAATAACCCGGAAAAACTGGGCCATCAGCCACTGGTTGACCAGGACGCACAAATATTGAGACTGGTGCCTCACTCCCTCCATGGAGCTTTGAACCAAAGCATTAGCCAAATTCAAGCTACAGTAGCTCAAATGAAGGGCATATTTATTCCGGCACACATTGACCGACCCATGTTCAGCATTATGAGCCAACTGGGATTCATCCCCCAGGACCTGCCCTTTGACGCCCTGGAGATGTGCCGGCACACTCCCGCTCAATCCCTTTGGAAAAAACAGCCCCATTTGAAAAATAAATCATTTATCCGTTCATCCGACGCACATCAACCCCAGGATGTTGGTGCAGCTTATACCCTGTTAAAAATGCACCACAGAAGTTTTGAAGAAGTGAAAAAATGCCTTAACTGCTTGAATGACAGAAAACCAATAATCACATAGCCCTCAAAATATTAAGCAATACCCACCCGAAACCCGAAACTGATAATCATCCGTAAAACACATAATATCAAATATAAAAGGATATTAAATGTGATTAAAATGAAACACCCATGCCGCAGGTCCCGAGAATTCGGGAACAAAGCTTTTGACACACAGGGGGATGATTATTTCCTTACCGGAAAGCTCCCACGCGCGCCCCTCTAACTCCCCTAAAGGGGAGGACCGGGCCAACCCGCGGCAGCTTGCGGTGAAGAAACGTTGGTGAGGCAACCATGCGCGATGGCCCTCCCCTTTAGGGGCCGGGGGCATGGGGCATAGGGATTTGGGTTTGGTGTGTGGCGCGGAGCGTTTGGGTGTGATGCGTGGGATGTGAGGAGTAGCATATTATTCGTGCATTCGTGGCAACAAACGCCAAACAAGGAACAAGGAGCAAAAATTAAACACATGAAAACATTAGCCCACCATTTGTTAGATATAGCAGAAAATTCCTTTGATGCAGGATCCAGCAAAGTTTCCGTTCGCATCACCGAGTGCCTATCCAAAGACTTATATACCCTATCAATCCTTGATAATGGCAGGGGGATGAACAGGGAGACCATACACAACGTTTCCGATCCGTTTTTCACTACCCGCACCACCCGGAAAGTAGGACTGGGCATTCCGCTATTCAGGCAATCCGCCATATCTTCCGGAGGCACCTTTCACATATTTTCAGTCCCTGGAAAGGGCACCTGTATTGGAGCGTCGTTTGTTCATACCCATCTGGACCGCCCCCCGGGAGGAGATATTCCGGGGGTAGTGGCCACTCTGGCCGGGCGGAATGCACAGGTGCACTTTCTATACCAGCACCAGACCCGTCAGGGCCTTTTTTCTCTGGACTCCGTCGAAGCAGTGGAGGCATTGGGTGGCGTCCCTCTGGGTCATCTGAAAGTAAAACCCATCATCAGGGAAATGGTTCAGGAAAATCTAATAGACCTGGGTGCTGAATTCCACAAGTCCCATTAATGCCGACGGGCAGATTTTCGCCTGCGGCGCCGGCCCGCATACCACAAGTAAAACCCCGTTACAGTAAAAAGCAAGAGCGCAAGCCCCATAAGGGTAGAGTAAACCAGTTTAACCGGTTCCCCCTGGGTTCCCAGCAAGTCATCCAGGAATGTACCGTCGTGCAAGCCCTCAATAATGTCCGAGTTCCGGTGGGCTATCTGGAGCACCTCCCCGGTGGCTCCATCCAACTGGATTTCATAATAATGACGGGAGAAGATAAACTTTACCGTTCCTCGCTGCTTTCGTATATCTATCCGGTTCAGGTCTGTGGAAAGCTCCGGGGAGATGGAATCACGCAAAACGGTCATTGCTTTCTGGTGCAGGCTATCCAAAGGCATCCACAGCTGGAGTTGAGACGTGGTACCCATTTGTGTCACCGGCAGAATATAGCCTGCGCTATTTTTTTTCCAGGCCAGAAGCACACCGGTTACAGACATGATAAAGAAAAAAACAAACAGCATGGCCCCTGTATACCGGTGTGCTTTCCGGAAGGTCCTGAGCACAGACGACCTTCGAACCTGCTGTTGGCGCTGATGGGATTGCAGTCTCATGATTTTTTTTTAAAAGCCGCAGGCCGGCCCCAAGTTCCGGGGCCGGCCTGCAGGTGGGACTGAATTTCGTGTGATGATTGACGTTACAACTTGATAAAACGTGTGGTAGCGGACTTATTGCCATCGTAAACCATCTGTAAGATATAGTTTCCCCGCTTTAATTGCCCCAGTGAGAAGTCTACGTGTTGACTTCCGGCATCCAGAGTCATGGTTTCTTCACTAATCAACCTTCCGGTCATGTCAAACACCCGGAATACGGCCTGGGTTTGTTTCTGCAGCTTCACCTCCACCGTAGCATTATCATTAAATACCGGGTTGGGATAAAGCTTTATCTGAAGCTTATCCTTGCCGGAAGCATAGCGAACAGGTGGCTCTTCCATTCCCACATATTGTTTGGTTGAAAACAGTCCACGGCCATGGGTTCCGATAGCAATTTCGCCATAGTTTGATATCCCCCGGTACACATCAGTAAAAGTCTCCCCTTCGATCACTTCAGTGACCGTAATATAGGGAAGGTTTTTAGTTTGTTGTGCAAACATGTGTACCGGCACTTTGTCCATGCCTTCGTTCTCTTCCGCCCAGACAGGAGAGGGAGCTGTGATATCCGAGGTGGCATATACGCCGTACTCTGTACCTATCAACACGGTGTTGCTTTGATTCATGGGGATCAGCGACGCATATACCGGCATGGCAGGCAGGTCCCCTTGTCGTGACTGGAAGGTGGGGCTTGCACTGGTGGCATCTGTGGAACGGTATATATAGGTACTCTCTCCATAGTTGCCCAGAGTAACCACTATATGGTCATTGTCGCTGGGGTCTAGGGCAATGGAAGTAACCCAGCGCCCGGAGGCAAACTGCCGGATAATATCCACTTCTATCACTTGCTGCGCACTGGTTATGTCGGCTGCTGTACTGTCCCAGGCACTCATAATGTTGGAAATACGATAAACCTTTCCAGCTCCGCTAAAGCCCCCACGGGTACCCACATACATCACATCACCATCTGGAGAGATCACCATACTTTGAGCCGTTCCGTCAATATCAGCAATTCTAAACCACTTGGGGGTGTTGGAGAAGTCCAGTGCCTCGCTGGTCATCCATACAGCATCATTGGTACCCAAAAAGAACCTTGACTGTACGGGATCGGCCACCTGCAGCTCTTCCCCCTGGTTCAGATTTTGACTGAGGATGTGATGGAACGGATAACGGTTGGTGTGGCTTCTGATCAAAAGAGTATCTCCCGCCGAATAAGCCTGGGTGGTATCCTGGAACCAGACAGAGTCCCGGGAATTATCTACGTTTACCGACTCCCAGAAGAGAATGGGTGTAACAAAAGAAGCTTCAGTTCCTTCATCCAGCATACGCTGGGAGAAAAAACCGGGCACAGGATCTCCGGCAGCATCCCGCTCCTCTCCTCGCTGATAAGTATCTCCTTTATCATTGGACCTCCCGGTAACTCCAAATTGAGAGGTTACAAACAGTATGTCCTGATCAATAACTGAAAAGGCAGCATGGCCACCATCTCCCATAAACAAAACATCCGCATTCATTGGGGTGTTTCCTTTTCCGCTCACATAAGGTGTACTATTATCCTGCGTTCCTCCCATTACTCCGCCATGGGGACCAATAGCCACTGCATAGAACTGTGTAATATTTAGTTTCCGGTTGAGGGCAGAAAATGTTTTGCCCTTATCCTGTGTTCTGAAAATACCACCATCAGTACCTGCATACATGGTATTTGGTTTATTGGGGTGGAATTTATACACATGGTGATCCACATGCACATAATTTTCAAAGAATGGGGTACCGATCTGGTCCAGAAATCCCTGTGTAATTCGTTGCCAGGCGAAAGTTTGCCCCGGCGTAACCTGCTTTCCTTCCCACATATGAATACCTCCCACAAAAACGTGATAGGGATTGGAGGGAGAGACAGCCACTACGTTATCGTATCCACCCTGGTTGTTAGGGCCGAACACATCGAAGTTACTACTTCCACCGGGCCCCACAACCGACCATGAATCGCCGGTATCATCAGACATATATATATTGAGTAAAGACCCATCTGAGGCAGCCATAACGGCATATATGGTTTGATTGTTATCGGATATCGCCACTTCGGTCCGGCGAATCCCACTGGTGGGCAAGGTAGAACTGGTGGACACATTGGAAAGATCACCTAAGTTTCCGGTTTTACTAACATGTACGTGGTGACCAATCACGGCCACGAGCACGCCACCGGGTGAGATTTTCACATCAGGGACATTGATCATCTGGGGCTGCCCATTGGGAAGGATAGGGTAGTGGTCCCAATTATATCCTCCATCAGTGGAGTACTTCAGGCCCCGGTTGGTGGCCGCCCAGAGGTCGCCATTATTTGGGTTTACTGCAATCCGGTTCACCAGTGCCCAGTCCACATTAGGGTTGTTTCCAGCCGCAGGAACAGTAGAAGAAAGCAGGCTAAAGTTATCTCCATCATAGGATTTATATATCCCCGTGCCAATAACACCGGGGGTAGAAAAATTATTTCCCAGCACGTTGGCAAAGCTTTCGCCTGTTCCGGCATACACTTCTCCGTTGGGTCCCATTTCAACAGAAGAGATGGACAGGTTTTCACTAACATCCATAATTTGTATCCAGGAGCTGCCGCCGGTGGTGGTTTTCCACAATCCTCCGGATACCCCTCCGGTATACATTATTGCCGGGTCGTCGGGGTCAATACAATATCCCCGTACACGGCCGGCCACATTATCCGGTCCCACCTCGTCCCACTGAAGGTTTAGTCCCTTGGGGTTGGCTCTGTTCCTTTTCAGCTGATGGCGCGCATTCACCACATCACGGTGATCTATATGCCGGCTTAACCGTTCGCCCTGCATAGATGAAAGATATTCAATAGCATTCTTGGCTCCTTTGGGGGGGATCATAAAGTCACGAGTGCTACGTCGTTCATACTGTGCCTCGGAATTGGTATTCCAAAACGTCATCCAGGAGGCCATTCCCAAAATGACTAACACTGCAACGCCTGTAAAAATTTTCTTAATGGTCATAATGTTCATTTATTGATATTTCCTACTATATTTTTCTCTTTCAAAACGGGCGGCAAAATACAACTATTTCCGCAATTGGCAATAAAAATACGGCATTGCCTGCCATATTATCCAGCTACTTTTAATGAACGCTTCCTGTAAATCAGTTACCGGCACTATTGGGCCAGTTAACGGTGCTGTCAATTATATCGTCCTCCCATAAAATAGCTTACGTAAAAAGACAGAAAAAACTGTTTGTTGTCGGCAAATGCCATAATGGGTATCTTCACCGGGTACAGGTCCAGCATCGCTCCGGCTTCCAATGCCCTTGGCTTCCTCCGGCTTTCTCCAAAGTCAAAGTTAAAGCCCAGTTTGGCGTACCCCCCGGGATAAATAGACAACTCGTCAAACCCTTTAGTGACCGGCCCACGCCCCTGAATGTCAAATATGCCGTGAATCTCAGGGTCATACTTCATCAGCTCCCCATCCTGATAGTAGGGCTGATTATCATCAAAGATATACAAGTATACCGGCTTGGTCACCCCCAGTGAAAGGCCCAGGCTGTATACCATTCTCACTTCCACTCCTGCCTCCCACAAAGGTTCCCGGTTCAGTACCACATGGCGCCCCACCCCACCATGGAAGATCATAAAATAGCTTTCCTTACCATAAACAAAGCTGCTGGCATTATTAAAGTAAGAATTTTTGGTGCGCACCTCTTTGGGATGCTTCATGGTAAACACATCCACTTCATACAACCACTTTCGAAAATAGCTCTTCCCCCGGATGCTCCGGGCAGTAATCCCAAACCCATCCGTATGAAGAACACCACCAACACCCCACTCGTAGGGCAAGTGCTCTCCTGGAGTCCTTTCTTCACTCTGTGGCTCCTGTGCATACCCTCCAAAGGTGGCAAAGCCCAATAAAAAAAATGACACTAAGATGGCATATGGGTTCAACATTGCTCACATATTTTATCTTTTCCGGAGTGTATATCTGTGCATTATACCGATTTCTCCAAACCAGGTGCATGCTCACAAGCCTCTCCATACATGCCGGGGCAGTATTGTCTGTTCCGGCAAGATGTGAAAAGCATACCGGACAAAAACACCAAAATCATACCGTAAGTTAATAGTTTCTTTTTCATTTTCAACGAGATAATAAATAAGTCTGTTTTAAACATGAAGGAACAAAACTACAAAATTATTGGCTTATAGCAATTAGATTCATTTTAAATAACAATAAAAAGGATAAATATGTTTAAGTTTGTCAAAATTTCATCTTCTGCCGATGCTGGGATATGATTATTTTTGTCACCTGAATGCTATGGCGGTCTTCATCTACAATGATTCTATCGCCATGGTTCTGTTGAATTTATAAAAGGATGAACCATGAGTACCCCTGTAAAGATGGAGTCTGGTTGGCGGGAAGCATTATCAGAGGAGTTTCAAAAACCTTACTTTCATACCCTTAGAGATTTTGTCAGGGGGGAATATGCCCGTAAAAAGATTTACCCTTCTGGCAATAAGGTTTTTGCCGCTTTTGATCTTTGCCCTTTTCAGCAGGTTCGCGTAGTAATTTTGGGTCAGGATCCCTATCATGGTCCCGGTCAGGCCCATGGGTTATGTTTTTCGGTTCCTGAAGGGATTCCCCTTCCGCCATCTTTACGTAATATCTATAAAGAGATCGGCCGGGAATTTGGCCATGATATGCCGGAGAAGGGGGATTTGAGTGTCTGGGCCACCCGGGGTGTCTTTTTGCTTAATGCTACGTTAACTGTCCGTTCAGGGAGTGCCGGGTCCCATCAGGGTAATGGATGGGAGATTTTCACCGACCGGGTGATCTCCGTGTTATCCGGACACCATAATGGATTAATTTTCATGCTTTGGGGCAGTATGGCCCGGGCCAAAAAGAAATTAATTGACACCTCACGCCATCATGTTCTGGAGGCCCCGCACCCCTCTCCCCTGTCGGCCTATCGTGGTTTTTTTGGTTGCAATCATTTTAAAATAGCCAATGAGATACTTAAAAAGCGAGGTGAAGAGCCTGTTCCCTGGTGGGTGGTTTAAGGTATCCCCTATCGCCATCCTCCTCTTTTGCTTTCCTTTACTGTTAACGGGTCAGCAAAAGCTGGTCATTTTGTCCGCAGATACTGTTTTCTCCGTGCACACTCTTGAGGGAGACAGCCCGGCTGCTTTCCGTGTTCTCAGGTCGCTTTTGGAGGAGAAGCAATCGCTGGGCTACTATCAGGCGGGCATAGACAGCCTTATCCCCGGCAGAGACAGCACCACAGCTTATTACCACCAGGGCCCTTTGTATTCTCTTGAAGCATCCATCACCGGCACCATTCTTTCTCCTAACGACACATTATTATATAGCTTCGATCATTACGGCAGCATGATAAGTCAGGTGGACACCATCCTTTCCCATTACCGGAATAGCGGACATCCCTTTGTCAGAGCCCACTCCCGTGTAAAATCCACAGACAGCAGCCGGGTATTTGTTCAAATAAATATCCAGCCAGGAGATCTTGTACTGATGGATACCATTTTGGTGAGGGAAAGTCCGCCTCCTGTTTCTTCATCATTCCTTCGGGCCAGTCTGGATTTAAAAAAAGGTGGAGTGCCATTTAGTGAAAAGAAGCTGGAGGACATTGAGGGAAGGATCAGCCGCATGGACTTTCTTGAACAGACATTCCCTCCGGAGTTGATATTAATGCCCGATTACGCTGGGGTGAAGCTGGGGCTCCGGCAGGGGAGTTCCAACATGCTGGATGGTCTCCTGGGGTTTTCCAGCGGGGAAGATGGGAGCCTTCTGCTCAATGGCAATGTGGACATGCGTCTGATCAATTATTTTAGCCATGGAGAGCAACTGAATGTCCGTTGGGCGGCCCCGGGAAACGAAAGCCAGTCGCTAAACATTCATGCCAGCGCTCCCTACCTGGCAGGCACTCCCTTTGGAGCAGACTTTAGGTTTTCCTTGTATAAGCAGGACACCAGCTACCTTACCTTGTCTCTGCGAACCGGTGTTCCTTACCGTTTCAGCTATAATCACTTTGTGGAATTCTTTTACCGCTATCAAACATCCAATGTGATGGCAAATATCCCGCTACTCCCGGGCCATCCTTACGATTTTTCTGCCCGGGGAGCCGGCGTATCATACTATTACAGCACCCTAACCGGTGGAGGAATATACCGTGCAGGATGGCTCTTTCAGGCAGAATTCTCCGGCCTGGCCAAAAGCATTGAAAAGGATGAATCCCGCCCCGGGCAGTCCTATGAAGAACCACCACTGAACAGCCGAATAGCAGATATTAGCCTGGAAATACAACGGTACCAAAAAGTGGGAAACCAGTCCATATTACTACTGCAGAGCAACAGCAAATACCTGAAGGATGAAAATGCAGGTAAAAACCAACTCTTTCGCCTGGGTGGATTCCAAACCCTGAAAGGCTTTGACCAGGATGAATTTTATGCCCAGGGATACAGCACATTGTTTGTGGAATACCGCTTCTACCCGGATAAAAACACATTTTTTTCAGCATTCTGGAATGGAGCAGTTTTGAAAAACCAGGATAGACAAACCCGGCTTTTAGGAGGACTGGGAGGCGGAGTGGCAGTGCAAACTAAAGCAGGGATACTTAATCTTTATTACGCATTGGGAAAAGATGGGCGTGGCGCCTTTAAGTTTAAAAATTCAAAAATCCATATGGGCTTTATCAGCACATTTTGATAACTTGTTAATAAATAAAATTAAAAAACTTTTTGGGTTTCCAAATGTTTATTAATTTTGCTTCCTGATCGGGTTATTTATTTTTTTTTGATAAAATTGTTAATGGTATGAAATTTTATTTACTTTTGTGGTGTTTTTGGGCATAAAAGTGCTTCATATTACATTTTAAAAAATAGCAATCAATTGACCGAAAGGTTTTATAATATAAAAGTAAGAATGATAATCTAAAATAAGGATTGTTTGCCAATGGCTTTTTTAGTTTTTGGCATTGACCACAAAAATCAATAAGACATGAAAAAATTATTTCTTTTACTCCCTCTATTAATCCTTGCCTTTTCGTTGAAGGGCCAGCAAGGGGAAGCCACGGAGGCGACCGGCGTAATGATAAAGCCAAACAATTGGACCGTCTCTTTAAATTTTGGGACATCACAGTTTTATGGGGACATTGCTTCCGACGTGTATTATTATCCGTTTTCTGCGGATGCTGATCAATTTACTTTTTCAGCTTACGGCACAGTGGAGAAGCATTTTTCGCCCTGGTATGCTTTGCGTTTACGTGGTGGTTATACCACTTTAGGCTCCACACAGGATGCAGACCGGGACGACCCGTTGTCCTTTGAGGCCAACCTGTGGGACATTTACCTTGAGAACAAAGTTTCTTTAACCACTTGGCTCTTCCCTGAGTCGGTACAGAAGAGATGGTCTTCCTATGCCCTTCTGGGCTATGGGGGCCCCTTTTATCGCACCATCTTGCGCGATGATAACGATGATGTGGTCGGCACAGTAGGATACAGTGATGACGGTGAAACGGAAGAAGACAGGCAAAGTGCCGGCTCCATCAGTGTGGGTCTGGGCTTCCGTGTGAAATTAAGCCACCATCTGGCCATTAGCGCCGAAGCCATGATCAACAACTTAAACCGGGATGACCTGGATGCAACGGTAAGGCCACTATCCAAGAGCTACGACAAGTATGGATATACCAGCCTGGGGTTGGTTTATACCTTTGGAAAAAACGACCGCCAGGTGCCCATGGAGTACAACCCCATGAAGGCTGAAGACCTGGAAACCCGTGACAGACTCGACTCCCTGACCGAAGCGCTCCATGCCCTGGCAGAGCAAGTGAACGAAGTGGAAGAAAAAGCCGATAGAGCCATTGCCCGCTTTGAAGGACCTGATTCCGACGGCGACGGCATCGCAGATGCCTACGACCTGGAACCGGATACCGAACCCGGCGCACTGGTGAACTGGCAAGGAGTTACTATCCCAGACCATAGCGAAGAAATTGAAGAACTGAAAGAATCAGGCGTTGGCAAAGCCTTTGACCCCAGAATAGCATATGAATCTGTGTACTTCGGGCTAAACAGCACCTATGTCTCTCCCGAAAACATGAAAAGAATTGCACGGATAGCGCAGATGATGAAGCAAGATGATAATTTATCCATAAAACTTGTGGGCTCAACTTGCAGGATCGCCAACCCGGATTATAATATTAACCTCAGCAAACGCAGAGCCGAAGCGGTCAAAAAAGCACTGACAGAACAGTACGGAATAGCCGCCGGAAAAATTACCATTGAGTATGTGGGTGAAGAAAAACCCCTGGCAGAAGATGCCCTATACATCAACCGGAGAGTAGACTTATTTGTGGTCGACTAATAGTCATGGCACTTTACATAAAAAAGCGGCCGGGAAATTCCCGGCCGCTTTTTTTATACCCACCCCCATTTATGCCTCTTTTATAGTGCGGAGCCAATTCCTGCCTTCCCCCTCATCTGGCAAAACAACTCCCAGATAACCACCCCGGCGGAAACAGACACATTCAGCGAATGCTTGGTACCAAACTGGGGTATTTCCAGACAGCCATCGCACATGTCAAGCACCCCCTGAGATACTCCATGTACCTCATGGCCGAAGATCACCGCCACCTTTTCATCCTCAACACGGAAGTCATTTAGCATTAGTGATGACTGACACTGCTCTACAGCATAAACCACATACCCTTGCTTCTTTAATGTCTTTACCGCCTCCACCGTATCCTTCATATATTCCCACGCTACAGATTCTGTGGCACCCAAAGCCGTTTTATGTATCTCCTTATCGGGAGGAGTAGCCGTTATACCACAAAGATAAATCCTTTCCAGGCGAAAAGCATCCGAGGTGCGAAACACCGAGCCAATATTGTTTTTACTGCGGATATTGTCCAACACAGCCACCAACGGAACCTTTGGCGCACGCTGAAAAGATCCGGTGTCTAACCTTTGAAGTTCATCCAACTGCAACTTTCTCATGATTACCTTTTTTGAAAAGAATAAAATGTTAAAAACTTATCCGGCGAAAATAGAAAGATTCTAATCATCATGTTATTTTTGTCTGACAAAATCCAACTGTTGTGGCAAAAAAAAGCAAGAATACAGAAACTCCTCTGATGAAGCAGTATAACAATATCAAGGCAAAGCATCCCAATGCTTTGCTGCTTTTTCGTGTGGGTGATTTTTATGAGACCTTTGGTGATGATGCCGTTCGTACCGCCAATATTTTAGGCATCACCTTAACCAAGCGGGCCAATGGGGCCGCCTCCTATGTTGACCTGGCCGGGTTCCCCTATCATGCTCTGGATACCTACCTGCCCAAGCTGGTGCGTGCGGGCGAACGGGTGGCCATTTGCGACCAGTTGGAAGACCCCAAAATGGCGAAAACCATTGTTAAACGCGGCATCACCGAACTGGTAACCCCCGGAGTGTCCACCAACGACAACGTGCTGGAGAATAAAAGCAACAACTTTCTGGCCGCTGTCCACCTGGACAGCCATATCTCCGGAATATCTTTCCTGGATATCTCCACCGGAGAATTTTATCTGGCTGAAGGAAATAACCAATATGTGGATAAACTCCTTCAAAGCTTTAAGCCCAACGAAGTGATCGTCCAAAAGAACAAACAATCGCAGTTTACCCAAAAGTTCGGTGACCATTACTTCCTCACCACTTTCCAGGACTGGGTTTTCACCCTGGACTTTACCCGCGACCTGTTGCTGACACACTTTGAAACCACCTCGCTTAAAGGGTTTGGTGTGGAGGAGTATGAAAAAGGGATCCTGGCTGCCGGAGCTGCTCTGCACTACTTACACGAAACTCACCATGAAAAGGTGAGCCATATCTCCCGGCTCAGCCGCATCGAAGAGGAGCGTTATACCTGGCTGGACCGGTTTACTATCCGCAACCTGGAACTGATCAGCAGCGCCAACGAAAACGCCACCACACTGCTGGAGGTGCTGGACCAAACCACCTCTCCCATGGGCTCACGCATGCTTAAGCGATGGATCGTCTTACCCCTGAAAGACCCGGAAAGGATCGCCCGCCGCCATGATGTGGTAGAACACCTGATAAAAGCCAAAGACCTTTGTGAAACCATTACCCGCTGCCTCAAAAACTCCGGAGATATGGAACGCCTGATATCCAAGGTGTCTATCCGAAAGGTAAACCCCAGGGAACTGCGCCAGATCTACCGGGGGCTTGCAGAAACAGACCCTCTGAAACAGGCTTGCCTCAACAGTATCATCGCCCCGCTAAAGCGAATGGGAGAACAACTAAACCCCTGCAAAAGCATTGGAGAAGCCATCGCAAAGGCCCTGGTGGAAGACCCCCCCGCCCTGCTGACCAAAGGAAATGTCATAGCAAAAGGGGTAGACCAGGAGCTGGACCAACTGAGAACACTGCTGAGCTCAGACCAAAACTTCCTGGAAGAAATGAAAAAACGGGAAATAGAACAAACCCAAATCCCTTCACTGAAAGTGGGGTTTAATAACATATTCGGATATTACCTGGAGGTTACCAATACCCATAAGAATAAGGTGCCTTCCCATTGGCAACGAAAGCAAACCCTGGTAAACGCAGAACGATATATCACTCAGGAGCTCAAAGAGTATGAACAGAAGATTTTGGGTGCCAAAGAGCGAATAGCGGATATTGAGCTTCGCATTTACAATTCTCTGGTAGAGAATGTAAGCGAGTATATTAAGCCCATTCAGCTAAATGCTTCTCTGCTGGCAGAGCTGGACTGCCTGCTGTCGTTCAGCAAGTCAGCCGCTGAAAGCCACTATGTGCGCCCCCGGATCAACGATTCTTTTGAGCTGGATATCAAAGGCGGGCGCCACCCGGTCATCGAACAGGAACTCCCCCTGGAAGAAGACTATGTACCCAATGACATCTTTCTGGACGACCAAAGCCAGCAGATCATTATCCTTACCGGCCCCAACATGTCCGGGAAGTCCGCCCTGCTCCGCCAAACAGCCCTCATCGTTCTGATGGCCCAAATGGGCTCCTTTGTTCCGGCCAAAAAAGCCACCCTGGGCATCGTCGACAAAATATTTACCCGCGTGGGGGCATCCGACAATATCTCCTCCGGCGAATCTACCTTTATGGTGGAAATGAACGAAACAGCCAGCATCCTCAATAACCTGTCCAGCCGCAGCCTTATCCTCCTGGATGAGATCGGCCGGGGAACAGCTACCTATGACGGAATATCCATCGCATGGGCCATCGCTGAATACCTGCACGAACACCCACTGTTTAAAGCAAAGACATTGTTCGCAACACACTACCACGAACTTAACAACATGAAGGAAACGTTTAACCGGATGAAAAATTTCCATATCTCTGTTAAAGAGATCAATAATGAAATTATTTTCCTGCGCAAACTGAGAAAAGGAGGGTCGGAACATAGCTTTGGCATCCAGGTAGCCCGCATGGCCGGAATGCCCAGAATAACACTGGACCGGGCCAATGAAATACTGAAAAAGCTGGAACATGCTCACAACCCCGACCAAAAGAAAAAAGAGGTGAGCCAGGCGGCACAAAAAGATGACAACCTCCAACTGAGCTTTATCCAACTGGATGACCCCCTGGTGGAACAAATCAAAGAAGATATCCTTAATACGGATATTAATACGCTTACACCCGTGGAAGCTCTTATGAAACTGAATGAAATCAAGAAGTTGTTATCTAAAAAGAAAACCTAATCCCATGCGGATATTTTTTTCCAATAAAAACTTGCGCCGTATTAATTTTTAGATGTATATTTGCAGCCATATTCAACAAGCGAAAATAGCTCAGTTGGTAGAGCACGACCTTGCCAAGGTCGGGGTCGCGGGTTCGAGTCCCGTTTTTCGCTCAAACCTTAAAACCTCTTGACAAAAAAGAGGTTTTTTTCTTCAGGCCCGGGTGGTGGAATTTGTAGACACGAGGGACTTAAAATCCCTTGGCCGTACAGGCCGTGCGGGTTCAAGTCCCGCTCCGGGTACCACTTTTGAATAAAAATATCCGGTATCCCCTCCCCCACAACCCTATGCAATACCCATACAAGTATTCTGTAGTATTATTCCTGTGCTATCCGTCGTATATTAATGAGTCCGGCTTCACCCTTTAGGGGCCGGGTAATAAAGGCACTGAGAAACAAAAACACCCTTTTTAACCCAGCCTCATAAAATTTTACCATACAACTTGCACCGGGTTAACCTAAATTAACACTAAAAACCCTGTTCAGCCGTTAGGAATTTAGTAATTTTGGCGTGCCTTTCACAGCGCAATCCTTTATATATGGAAAAGTACGTAGTATCAGCAAGGAAGTATCGTCCCGACCAGTTTCACAAGGTTGTTGGCCAGTCCAATATTACCAGCACCCTGAAAAATGCCATCAGAAACAATCATCTGGCACAGGCGTTTTTGTTCAGCGGTCCGCGGGGCGTGGGAAAGACCACGGTAGCCCGCTTACTGGCCAAGGCCCTCAACTGCAAAGAGCTTACAGATAATACGGAGCCATGCAACCAGTGTGAGCCCTGTGAATCATTCAACCGGTCATCCTCTTTTAACGTTCACGAGCTGGATGCCGCTTCCAATAACTCCGTAGAAGATATCCGCAGCCTGGTAGACCAGGTGCGTGTGCCCCCCCAGGCAGGAGACTATAAGGTATACATCATTGATGAGGTGCACATGCTGTCCACCTCCGCATTCAATGCCTTTCTCAAAACCCTGGAAGAGCCGCCGTCTTATGCCAAGTTCATCTTAGCCACCACAGAAAAGCATAAGATCATACCGACCATTCTTTCCAGGTGTCAGTCGTATGATTTTCAGCGCATCCCCGTAAACCTGATCCGGGAACACCTGGAAGATGTTGCAAAGTCGGAAGGGGTAATTGCCGAGCCGGAAGCCCTTCAGATGATCGCACAAAAAGCAGACGGAGCCCTGCGGGACGCCCTTTCCATCTTTGACCAGGTGGTGAACTTTGCCGGCAAAGAGATTACATACGAGCATGTGACAGAAAACCTGAATGTACTGGACTACGATTACTACTTTCGCCTCACCCACCACTTTCTTCAAGGCAATATCCACGACGCCCTGCTGGTCTATGAAGAGATCTCTGTAAAAGGGTTCGCCGGACAACAATTTCTTACTGGCCTGGGCGAACACCTTCGCAATATGTTGGTTTGCCGGGATGAAAAAACCATCTGCCTGCTGGAAACCGGGGCAACCATCCGAAAGAAATACCTGGAATTGGCCCAACAGCTGCCCACAGAAAAGCTGCTGGAGATGATCGAGATCACCAATAAAGCCGACCTGGCATACCGGGGAGCAAATAATAAACGACTGCAAGTAGAGCTGGCAGTGATGCAACTGTGCACTGCAGCCCACGCAGAAAAAAAAACTCCAAACCAACAGCACCCCACTGAAGAACCCACCCTGAAACCCGCTGACGGAAACGTGCCTGCACAAAAACACAAACCCATAAGCACAGAAAAGAAAAGCTCAACCCCGGAAACGGCGGCAGACACAACCCCCGCCCAACCATCAACCCAAAATACCAGCACCCCTGAAAAACACCATGACCAACAGGAGGAAAAGAATACCCCAGTAAAAGGTCGCCTGAAAGGACTTTCATCGGGCTTCTCAACGGTCTCGCTTACAGAAGATGCCCCGGAAACCGAAAAGACCGACCAACCGCAACCAGATGAAAACAACAGTAATGAACAGCACCCCATAAAAAAACTTAAAATAGAAGAGCTTACAGAAGGATTGGAAAGCTATATCAATGAAAAGAAAAGCATAAAGCCCACATTTGTGGCAGACCTGGAGCAATGTAAGCCGGGGATCACCGGCGATACCACCGTGGAGATTACCCTATCCAACAAACTTTTTGCCCAGGGGGAACACGTTTTGGAGCTGCAACGCTACCTGCGCCAGGCCACAGGAAACCAGGCATTACGCATTAAAACCCATACAGCATCCAACCCCCTGGAAAATAAAGCGTTTACATCTTTGGATAAGCTAAACAAAATGAACGAATTAAACCCGGATTTCCAGGGGTTTAGAAAGGCCCTGGATCTGGAATATGAGTAAAGCATCCGCTATGAACCTTAATAATCTAAACCTTAATAATCTGAACCTTAATAATCCATAAACACAAATAAATTATAATCCATAAACACAAGTAAAAATGAAGTCACAATCAGTTTTTAAGATATTATCATCCAGTCTGATAATATCAATTTTCTTTATGCTTCAGGCTTTTGCACAAGATCCGGTGCAGGCTGACGCACAGAAGGAAGTAGAAGCACAAGAGAAAGAGTATGAATATCAAACTTTTGAAGGAGACCCCTTAAATACGCGTTTGTACACGTTGGATAACGGCCTGAAAGTTTATATGACCGTTTTCCGTGATGAGCCCCGTGTACAAACCTATATTGCGGTGCGGGCCGGCAGCAAGCATGACCCACCGGAAACCACTGGCTTAGCACATTACTTTGAGCATATGATGTTCAAAGGAACAAAAAATTACGGTACCACCAACTACGAAGCAGAAGCGCCTCTTATTGCTGAAGTTACCGACCTTTTTGAGGTATACCGCAACACAGAAGATGAAGCGGAGCGTGAGAGACTTTACGCCAAAATCGACAGCATATCCTATGAAGCATCCAAGTACGGTGTTCCCAATGAGTATGATCGTATTTTAAGCCACCTGGGAGCATCCGGGACCAACG
This sequence comes from Bacteroidales bacterium, assembly GCA_003557725.1. Classification (GTDB taxonomy): domain Bacteria; phylum Bacteroidota; class Bacteroidia; order Bacteroidales; family PWNQ01; genus PWNQ01. The sequence goes on along the minus strand of PWNQ01000165.1, from coordinate 38,597 downwards.
CATATACTTCCCTGGAAGAAACCGTATATGTAAATAATATCCCCTCCAACCAGCTGGAGAATTTCTTCAAAGTGGAAGCAGACCGGATTGAAAATGTGGTGCTTCGCGGATTTCATACTGAGCTGGAAACCATTTATGAAGAAAAAAATATGACCCTAACCAGCGATGACCGGAAGGCATTTACAGCTATGCTGGAAGGGCTGTTTCAAAAGCATACCTACGGAACCCAATCTACCATAGGAACTACAGAGCATATTAAAAATCCATCCATGAAGAACATCTATTGGTTCCATGAAAACTATTATGTGCCCAACAATATGGCTATTGCGCTTTCCGGTGATTTTGACCCTGATAAGACCATTCGTCTCATCGATGAGCAATTCGGCCACCTGGAAGCCGGCGATGTGCCGGATTTTGATTATACCCCGGAAGCCTCCCTTGAAGAGCCTATTATTAAGGAAGTCTGGGGGCCCGATGCAGAGAGAATCATGATGGGCTTCCGGTTTGACGGAGCCAGCTCCAAAGATGCGGACCTGCTCACCATGACGGATATGATCCTTACCAACGGCGAAGCAGGACTGTTTGACCTGAACCTGAACCAGGAACAAAGAATGCGGAATGCCAGCACCAGCCAAATGGTACTGGAAGATTACTCCACACTGATTCTTACCGGAAGACCCCGCGACGGGCAATCGCTGGAAGAAGTAAAAAAACTGATCCTGGGAGAACTGGAAAAGATAAAAAAAGGAGAATTTGACGACTGGCTATTGGAAGCAGTTATCAATGATCTGAAAAATAGAGAGGCACGAAGGTTTGCCTCCAATAGGGCAAGGGCAAATAAATACGTGCAGGCCTTCGTAAGAGGCGTCTCCTGGGAAGATGAACTGGAAAAAATTAATCGCCTGGAAAAAATCACTAAAGAAGATATTGTGCAATTTGCCAATGAAAAACTAAGTGATAACTATGTGGCGGTATATAAGCGAACAGGAAGAGATACAACCATCGAACGAATCTACAAAACCCGGATCACACCCATCGAAATGAACCGGGATAAAGAATCAGAGTACTTCCAAATGATTAAGGAAGATAAGCCCGAACCCATTGAGCCAGAGTTTGTAAACTATGATGAAGCCATCGATAAACAGCAACTGGCCAACGGGGTAGAGATCCTTTATACTCCCAACACCATAAATAATACTTTTGACCTGTATTATGTTTTTGACATGGGAAGGACATACAACAAAATGTTGCCCATCGCCATCAGCTACCTGGAGTACCTGGGCACAGAATCTTTGTCTGCCAGGGAGTTTAAACAAGAAATGTATAAGGTAGGCGCATCCTATTCCATAAATGCAGGTGCCGACCAGGTTTATGTACGGCTTAGCGGCTTGTCGGAAAATATTGAACCTGCCATGGCGCTATTTGAAGAATTGCTAAACAATGCACAACCCGACGAAGAGGCCCTGGAGGAAATGGTGAGCGACATCATCAGATCCCGTGAAGATGCCAAAAAGAACCTACAAAGTGTTTTTGGTCACCTGGTCACCTATGGCATGTACGGAAAAGATAACCCAGCCACCCATATATTGTCGGAGAGGCAACTAAAGAGACTTGATGGCGAAGATCTTACAGAAATACTCCATAACCTGAAGAACTACAAACACCGTGTATTGTATTATGGTGACCAACCTCTGGAAGAGGTGGTCAGACTGGTGATGTTAAAACACCAGATGGGCGATGACCTTAAAGAAGTGGATGCTGAAGACTTCCAGCAACAGGAAACCAAACGAGATATGGTCTACTTTGTTGACTTTGACACCCCCCAGTCCATGATCCTCATGTTGTCCAGAAGTGTGGAGTACGACCCGGACCTTATCCCGGTATCCCGCTTGTACAATGCTTACTTCGGACAAGGGATGAGCTCACTGGTGTTCCAGGAGATGCGCGAAAGAAGGTCTCTGGCTTATACTGCAATGGCCATTTTTCAGGCCCCGGATAAAAAGGAAGACTATCATACCAACCTGGCCCTTATTGCCACCTCCCACGATAAGATCGACGACGATATCGGTGGGCTCAGAGACCTGCAAAATGATATGCCCATGGAAGAAGGAGCCTTTGAAAGAGCTCAACAAGGCCTGCTGGAAGAAATGCGCACTCAACGCACCACCCAGTCAAGTATCCTGTTTAGCTACTTAGCCAACGAAAAGCGCGGACTGGAACACGATATCCGAAGAGATATCTACACCCACGTACCTGAACTTACCCTGCAGGATATTAAAGACTTTCAAAATAAATATATCAGCAACCAACCCCATACCATTATGGTGGTTGGAAAAGATGACGAGGTGGAAAGAAAAATGCTTAAAGAGTATGGACGAGTACGCAATGTGAAACTTAGAAGAATATTCGGCTACTAACCTTTAGGTGAAAGCTATATGGAAATACCGTTCCCTGAATATTTTTATAAAAAAAGCCGGCGTCCCGCCGGCTTTTTTTATAAGATTTCCCTGTAAGCATTCAACCTATAGTCGCTTAGCTAACAATTTTCCAAAAATACAGTGTGCTTTTCCCCTTTCCCGGTGCCAGTAATGAAAAAAGGCACCCTATCACAATAGTGAGTCCATTCTAAAAAGGTTACTTTTGATTTTCAGCGGACATAAAAAATTTGTGTTTTTCGACCGGAATCAAGAGTGTATAAAATGATTACTTTTGTCACCACCAACTAATAAGACTTGAATGCACTTGCTATGGTAAAGAAAACGGCACTATTTATTTCGGCTGTTCTGTTCCTGGCCCTTTTGTTGCTGGGGTTTTCATACATTTCTCCGGGTACGGTAAAGGTGGTGGATGATTTCCGTCTGGTCATCCAGGGGCCGGTGGTGGAGAGGGTGGGAGATATAAAAGTTGGCGAGGCCTATTACAGGGACGGCAAGGAGGTGGAAGGTCCCGGGGATATTTCTTTTACCGAGCTGGAGCCATATTTAAAAAAGTTGCAGCCGGGTCATTTATTTTTCACCAACAGCCGCCGTTACGTGAGCAGCGAGTTTATTCCGGGCACCTGGAAGCACTCGGTGATCTACCTGGGCAGCCGCCGGCAGGTAGACCAGTTCTTTGGTGCCCACAGCCAAACCGCACGGTTTCTTCGCAAGTACTATAAAAAGCCCGGTCATAAATACCTTATCCTCGACAGCCATGGAGGCGGTGTGGAGATCCGGGATATCCGGGGGCTTTCCTGCCTGGACCGGGTATCTGTCCTTAGTGGACTGATTGCCTTTGAAGTAAAGCTGGATACAGAAAAGCGGGAACGGTTCTTCCAATATGCCTTCAGCCAGCTGGGGAACCCCTATGATTTTGACTTCCGCACCGATGATACCAGCCGGATTTATTGCTCACAACTGCTGATGAATGCCCTGGCCCGGGGTGGCATTCACATCAATGTCGTTTCCCGGAGCTTTGGACGCAACCTCACCTCCCCCGATGACCTGGTCAACTACTTCCTCGACAACGGAACCCCGGACAACCGGTTTTCCCTGGCCCTGTTGCTATCCAAAAGTGAGGGAAAGATGATAAACTCTGCAACTGCCAAATAAGAGGAGGTCAATTTATAAATCGGATACTTTTTTCTGTGACCGCCGGAAAAATAAGGCATATAAAAAGAGCTGCCCGGAATGATTTTTCCAGGCAGCTCTTTTTTTGCTCAGGCCCTCAGGCGTAAAAAGACCAAAAGGCTCACATAATTACTATTGTGGCTTTCGGCTATCAGAAGTAGAACCGCTTGCTGACCCGGTGATCACGGCTGACCACACGGATAATATAAATCCCGTGAGGATTGCCGTTCATGTCCACCTGAAGAGTAAACGAAGTTCCCTGTGCACGTACCTCCCTGGAGGTGACAAGCCGTCCCTGCATATTGAACAACTGTACAACCAGCTTTTCACCTGTGGCCACATGCTCCACACGGGTATTTACCTTTTGGCGATTCACCCAGGGTGCCGACAAGGTCATTTGGGGAGCAGCAGTGCGCATGTCAACAGCCTTTACCGGTCCCGCCGTACTTGTACCATCATAGTCATACTGCTTTAAACGGTAATACACCACTCCATTATGCCCGGGATAGTCGGTGAAGTGGTAATCTATAAGCTCATTGCTGTTTCCGGCCCCGGCCACTGTGGTAACGGTAAGGAATGCTACCCCATCCACCGACCGCTGCAGGTCAAAGTGGCTGTTGTTGACCTCTGAAGCCGTCACCCACTGAATATTCACAGCGTCCTTGTCGCGGTCCAGGCGGAACACCACCAACTCCACCGGCAACGGGTTGGTATTATCCGACGCCGGAGTATAGGTGTAAGATGTACTGGATACCTCATTCCAGCTCTCTAGCAAGGTTCCGTCACTGTTGGGAATATAGTTCCGCTCATAGCACACACCGTCTTCCGCCTGAAAGGTAGCACCCGAACCAAACTCATCTGTAGTAGACTTAGCTCCAGGAGGATAAAATACATAGTACTCTCCCCCGGCCAGTGAGGGGATATTACCACCTGAAGCAGTAAACATGGGCACATCACCGGCAATGCCAAACTCCGACTTCAGTCCGTCCCAGTTGCTTTTTACAATCAATGCATACTCCCCGGGCCTCAAAAGCATGTTCGCACTGGTGTTATGCTGATTATCCTCGCTTAATGTAATACTATTCACATTAACACCTTCCTGGTCCAAAACCCACCCATTCAGGTTTACATCCTCATCCCCCGCATTATATAGTTCAATATAATTTTTGGTGTCATCTTCGTGGTAGGCGGCCACTTCGGTAATGACCAGTTGCCCCTCACCCCCTGTGGGGGTGGCTGAAACATCCTCATAATGAGAAGCATCAGTCCATTGAGTCCCCCTTCGGACAAAAATGCGGAAGTGGTACGCCGTGCCGTTGTCAAGCCCTGAAACTGTAACACTTTCTCCAATGCCCCTGTACACCACATATCCTTCTCCCACCTGATCGCCCGACTTAAAGACAGCGTTAGCCGTATAAGCTGAGCCGTCTCCGGAAGGGGCGTTATAATCCACCACATCCCCTTCCCGGCCTACCACCATAACCTCATCCCACCAGTCACCCGGAGTAGCAGTATAGTTATTCCATTGTACCGTAACTTTCGTATTTCCGGGATATGCTCCCTGCCAGTAAACGCCTTGAACATCTGCCTTATCACTTACTTGTGAGGATGCAACAGACCACAGGTCGTTATCGTTACCATTTATCTGGTTAGCAGCATAGGCAACAAAATAGTAGTCGTTGCCGAGGGTAAGACCAGTAACTGTTATAGTCGCATTAGCATCGGTGGTAACTTTGGCAACACAATAGCTGTTGTTGTTGGGTGTTCCATCACCGTAATTGGCATCTGCCGTGAAATCATCCAGGTCAGTATTATCCACCACGGCATCATTGGAGCTGCCTTCCCGTGCAAAGACAACATAGCCGTCCCAGTCGGTTCCAAAAGTACCTGAGGGTTTGGTTACCTGAATGCTCATCTGGTCATCGGCAATGTACTGAATGGTTACGGATGGTGCGTCAGGTGAGGAAGGCATTTGTCCATCAATATCGCCTGTAATAATTTCACTGAAAGCGCCGGAAGAAGCCGGATCTGTCACCTTCACCTTAAACATTTCCGCTACATTATACTCCAGGTCATCCCATTGGGCTATGCCATTGTCAAAGGCCTTTGAAGCCGCCGCCGTATACAAGGCCCCTGTTCCCGACTCCAGGCTAATGTCCACAGACCGGTCTTCATCCAGGTCCACGTTGCCATGGCCGTCTACAGGTTTCACCTGTATGGTAAAGGGACTACCTAAAGTAACCGTAGAAGGAACAGACTCAAAGGCCATTTGTGTGGCGGTGACGTCAATACGATTTTTACCCACGTCAACAGATGTGGATGCCCCACCACCATCAGAAGCCGCAAAATTCGAGCCGTTGCTGCCTGCAGTTACGCCGGTGATTGTAAACTGAAACTGCTCATTATCCGTAACATTTTCCATAAAACTTACATATAGCGAAAATGTCTTGGACCCGTTATCCGGGGCAGTGACTAAACCAGAGCCAGTAAATGTAACGCTTGACCCTGCTGCTGTACTGACGACTACACTGCCATCCACCACCAGTGCCACCTGTCTCAAATATTGATCATTGGAAACATGGAAAACAATCTCATCCAAAATAGTAGACAGCCCATCTGCATCGTCACCATCGCCACCATCCCGGAGAATAAACTGACCAACCTCAATGGCATCAGTAGCAAGTTCATCAGTAATAATATCCCCAGACTGATAATCAACATGCTGAATATCCGTTGGGTAGACAAACCCATCCTGTTCCACAATATCCGATTCATTATTGGGATCCCCGTCCCCGGATAAATTAACATGGTATGGACTAGTAGCAACCCCATCATCATGGGTTATTTCAAGGGCCTCTAAAAAGCTATCAGCCGCATCGGGTGCAAATTCCACGGTAATTGTTTGATCTCCATCAGGAATAATGGTAAAAGATGTTGTGGGAGGATTTACAAGACTAAACCCTCCGGTGCTTCCACCGGTTACGTTCAGCCCCGAAACCTCCAAATCGGCTTTGCCTGTATTATGAATTACAATATCCTTTGTAGTAGTTGTGCCCGCTTCAATGGCGCTGAAAGTCACTGTGCCATCATGAGCTACTTCAATGGAGTTATGCGTAACTTTAATTTCCGGAACGGAAAGGATAATATTAAAATTATCACTATCAACTGAAGATGTAAGACTTCCGCTTTCGGCTTTGAAGTGTACATCGTTTTCTGCATCTCCGTCATTAAAGCTAATAGCATCAAAAGTGGCCAGGCCGGCAACAGGAATAACTGTAAATTCCTCCCCATCCGCAGAACCGGTTGCGTGGACCTTAATCGTTAAATCCGTAGTGTAATCCAGGTCGCGATTTCCATTGGCATCTGTTGCCGCCACTGTAACTGACGGATCCATGGTATAATTCGTATATACATTTGTGGGTTGCTGGATAAAGGCCAGGGTAGTGGCGGTGACGTCAATGGTGTGTGTATTAGAGACAACTTCGGCAGTAAATGTACTTGCAAAACCACTTCCGGAAGCATCGGCGGTGAAGCCGTGGGGATCGTCATCCACTTTCATCTGCAGACTGCCGTTATCGGTAATATTGGTGGTGTTCAGGTAAACGGAAATGGTTACCTCTTTGGAGCTCCCGTCTGTAACATCCAGGTTGCCGGATGAAATGGGAATATCAATGTAGCTATTTGTTATATCTACAGTTCCGGTAGTTACCGTGCTGGTAGTAGATACAACCACATTTTGAATATGGTCTGCCCAGCTGATGTCATTTCCGGTTGCCGGTTTCAGGCGGATATTGGTTACTTTGGTGGGGAGGCCACCGCCGGCGCCATTATCGGTGATGTCGAAGGCGAAGACTTCTACGGCATCGCCGATGTCATTGGCGGTAGAAGCGATAGTCTGTGTGCTGATCTGGGTTGTGGGCTCTCCCACTTCGCTGTCGGAAGAGGGGTTCACGCTAATGTCTCCGGAAGAAGCATTGGTAAGTCCTGAAGCCACGGCTTCAATCGCGAAGGTTTCTTCGGTATCGTATTGCAGGTCTGTCCATTGATAAGTTCCTGATGAAAGGTTTTGGGTCAGGTTGGTACCAGAACTCAGGGTACCGCTGCCAGTGTTCAGATCCAGGGTTACCCCATCCGTAGCGTCGGTATCCAGGTTATCATTGCCGTCCAGGGCTTCTACCGTCAGCGCAAAGTCGGTATTCACATCCACGGGATTATCCACATGGCTGATGGTAAGCTTGGTGGCCGTAACATTAATACGGTTATCATCTCCGGTGACCGATGTTTCAGCTCCACCGCCATCGGCTGTGGCGAAATCTGAGCCGGTACCGGCTGTAACGGAAGTGATGCTTAGTTGTACCTGCTCATTATCGGTAACGGTGTTATCAAAACTTACGTAAATGTCAAAATTTTTCTCTCCGTTATCCAGTGCCTCCAGCCCCAGACTGCTAAAGCTGACATCGGCTGCAGCAGCAGCTTCAGCTTTTACAGTACTCCCGTCCACAATGGCAATGCGGTTGATGTTGGCATGGTTGCTAACGGAAAATGTGATATCCTGCAAAACAGTAGACTGGTCGTCCGCATCGTTACTGGCTCCGCCGTCGCGGATGGTAAACCGGCCAACCTGAATGGCATCAGAATTATAGTTTGCATCAGTAATGTTAGAAGCCATATAATCAACATATTCGATATTTTCTGGATACGTAAAGCCACCATCGGCAATAATGTCGGATTGGGAATTATAGATCCCCTGTCCTTCGACGTTGATATAAAAAGGGTCAGTATCATTGTTCGCTACGTTAATCGTTCCTGTAATCGGTCCCTGGGATGTCGGGCTGAATGTAATATCAAAGTTCGTGCTGGCATCGGGGATGAGGGTTACTGTAGGAGTCAGTCCGGAGGCTGTAAAATCACCGTCATCCGTAATGCCTGTGATCTCTAAGTCTGCTTTTCCGGTATTTTTTATTGTCAGGGTTATTGTGGAGCTAGCGCCCCATTCCACATCGCCAAAACCCAGGTCTGTGGTTCCATCAGCAGGGTCCAGCGGACTTCCGTCGTGAGTTATTTCTATTTGGGGTTCTGAGAGAATGATGTCAAATAGCTGACTGCTTGCATCTGCCAGGCTACCATTGCTTGCGGTTAGCGTTACACCGGTAGCTTCTGTATCAAAGATTACATTATCAAAAGTGGCCAGGCCGGAGGATGCTGTTTCAGTAGCGGTTCCGGTAATGGATGATTTATCAGGAGTAAGTGTAATGTCGTTATTATAATCCAGGTCGCGGTTTCCGTTTGCATCTATAGCTTCTACGGTAACAGGCGGGTCCATGACATAGCCGGTATAGACTTCTGTGGGTTGCTGGATAAATGCCAGTTCGGTGGCGTCAACGTCAATGGTATGCGTATTCGAGACAACCTCGGCAGTAAATGCACTTGCAAAACCACTTCCGGAAGCATCGGCGGTGAAGCCGTGGGGATCGTTATCTACTTTCATCTGCAGGCTGCCGTTATCGATAATATTGGTGGTGTTCAGGTAAACGGAAATGGTTACCTCTTTGGAGCTCCCGTCTGTAACATCCAGGTTGCCGGATGAAATGGGAATATCAATGTTATTGTCTGTTATATTAACTGTTCCGGTAGTCACGGTATCTGTAGTATATACAACTACATTTTGAATATGGTCTGCCCAACTGATGTTATTGCCGGTTGCAGGCTTCAGGCGGATATTGGTTACTTTGGTGGGAAGACCACCGCCGGTGCCCTTATCAGTGATTTTGAAGGCGAACACTTGTACAGCATTGCCAATGTCATTGGCGGTAGAAGCGATGGTTGTTACGCCGATCTGGGTTGAGGGGGCTTCCACTTCGCTATCGGAAGAGGCGTTCACGCTAATGTTGCCTGTAGAGGCATTGGTAAGTCCTGCGGCTGCGGCCTCAATCGCAAAGGTTTCTTCGGTATCGTATTGTAAATCCGTCCATTGATAAGTTCCTAACGAAAGGGGTTGGGCCAGGCCGGTAGTAGAACTTAGGATTCCGCTGCCGGTAGTCAGACTCAAAGTTACCTGATCCGCAGCATCTTTATCCAGGTTATCATTGCCGTCCACAGCTTCTACCGTCAATTTAAAGTCCGAATTCACATCCACGGGATTATCCACATGGCTGATGTGGAGCTTGGTGGCCGTAACATTAATGGTATTTTTCCCTCCATCCGTTTTGCTGGATAGTGAAAAGGTGCCAAAAGTGGATCCGGCCGGATCGGCTGTAACGTCACCATCCGTAATAGAAAAAGATATTTGTTCATTATCGTCCACAGTGGTAGAAAAGGTGGCACGAATAATAACGTCCACTGAATTATCATCCAGAGCCTCTATGGACAAACCGGAAAAAGTAACCTGTGATGAAGCCACTGAAGCAGTTGCAATTGGGGTAGTTCCGTCCGATTCATATAGTCCGATCTCATTCAAAAACGCATAATTACTGATATTCAAGGTTAAATCCGTGAGCGTGGTGGATAAATTATCCGCATCATTTCCATCACCACCGTCACGAATGGTGATTGCCCATAGCCTGGGAGAACCATTCGACACTGATCCGGTATGACTTGCATATGGAATATCGGTTATATAGACAAACCCAGCCTGTTCCACAATATCCGATTGCGAGGATTTTTCCGTTTTCACGGTTGTTTTTGGCAGGGTTCCGGTATGCAGTTTATAATCGATGTGTGTTCCCTGGTTGGTATATGGCCAGATGCGGAAATAGTGTGTGGTATTGGCATCCAGGCCGGAAAAAGCCACACTCCCCGCCCCGTATTCCACGTTTTTCACCAGTGCATTGTCCGCTTCCTCTGTGCCATCTGACGGAGCTGCAATATCATCATAGGATACGGTTGACCCCTTAATCAGGTAGCCATCAGGAAGTACCGACCCTGCGGCATCGGTCCAGGTGAGCGAAAGCTCCGTGTCCCCGTTAGGAGAACCACTGAAACTGGTTACATGATAGGACGGCTCATACTTCAATGTGCGGGCATTGGCATCACCAATAAGAGTATAATTATAACTGTCATCATAATACCAGGCCCTGTAATAATAATAGGTGCCGGGAGAAAGATTATCATGGGTAAAAGGGCTAACATCCCCGACAGAAATAACCGTTGTGTTATCACCCAAATCCTGGTCAGCACTGTAAGTTGCTCCATCAGCAGGACTACCAAAAGTCTCATCATCGCTGAAAGCAATAAGCACTCCGGTTTGGGTAGTGCTAAAGGAAAGCTCAACGGTGTTATGAGAAGAATCTATAACGGAAAATGATTGTCCTGTCACCACATTGCCGGGGAACATAAACATTCCCAAAACAAAAAAACCGAAAAGGCTCTTTAATCGTACTGGTATACACATAATTATTATATTTTTTGGTTATTCACTAATCCTGCGGGCGCCCTGCTAAAACTACAAATCGCCCATTATAAGCATATTATAAAAATATGTGATATTTATACATTCGTGGACAAAAATACACTTTACACACAAATAAAACCAATCATAAATAGCCCATTTCAAAAATAATAATTGCATTTTTTCCCATTATTAGAAACCCATTTATAAAAAACTGGTTTTTATATATTTGAGTCCGGTCTAAAAACACTCATTTTTCACATCCGCTGAAAATCAAAAGTAAACTTTTTAGATTGGACTCATATTTGAAAATTCAAAAACCATTTAATCGGTTATAGGTTGCAACTTATGGTATACTTTGGTAGTTGGATAGCGGGCGATTTACTAATGGGCGTCTGTTTTTCATCTCACATTTGACCCGTTGTGTTTGTTCAAGGGAAATATGTTGTATTTTTGCGAAAAATGGGTTAATTATGATATCCAGGTTTATTTTACGCGTTCTGGGGTGGAAGATTGTCAATGATTTCACTCCTGATATCCATCGTAGTGTGGTGATTATGGCTCCACACACCAGCAATCTGGACTTTATTATTGGCCGGTTGGTTTTTAATGCGGTGGGTCTTCCGGCGCGTTTTATTATCAAGCGTGAGGCATTTGTTTTTCCGTTAGGTTTTTTTCTCCGGCGGCTTTGAGGCATTCCGGTTGACCGTTCCCGTCATACCAACATGGTTGACCAGGCAGCAGCATACTTTGACAGCCATGAAAAAATGGTTATGGTGATCACTCCGGAGGGCACGCGAAGCCGAACCAATCGCTGGAAACGCGGGTTTTACATGATCGCCCAAAAGGCCCGGGTGCCCATTGTGCCGGGATATCTGGACTATAAGAAAAAAGAAGCCGGGCTGGGACCGGTGATACACCCCGGAAGCAACCTGAAGGATAGTATTACCGCCCTGGAAAACCTCTATAGTGACAAATCCGGAAAACACCCCCAAAACTTTAACCCCGAAGCAATCCGAAACACCAGATTCTAAGCAACTCCGTCAGACCTAAAATAATATATCGAACCGTTATCAAACAAAATATTCACCCCATACCTTCGATTTAAACACTCTATTTTAAAGGATTAACACCATGCTCCCCCTGGGAAAAAGCCCTTGAAAGGAAATAGCAGCATATTAAATCGGCCTCAATAACAAAGATATCACCAGCCAACACAAATTATTTGTACTTTTGCCGTCTTAAAGAACCAACTAATCCATATTTAAAAAAGCATTATTATGAAATCAATTATGAGTTTTATTCCCGTTGCCCTGCTGGCCATGGCCATTACTTCCTGCTCGCAGTTTTCAGAGGAAACCCTTCACGGAACGTGGACCATAGATTCACTGGCAGCCGATAATATCACGGAATATGCCACCATCCTCAGCGAAAAAAACCTGGAAGAATTTGAAAACCAGGCAGCACAAATTAATATGATCCTGGATACCATCGCAGAAGGGTCCATGAAGGAGCAACTGGAAATGAACCTGCAACATATGGAAGCCCAAAAAGACGAAATGACTCCGGAAATCATTAAAAAAGAAATTATCCAGCAAAACAAAGAGTTTGCAGGAAACTTTATGATGAACTTCGCCAGTAATTATGACTTTCATATGCTCAGCAAGGACAAAGACACCCTGCAGGCCGGCAGCTGGGAAATGAAGGAGAACTACATCATCACCACCATTCCCAGAATGCCCGAGCCCGACACCATGTATATCAGCAGTGCCGACAAGCAAAGCATGACCCTGTCGCAGGAAAACAAATTAACAGAAGATTTTTTCCTGCAGGTACATTACTACCTCACCAAAGAATAAGCTAAGCATCAGGCAGTTTTTTCTTTTCCCGGTGTACGACTGCACCTTGATTTGGTGCGGCCATAAAAAAATCTATCCCAGAGTATTTACTTCGGGGTAGATTTTTTGTATCTTTGAGCCAAACCATTAGGAGGCCAGGCCATGCACCTACCGGCCAGGAAAGAATACCGGGCATACTGGATTGCTTCGCTGTGTATTGCAGCGCTGGTGGCGGTGTTATTGATTTTTATCCCCGGCAAAGCGGACCACCGGGACAGCTATCCGGAAGCTTTTTCTGCTTTTTTGGAACAAGCCGACAGCATTATTGGCCAGCTATCGTTGGATGAAAAAGTTACCGCCATCTTTCTCACCGCCTATCCTTCTGCTTTCAATGATACCGGTACCGCAGCCAATGGGCTTTTACCCTTTGTCTATACTTCTCCAAAGGGCTTTCTGGACACCCTGAGACAAGATCCCTCCTCTCTGTTACCGTCTAAAAACCAATTGCTTTCATTGACCCAAAGTAAATTATTCAGTCAGGCCATGAGCATGACCGGGAACAAAGCCTTTCACCGGGGCATTCATATCTGGAAGGCCCCGGACCTGGCCTCTTTTGACGCACATCCGGGTTTTTACACGCCCTCTTCCCGTCATCTTTTAATCCCAGCCGTAACCATCCATGCCGGCGACCTGCCTGTCCTTGGCCAGCGCCCCCATTCCTCCCTGCCTCTGGTGCTTTTTCTTCATAAAGACACTATCCTGGCTGGCCCGGACGGCAACCAGCGCTATTTTTCAGAGATCCTCCGGCAAGAGCTAAACTATCAGGGGGTCATTGCGGCGCCATTTCCCCGGGATGATCTGCAAAAACACCTCAGAAGCCAGAATATTGACCTGTTTCTGGCGGGCAGCAAGACCTTGCCGGCCAAAGAGGAGGTAAAAACACTGACCCACCGGAAAGAGGAGGAATCATCTCACCTGGAGAAGCGCCTGCGCAGGGTTGTTTCGCTGGCGCTCTGGCAGCAGGCAGGCCAGGTGGCCGGGGACAGCCGGGCCGCCTCTTCCCTGCCAGAGGCTTTATCCGGTTACGACTCATTAACCCGCGCATATTATTCCCGTCATATTATGGACCGCATAAAGCGGGAAAGCTCAGTTTTGCTAAGCAATCCCGGCTCCCTATTACCTCTTGACCTCCCTTCCGGTACGCTCACCGTATATGTTCCTGACACATCCTTTTCCCCCTTCATACAACAGTTGGATCGATATACATCCGTTGATCAGCGTTCCTTCATCCCGGGTAGATTCAAATTATCCCAAACCGATACGGCCGTAGTAGTCCTTTGCGGTCTATCCCTGGATAACGCTCAACTGACATCATCGCTGGAGAATCTGGACCGGCAAGGGGCCTCCGCAGGGGCTCTTATGGTGGTATTGTTTGACCCTGAAGCCCGGGCAGATTCGGTTTTCCGGCAAATGGCACTGATGCACATATGGTCGTCACACCCCGATGACCAACGATATGCAGCTCAGGCCATAGCCGGTGGACAGTCTATACGCGGAAAGCACCCCCGGCCGGCTCCACCGGGATATCAATATGAGCAAACCACCAAAAACCGGCTGGGCTATGCCAGCCCACACGTATTGATGCTGGATACCGCCATACTTAACAAGATGGACAGCATAGTATCTGATGCCATAAGTTCCTTTGCCTTCCCGGGGTGCCAGGTGTTCTTTTCTTACCGGGGGGATGTGGTTTTTCAAAAAAGCTACGGCCATCACACCTATGCCCGGCAAGTGGCCGTAAAAGACCACCACGTGTACGACCTGGCATCCATCACTAAGGTAGCTGCCACCACCTTAAAGGCAATGCACCTCACCGGAAAGGGAGAGCTGCACCCACACCACCGGCTGGGCAGGTTTTTTAAGGACACTATTATTGAGTATACCCGCATCCGTCCCGACACCATAGTGCTTACAGACACCCTTTATGCCGGCAGGGACAGCACAGCCGCGCATGGCCTTTTCTCCCGTAGTGACAGTATGCGCCCCCCCCCGGACACCATCATGCTCAGTGATTCCGTCTTTATCCTCACAGATACCATGATCTCACGCACTACTCCATCCAGAAATATCTTCAAATGCAGCATCGGTGACCTGCTCATCCATAAGTCGGGCCTTCCCCCCAGCCTCCCCATTCTGCCCTATATATTATATGCCCGCGACACGGTACTACCCCTACCCGCTTCCTTTATAATTCATAGAGACAGCCTGTTATCTTTTGACACCCTTCCGGGAAGGAAAGACACATTACGATATCTGTTTCATAAATACTTTAATCCCTATGCCGTTAAAGATACCAGTGACCGGTGCATTGCCGGGAACATGTACCTACGCAACTGCTATGCAGACACTTTGTGGATGAACATAAAACAAACCCGGGTTTACTCTGACCAGGTGTATATGTACAGCGATCTGAACCCTGTTTTGGTGCAAATAGCCATGGACAGCCTGACGGGTCGCTCCATAAGCCAGTATTTGCAGGAACACTTCTACCGGCCTCTGGGATTAAAAACCATGGGCTACACCCCTTTATCACGCTTCAGCAAGGATCAGGTCGTCCCTACGGAAAAAGACATCTTTTGGCGCAGGCAATTGCTTCATGGACATGTCCACGACCCGTCGGCGGCCCTTATGGGCGGGGTGGCCGGAAACGCCGGACTGTTTTCCAATGCCAAAGACCTGGGCATACTGTTCCAAATGTTCCTGCAAAACGGAAGCTATGGAGGAAGACAATACCTGGAGCCATCGGTGATACAAATGTTTACACAAAAACACAAAAGATCACACCGGGGAATGGGGTTTGACCTGGTGGGCAAAAAAAATATCTCCGCCAAATCCGCCCCGGCCAAATCCTATGGCCATACCGGGTTTACAGGAACCTGTGTGTGGGCCGACCCCCAAAACAGCATGGTTTATGTCTTCCTCTCCAACCGAGTGCACCCTAATGCAACAAACCAAAAAATCAACTCCATGCGGATCAGGCAAAAACTACACCAGGCATTTTATGATGCCATGATCCCTTTTCCGGAATAACACATGAGTCCGATCTAAAAAGATCATATTTGATTTTCATATGTTTATTTTTTGCCACGAATGCACGAATAATATGGGGTTTTATCTGTTTAGAATTTTATTCGTTGTTCGTCCAGGCCCCCAAGGGTTTGGACAGGGGCGCGTGCGGTGGCCCGGTCCTCCCCTTTAGGGGAGTCAGAGGGGCGAGCGCGGTGGCCCGGTCCTCCCCTTTAGGGGAGTCAGAGGGGCGAGCGCGGGAGCTTTCCGGTAAGGAAATAATCATTCTCCTGTGTGTCGAAAAAATTTTCGCCATGGAGGTTTCAGTGGTTGAAAAATATTTGTGTCTTCACACCGGACTCTTGTATTATTCAGAATCTTTGTATTATTGCACATTAAATAAAGGGTATGTGCCGGCCCGGGTTTTCCTGGCGGCGGCCCGGTTACCAGTCGTCAATTCAATTTATCATACTATGAAGCTGTTATTTCTTTTTGGTTTTTTTCTGCTTTTGGCCCGGCCCGGGTTTTCTCAGATCACCATTACCACCGGTGATATGCCCAATGCCGGCGACAGTGTGGTGGTTAGTTCGGGGATTGTAAGCACGCCGGGCCATAGTTTTCCAACCGGTGAGGACTACACCTGGGACTACACCTGGCTTACGGGCCAGGAGCAGGAGGTTCTTCATTTTTTGGATGTGGGTAACTTGAACATGATTTACCAGGCGGCGTTCAACAACCCGCTGGCTCCTGCCCACAGGGCCAATTATGCCACTGAGGGTGGATTTATGGATATCCCCGGGATGCCTGTATCTGATCCATTGACGTTTTTCCGTAATACGCCTTCCGGGTTTGGCATTATTGGTTATGCCGGGGAGTACATGGGTTTTCCCGTTCCCGGCAGGAATGACACCCTGGATGTATTCTACCGTTTTCCTTTGGAATATGGGGACACGTCTTTTTCCCATACCACGGTTAATCAGGACATTCCTTCGTTGGGGCATGTTGAGCGTCAAGTGATTCGCCATACCCAGGCGGATGGTTGGGGCACGTTAATCACGCCCTATGGCACATTTAATGTGTTAAGGGTTCGTTCCCAAGCTACGTACCGGGATAGTGTAAAGATTGACACGCTTCCTGCTTTTCCTCCGCTGGTAACCCAGCGTGTTGAATACTTTTTTCTCAGTAAAGATCACGGGCATCCACTGCTCACCATAGAGGTGGTCGGCCCACAGATTGCCCGTGTGGAGTACATAGATTCGTTAAGGGTCACCCGCCGGGGGCCTGACCATACACATGACCAGTCCCTTTCCATCTATCCCAATCCTTTTCAATCCTCAGCCACCCTAACCTGGGGTGACTATCCTTATCATAGTCTGGAGGTTTACACCTTATACGGTCAGTTGGTATTTCGCCGCGATATTTTTGGGTTAGGTGATTTCCATTTAGATGGCGGTCTTTTCCCCTCTTCCGGGGTATACATAGTAAAGCTACGGGGTGGTTCGGGTGTGGTTTCGCGCATCCGTGGTATAAAGGTAAAATAAGGCCGGTGCTGTAAGCGGGATTCTGTACCGCCAATGAATGGCGGTTTCTATCATTTATCTAGGCCGGCAGTCACCTGCCGGCTCCAGCAGCTTACCCCCCGGATCCAGGCGAGCAACCTTTCAGCCTGCATGGCAGGCATCTCCGGTATATGTAGCCTTGCACCCCATAAGGTTTACCATTCCGCCAGTCACCTGACGGAATCGTGAGCTCTTACCTCACGGTTTCACCCTTATCCCGTCAACGACGGGACGGTCTGGTTTCTGTGGCACTAGCTGTCTTCGCCAAAGCGAAGCCTTCCTGCTAGGAAGTATGGTGCTCTGTGGTGTCCCGACTTTCCTCTGCGGCAAGCCGCAGCGATAGAACACACCGGCCTTGTTTTTCCTTTATGGCTTGCTGTTGTTGCCTTGTATTTTTATGCGCTGGCTTTACAAACAACACGCCCTGTATATATATATTACGCCGTATCCGGCCAAATGTTACTGATAAATTTTAGCAATGGTGGCACCCACCCCATACCGGGCAATGGGGGCATCTTCCACATCAATATAGTCATACTGTTGCAGCTCCCGCCTCACTTCTGCTTTAAGTATCCCGGCACCTACGCCGTGGATGATCACCAGCCGCTTCACCTTATTGACAATAGCACTTTGCAGTATCCTTTGAAAAAAAGAAAGCTGCCGGTTCAGCTTTTCCATGGCGTTCATCCGGTAATGATCTTCTGACAACTGTTCAATATGCAGATCTACCTGAGCTTCCTCGTCATCGACCATGTACTTGTCGATAATCGCTTTTCGGCTTACCAGCGGAGGGTGGCTTTCCGGCGTTCCTTTGGATGCTGGCTCCCGCAAGGCTGTTTGCTGCTGGTCTGCCTTTAGCAGCAGGTGGGTGCGCGACAGGCAGTAAAGAAAAACCGGATTGCTACGGCCGGGATACACCTTGTAGTTCTCTGCAGAAAAAAAGCGTGAGGGACGGATCTTAAACCCGGTATTTTCCGGAGCCGGCGGAGGAAATTGGCTGGCAGCCATTATCAGTTGTATCCAGCCCTTGCACCAGCGGGAGATCTCTTCCCGGGAGATGGTCTGAAGAAAATGCCGCTGCTGATGACTTATAACCCCATGCTTTACCCGAACCATCCCCTGCTGGTCCAGATACAGGATATAACATACGTCATCACCCGTGTTGTTAACCAGGTAAACATCCAGGTCACCAACCATCAAAGGCTTTTGCAGGTCTGCCTCAAAAGCCAAATAAAAAGCAGCCTCTCCGGGAATAGCCATTGATGCCGCTGACGCCCGGACACGCTCTTTTAGCGCTTCACGGCTCTCCAGGTCTTCCCGTGACTCCATGGAAGCTGCGGTGCCCCGGGGTTGCGGCGTGTCCGCTCCCCCCTCCATCCCTTCCGGGAAAGGGACCTGACCGCCAGATGCCTCCGGCTCCAGAAGTATCAGATCACCTTTGGATACAGGGATATCAAACCCTTCCGGAATAGAAACCAGAACGGTCTTTTGGTCCACAATCTCCCGCACCACCCCACCACCTTCCTCATTGAGGAACTTTACCTTATCGCCCACATTTATGTGCATAGAAACCCCTGTTTTTTGCTGTTGCTCACCCTTTATGCAGACCGGCACCCGTTAATGGCCACCGCCAATTACTATATCAAACTGAATGACAACACCTCCCCTGCGTCCTGTATTCATAAAAGATCCGGGCAAAGATAGCCATATATATGGTTAATAGGGAGGTCAGAACATTTTTTTTCGTTTAAGAAAATAGGGCAGCAGGATCTGTTCAAAGCCTTTGCTGATATCGGCCTCCACATAATCGATATTATATTGTCCACAGCGCAGCTTAAGCTGTTTCCGGAACTCCCCCAGGCGCTTTAGGTACTGGCTTTTCACCATTTTAGGATTAATCTTCAACTCACTTCCACTTTCCAGGTCTATAAATTTATGTGGCCGGTTTTCAAACTCAAAGTCAAATTCCGTTTCTTTATGGACGGTATGAAACAGGATTACCTCATGCTTATTGTGTCTGAGGTGTTGCATGGCGGAAAACAGCTTATCGGTATCATCGAATGATTCAAACATATCACTAAAAATCACTACCAGGGATCGCTTATGAATTCTTTCGGCGATATTATGCAGCACCGTAGCCACTGCGGTAGCTTTTTTTTCTTCAGGTTTGGGTTGCTTCAGGTGTTCTTCCATTTTCCCGAACAGGTATTGCATATGTGGGCGTGTAGAGCGCACGGGAGAATGCAGTTGAGTATGGTCGGAAAACAGTGTAAGCCCGGCGGCATCGCGTTGTTTCAGGAGCATCTGCACCACAGCGGCAGCGGCATAGACGGAAAACGCCATCTTATTGGGTTGCTCCGGGGAAGCTTGCTGTTGCACCGGGTAGTACATGGAAGAAGATACATCCAGCAAGATGCGGCAACGGAGGTTAGTTTCCTCTTCAAACTGCTTTACATATAATCGGTCGGTGCGTCCATACAGCTTCCAGTCAATATTACGCGTAGACTCTCCCTGGTTATATTGACGGTGTTCGGCAAATTCTACAGAAAACCCATGAAAGGGGCTTTTATGCAAGCCCGTAATAAAGCCTTCCACCACCTGGCGGGCCACGAGCTCCACATTGGAAAAACGCTTGAGACGGTTTATATCAATTCGTTGAGGTGCCATAGCTACAAATCAGTGCGGGCCGCTATCACAACACAGCAACAGCGGCTCTATATAGTTTTCTTTATATGATCCTTACAATAAGGCTTCCAGTTTGCCGGCAAGCACCTGCTTGGGAACAGCACCCACCTGCTTGTCAACCACCTCCCCGTCCTTTAAAAATAATACAGTGGGAATATTTCGCACTCCAAACTTCCCGGTGGTTTCCGGGTTATCATCCACATTTAACTTGGTGATAACCGCTTTCCCTTCATACTCTTTATCCAGATCATCCATTATAGGGGTGATCATTTTACAGGGGCCGCACCATTCGGCCCAGAGATCAATAACAACCGGCTTATCCGTTTTGTTTACGATCTCGTCAAAGTTGGCATCTGTTAATTCTATAACCATAACATGAATTATTATATATTATATCGATAATTTAATGACATCAAGGAAGCAAAAATAAAATAATCACCTGAAATAAGAATAAGTATTTTATATTTCTTAGGGCCGGGGAAAAAATGGATAAAAGTCAAAAACAATCCTTTCCTTTCGGGTTTATTTATGCATTGATCTTAATCTTAATAAACGGATAAGTGTCCTTAATTGTTTTCAGAAATGTTTCCGGGTTCACATTTTTGGATCTGGATCTAAGGGTAAGGGTGTTTCGTTTTCGTCCCACCTCCATTCCTTCAAGGTCAAAGCTTACCACAAAGCTAAGGGGTACTTTTCCAGGGTTTTCATCCACCATTTGGGCCATTTGGCGATTCAGAGTGCTATTGATCTTCTGAAGGGGCAGAAACAGGCAAATGGTATTGACTCGCTTTTCCAGGGCTTCTGAAAGCAAAATGATCCTTTTGGGTTTCACCTCCAGTTTGGTTTGGTCGTAATAGTTTCGCTGTACTTTGGCCCAAACCATCACAAACTGGCCAGCTTCCAGAAAGTGTTTATTTCTCAGATAGTCTTCTGCGAACAGCATAAACTTCAAAGAGCCGGAATAGTCTTCCACTGTCATTGTGCCAAATTCTTTCCCATTCCGGCCGATACGTTTTGCTGCATCGCTGACCATTCCGGCAATGATCACCTCTTTGGAATCATACCTTTCCATGTTACTGCTCACCTCTTCCATGGTTATATTGGTAAGGTACTCTACTTCCAGTTTATATTCATCCAGCGGGTGTCCGGATACGTAGAAGCCGATCATATCCTTTTCCTGTTTTAGCTGCTGCAGTGCCGGCGCCGGTTCACATTGTGGCATTTGAGGGTTTTCGATTTCCACTTCTTCAGTACCTCCAAACAGGGATTGCTGGGTGCTGTCTTTTGATCGCTGGTAGGCCTGCCCATGCTTGATCAGCTTTTCCAAAAAGGTCTCTCCTTCGGGGTATTCTCTGTAAAGATATTGAGCCCGGTGAGCGTGGGGGAAGTTATCGAATGCTCCGGTCATGGCCAGGGCTTCCAGGGCCTTTCGGTTTACTGATTTAAAATTGACGCGTTTCACCAGGTCGAAGATATCCCTAAAGGGTCCATTGGCATCACGCTCTTCCACCAGGGAATTGACGGCGTTCTCCCCCACTCCCTTAATGGCCGCCATTCCAAAGCGTATCTCCCCGTTTTGGTTCACTGTGAAATTGGCATGAGATTCGTTCACATCCGGCCCCAGTACCGGGATACCGTTACTCTGGCAGTCTAAAATAAAGGGTGTTAGCTTCTTCTCAATGTCATGCAGGTTGTGGGTAAGTACAGCAGCCATATACTCAGCGGTATAATGAGCCTTCAGGTATCCTGTCTTATAAGCTATAAAGGAGTAAGCGGCAGCATGGGAGCGGTTAAAGCCGTATTTGGCAAAGTCCTGCATAACGGCAAATACGGCAAGTGATTTCTCTTCAGGGATTTCATGGGTTTCGTAAGCTCCTTTTACGAATTGTTTTTTCATCCCTTCCATGATCTCCATTTTCTTTTTTCCCATGGCCCGCCGCATCAGGTCGGCATTACCCAGAGAAAAGCCACCCAATATCTGGGCGGTTTGCATGATCTGCTCCTGGTATACCATGATGCCATAGGTAGGTTTGAGTATCTCTTCCAGCAACGGATGAGGGTAATCCACCTTTTCCTTTCCCTGCTTACGGTTCACAAACTGTGGAATAAACTCCATGGGTCCGGGCCTGTAAAGGGCATTCATGGCGATAAGGTCTTCAATATTGGTGGGTTTTAGCCTTTTCAGGTGCTCTCTCATCCCTTCCGATTCAAACTGAAAGGTGGCTACCGTGTTACCCTGCTGAAACAGCTCATAGGTTTTTTCATCATCCAGGGGGATATTATCCACGCTAATATCTTTGCCATGCCTTAAATTAATGTTTTTCAGTGCATCCTTAATAATAGACAGTGTTTTCAGTCCCAGGAAGTCCATTTTAAGCATTCCCACCGATTCCACGTAGTTTCCGTCATACTGGGTAACGGGTAATTTGGAGTCTTTGGCGGTAGCCAGTGGCAGGTACTCCATAAGGTTTTCCGGTCCGATAATTACTCCGCAGGCATGTGTTCCCGTATTGCGCACGGATCCTTCCAGTATTCGGGCAAACTTAAGGGTTTTTCCCTCCAGGGTGTCCTCATTTTCTTTGATTTTCTTAAGCTGGGGGTCGTTTTTCAGCACCTCTTTGAGGGATGTCCCGGGGGTGTCGGGCACCATTTTGGCCAGGCGGTCGGCTTCGGGCAGGGGCAGCTTCAGCACCCTGGCCACGTCCCTGATGCTGGAGCGAGCAGCCATGGATCCAAAGGTAACGATCTGTGCCACTTTATCATCCCCATATTTGTCCACCACATATTGCAACACCCTATCCCGGCCCTCATCGTCAAAGTCCACATCCACATCGGGCATATTGACCCGCTCGGGGTTAAGAAAGCGTTCAAACAGCAGGTTGTATTTAATGGGGTCAATATCTGTTATTCCCACACAATAGGCTACAGCAGATCCTGCCGCCGACCCCCTCCCCGGCCCTACGATAACATTCATTTCCCGGGCTTTATTGATAAAGTCCTGAACAATAAGAAAGTATCCTGGAAAGCCCATATTTTTTATAATCTGCAGCTCGTGATCCAGGCGCTCTTCTACCTCAGCATTGACCTCCGGGTATCGCTTGCGGGCCCCCAGGTAGGAAATATGGCGAAGGTATTCATTTTCATCAGTAAAGCCCTGGGGCAACGGAAATACCGGCAGAATAACCTCCCTGGCAAGCTCAAACCGCTCCACCTTGCTCACCACTTCATCCACCCCCTCAAGGGCTTCCGGCACATCAGAGAACAACTCCTGCATCTCTTCCGGTGTTTTCATGTACTCCTGCCCGGTATAGTGCATATCCAAATCTTCCCCCAGATCCTTTCCCGTGTTCAGGTGTATGAGTATGGTGTGGGCTTCATGGTCTTCCTTGTTGATAAAATGCACATCATTGCTGCAGATCAGTTTAACATTCTCTTCCTGGCTAAGTTGTATAAGCATTTTATTAACCGGCTCCTGCCCGTCGTGTCCGTTGCGTTGCAGCTCCAGATAGAAGTCCTCTCCATAAATGGCTTTATAGGTATTCAGCGCTTCCCTGCCCTTTTCCAGTCCGTGGTTGACCAGCATCCTGGGGATCTCTCCACCCAGGCAGGCACTGCAGGCAATCACCCCTTCACTGTATTGCTCAAGCAGCTCTTTATCCACTCTGGGCTTATAATAAAACCCCTCCAGAAAGCCTTTGGATACCAGCTTAGCCAGGTTATGATATCCTTTTTGGTCTTTCGCCAATAAGACAAGATGGTGCCCTGCGCGGTCCTCTTTATTATCACGCCGGTGGCGTCCCCGGGCCGCTACATACACCTCACAACCTATGATAGGCTTAATATCATGCTTTTTTGCCGCATTAAAGAAATGCATCACACCATACATATTGCCATGGTCGGTGATGGCCACCGATTTCATGCCGGCATCAGCCGCCCGTTGCATAAGCAACTCCACATTGGATGCCCCATCAAGAATGGAATATTGGGTATGTAAATGAAGATGTGCAAATTCTGCCATAACGATAGTTCTTCTTTTTCCCTGGTAAAAGTATCAAAAAAATCCGGCAAAAAGGTATTGTTAAAAACTTAGGGAAAAATCATACCATAAACACCATAAACACCATAAAGCCAGCAGCTAACCATTAACTACAGGCTTTATGGTGTCAAAAACACATTAACATGTTGTCAAATACACATTAACAGAGTGTCAAATACACATTAACAGAGTGTCAAATACACATTAATATACTGTCAGACACACTTCAATACGGTGTCAGATACACATTAACACATGTGTCTTGATACATGCGTTATTTCAACTCTTCATAGCGTTCCTGCAGGCGGGGATCCGTCTGAAGTTGCTGCTGTATCTGCATGTAAAGCTGTTGGTCCATCCCATGCTTTTCCAATACAGCAATGGCTTTTTGCTGATTCCCCTGCTGGTATTCCTGAATCTTTTCATTGATCAGCTCAAAGCGTTCCCGCTCCTCGTCTGACAACTCTATTTCCGCTCCGGTCTGCATGGCCTGCATAATTTCATTAAACCGGTCTACAGTCATCCCATGGTCTTCCAGTATCTTCTCCATATCCTCACGGGAGCTGGCTTGCATCTGTTCCAGCTCCCCGGTTATGGCTGCAAAAGTTTTTAACTGCTCATCCGTTACCTCATTGGACTGTTGCTGTTGCTGAGGACTGATTCCTACCTGGGCAACAGCCGGTAATACAAAAAACAGTAATAAAGCAACAGATAAACCTTTAACCAAATTCTCTTTTAACATATAATCTCCTTTTTTTTTTAATGATGAGTCCGGTCTAAAAACAAAAGTGTTTCACATCCGCTGAAAATCAAAAGTCACTTTTTAAACCGGACTCAATGAATATATCAGTGCAAACCAAAGGAAAAATTTCCAACTGACAATGGAATGGCACCAACAGTTATGTTAATAATCGTTAATCCATTGCCGGTCTGACGGCTTAAATGCCGTTCGTGCTGTGGGTTTTCCGGTTCATTTTTTTGGTCGGCCGGTTCATTTTTTGGTCGGATGGTTTAGTTTTTGGCTGGATGGTTTAGTTTTTGGCTGGATGGTTCAGTTATGGGCCGGGCGGTTTGGATTCCGGTCTGGCTATTAGTTTTCAGCCGTTTCGGTTATCGGGCTGTTGGTTCTGTAGCCGGTTATCCCATTGTGGGTTTTCCTGTTCATTTTTTTATGCCTGTTTATGTAATTCTTGAAAAAAAGCATTACTTTTGCGGCCTGTTTAAAATAAAATTTTTACTAAAAGTTAGGAAGTTATGCCAACAAAAATCAGATTACAGCGACGTGGAAGGAAGAAAAGACCTTACTTTCACATTGTAATTGCGGATGGTCGTGCACCACGGGACGGAAGATATATAGAGAAGATTGGCACCTACGATCCGCTTCCTCAGCCTGCTGAGATCACTATTGATTTCGACCGGGCACTGTACTGGCTGCAAACAGGGGCACAGCCCACAGCAACAGCACGTGCAATTTTGTCTTACAAAGGTATTCTTTACAAAAATCACCTGCAAAAAGGGATTGCTAAAGGAGCGCTTACCCAGGAACAGGCCGATGCCAAATTCGATGCCTGGATGAAAGAAAAAGAAGAAAAGATCAGCCATGTTTCCAAAGACGTTAGCCTGAAGATGAAGGAAGACAAAAAGAAACAACTGGAAGCCGAAAAAACGGTTAATGAAGCCCGCGCTGCGCAAATTGCGAAAATGAGAAAGGCAGAAATGGAAGGTGAAGAAGAAGCAGCAACCGAAGAACCTGAACAAAAAGAACCAGTAACCGAAAAAGAAGAACCAGTAGCCAAAACAGAACCCGCAGAGAAAGAAGCAGACAAAGAAAAACCTGCGGAAAAAGAAGAACCTGCTAAAGAGGAGCCTGCAAAGGAAGAGCCTAAAGCTAAGGAAGAACCTAAAGCAAAGGAGGAACCTGCAAAGGAGGAGCCTGCAAAAAAAGAGGACACTGTGGAAGAAGCTGCCAAAGAAAAGAAGGCAGATAATGAAGAGAAATAACCAGGGTCATGATCCATCCCCAGCAACTTTTCCGGGCAGGTACTGTCAGAAAAACCTTCGGGGCACATGGTGATTTGATCTTTCTTTTCATAAAAGAACCCACCTTCACGCTGGACCAAAAGGAGCCATTTTTTCTTCAGATCGAAGGGAACATGGTTCCTTTTTTCATGGTCCGTGCCCAGTGGCACTCCCACACAGAGCTAAGGATCGGACTGGAGGATATTGACACCCCGGAGAAAGCAGCCAAATTACTGTCCTGCCATTTTTTCCTCCCCCTGACAGCGACAAGCAAAGAGACCCCCATACTGCAGGAAATTAACCCTGAAGGATTTACCATTACCGATAATACTTCTAAAAAAACAGGGGTTATCCTGTATGTTACCCCGTACCCCACACAAGATATAATGACCATCTCCTTCCCCCAGGGGGAAAGCCTGGTTCCCCTCATAGAAGAATACGTGATTTCCGTAAGCCTGGAAGATAGAACAATCCTCATGGAACTGCCGGAAGGATTGCTGGATATAAATCAGTAAGGGGTATTGACAACAACAGAACTTTGTGGTATCTTTGGCAAATCAATGACCATCCAGCCCGGTGGATAAACCTAACCCTTATGCCAACCCTGTTGCTCACCTCCCTCCTGCTGATAATCCTTCCGTTAGCATCCCAATCACAGCAGGTTTACTCTTCAAACAACCGGTTTGATGCGGATGTTCGTGTATATGTAACGGATAACCGGTTTGAGGCTCACCTTTGGGTGTTTAAAACGGATAACCGGTTTAATGTCAAAGGTAATGAAGGGATATGGTATTTCACGAATAATCGGTTTGAGGCGGATAAGACCATTTATTTTGAAGATAACCGTCACAATGCGGACCTGATCATTTACTTTACCGGCTCCCGCTTTAATGCGGGTTGGCGCGATAAAAGTAAACAACATCTTCTTTACTGACTCACTGGGCAATTCCTATCCGGGGAAGTGGGATAAAGCAGCATGGTGGGGTGTGAAAGCCTCCAGAGGTGTTAAGCATTACCGCTCATAGTCGGGTTCTATATTTTCATTAAAAATGTAGTAGATTCGAAAGCTGATGACCTGGTTATATTGGTCTCTGGTCCATTCATTGCCTAACACGTCGGAAAATTGGCGCTGTCTGATAGGTGCCAGCGAATGCTGCAAGCGCATATTCCCCCAAAAGCGTTCATATACCCTGAATCTCACATCGATAATAATGTTAAAGTCGTTGGTTTCATAAGGCCCTGACAGTGTTTCCCATGGGATCAGGTGCTGGTGTTCGTACTCTTCCATATGGACCAGTCTTCCCCAGCTGGCTCCCAGCCCGAAAGTCATGGTTTCCCGGTCTTCAAAATGTATGATCAGGGGCACTTCTGCATAGTTGAGGCGCAGCATATAAGCCCCGTTTCGGTCCTTGGAAAAACGGGGCCTCTGATACCCTCCTTTTTGAGTGTACATGGTCTCCAGGCTCACCGACCAGCGGTCGGTAAACGGTATAATGGCCGATGCCCCCACGTTTAAGCCAAACTTGGCAAAGCCATAATAGCCATCCCATACTTCGTCCCCTTCCACCTGGGTAGTGTTCAACCCCAGGGTAGCAGCTCCCAGGATTTGTTGTCCATGGGCTGCATTAAGAAAAAATGTAAAAAGCGTAAAAAAAACCAGTCGTTTAATCATCTCTGCCATATTTGATCCGGACCGGGACCACCAAAGAGGGGCTTCACTTTGCCGTCCGGGCCAGGATTCATAATAAAGAAACGCTATTATAGGATTTTTGTTATTCCATTTCTTTCATTGACAGGCTAATTCTGCTTCTTTCTTTGTCCACCTCCAGCACTTTCACTTTTACAGACTGATTCATTACTACGATGGCGGCCGGGTCATCCACGAAGCGATCTGCCATCTGGGACACATGCACCAGGCCATTAACAGCTATCCCCAAGTCTACAAAACAACCAAACGCCGTAATATTATTGACCTTTCCGGGCAGTATCATCCCCGGCTTGATGTCATCCAGGGAATGGATGGACTGGCTGAACCGGAAGCTTTCCAGGCTCCCTCTGGGGTCTCTTCCGGGCTTTTTCAACTCTTTGATAATATCCACAACCGTGGGCATTCCGGTCTCCGCAGTGATGAAGTCCGCAGGGTTAAGTTTTTTCAGCATGCCGGTATTTCCCAACAGTTCTCTGGTGGATACCTTTAATTTTTGGGCCATTTTTTGCACAATAAAATAGCTTTCGGGGTGTACAGCCGATTGGTCCAGCGGCTCTCTGCCGTTTTTTATCCGCAGGAACCCGGCAGCCAGCTCAAAAGCTTTTTTTCCCAGTCCATTCACCTCCAGCAGCTCTTTTCTTTGGGAAAAGGGGCCGTTATTCCTTCGGTAGTCCATAATGTTTCCGGCCATTGCCGGCCCAATACCGGATACATAAGCCAGCAGCTCCTTACTGGCCGTATTTACCTCCACCCCAACCGCATTTACGGCATGCATTACCGTTTCATTCAGGCTCTGAGTAAGCTTTTTCTGATCCACATCATGCTGATATTGACCAACCCCCACAGACCGTGGCTCAATTTTCACCAGCTCGGCCAGCGGGTCCATAAGGCGACGGCCAATAGAAATGGCGCCGCGCACGGTGATATCATACTGGGGAAACTCTTCCCGGGCCACCCTGGAGGCGGAGTATACCGATGCTCCGCTTTCACTCACCAGCACCGACTTCACATCACGGTCAAAGGATATCTTCCGGATAAACTGCTCTGTTTCCCTCCCGGCGGTCCCGTCTCCCACAGCAATCACCTCCGTCTTATGGCGCGATACCAGGGTCCGCAGCTTTCGGGATGCCTGCTTTGCTTCATTTTGAGGCGAATGGGGGTATATGGTATCGTTTTCCAGCAGGGTTCCCTGCGGGTCCAGGCACACCACTTTGCAGCCGGATCGAAATCCCGGGTCAATGGCCAGTATGCGCGCAGAGCCCAGGGGTGGTTCCATAAGAAGCTGATAAACATTGTTTTTGAACACAGAGATGGCTTTATCATCGCTGCGCTCCTTCAGTTCTGCGCGCACTTCGGTCTCCATGGATGGCAGCATCAAGCGCCTGATGGCATCTTTTAATGCACCGGCAACTAAATCACGGCATGCCCCTTCCTGGTGCAAAAATCCGGGTGCCAGCTCATTAAATATCTCCTGGTGGTCTACTGTCAGCATCACCTTGAGCACGCCTTCCTTCTCTCCCCGAAACATGGCTAGCACCTGGTGGGATGTGATACGGGAAACAAATGCAGAAAAAGTAAAGTAACCCTTATACTTTAGCGCCTCTTTTTCTTTCCGCTCACCACCAGGCTTTTGTCTGCTTTCCAGTTTTCCGTTTCTCCATATCCACTGTCTTAACAGAGCCCTTGTCCGTGCTCTTTCATTTATCCAGGCTGCCATAATATCCCCGGCCCCCTCCAGGGCCTCTTGCTCCGAATGCACTCCTTTATTTGGGTCAATAAATTGCTGTGCCATTTGCTCCGGTGATCGGTGGTTGTTCCGGCTCATAATCATAGCAGCCAGCGGCTTCAACCCCTTTTCCAGGGCCATAACAGCGCGGGTTTTTCTTTTGGGCCTGAAAGGCAGGTAAAGGTCCTCCAACTGAGCCATGCTCCGGGCACCCTCCAGCTGTTGCTTCAGCTCATCCGTAAGCAACCCCTGCTTCTCCACAGACTGAACAATAAACTGCCTGCGTTCTTCCAACTGCTTAATACGAGCGTGAGCATCACGAACATGCATGATCTGCTCCTCGTCCATCTCACCGGTCATCTCTTTCCGGTAACGGGCGATAAAGGGAATGGTGGACCCCTGTTCCAGCAATTGTAATACACCTCTTATGTATTGGACACTTATGTTGGTCTCCCTGGCAATCTGTTGAATCATATTTATGGGGGTTAAGGGGTAAAGCAATGATTAATCCGCTTAAGTAAAACCATTACCCTGCCTCCGGGAACGATATTCAGGGTTGAGTCCGGTCTAAAAACACAGATTTTTCATATCCTCTGAAAATCAAAAGTAACCTTTCTATACCGGCCACAGGGATAAAAAAACCGCTTTGCCATATATAAAAGAGCAAAGCGGTTTCTATAGGCTTTAAGGCCATTAGCTGATGGTATTCCCAGTGTTTATTCTACTATTTCCACGAATTCAGACCGCCCGAAATAGTCAACAAACTCCCGGTCGATGAGTGCTTCTTTTTTCATCTCCGGGTCTATATCCACAGCCCTTCTCAGGTTTGAGTATACCATATTGGCATTATCGGAGCGTGCTCCAATCACTGCCAGCAGGTAATGCTTTTCGGCAGTTCTATCGGCACAATCCAGCACCTGTGTTGCCTCGGCGGTGTTTCCGGCCATAAGCAGTGCCAGGGCTTTATTGTAGTCACATGTCACCTCCTGGAAGCTGGTTACTGCAGCCTCATAGTTTCCATTAATAATCTGTATCACTCCCTCATTATAAGTGGTATTCAATCCTCCCTGGCTGGCTGTTGCGTAGTAGTTTGACGCAGACTCATAGTCTTTCTTCCATGCTGCCAGAACGCCCAGGTTGTTAGCAATATGTGGGTCGTTGGGGTTTAGGCTGTTTGCCTGCTCCAGATAACGGGCGGCCTGGTCTTCGCGTCCCATTTCCAGCAAAATAGCCGCCGCATTATTGAATCCTACCCAATGATCAGGATAAGCTTCAGTAGCTGACTTATAAATGTTCAGTTTGGTCTCATTTTCTTCAGTCAGGGTAGCGGCAAACAACAACTCTTCCCTTGACAATGAGTCGGGATAGGTAGTAGCCAGACGAGCAATTTCCTGCTCAGTGCGCTTAGGCTCATAGACGTGCACTGTTATCTCGGCGCGGCGCAGCACCTCCAGCATTTCCTCGATCTCCTCGTAAATAACCGTCATATCTTTGATGCGCTGCTCCCTTTCGGCACGGGTGGCCTGCGACTTAATCACATTCTCTATGGTGCTCTTTTCCCGGATATCTGAAGCATTCAGTGCTCTCATAAAGCCGTCAAAGTCTTCACCTTTAGCCTCAGTGACAATGGTAATGTCTTTTTCCACATTTCCATAGTTGATGTTATTATCTTTTTGCCTGTTTTTACGCTTATACCAGTCTACCACAAATTTCTCTGCAGTCTCTCCACGGTTTTCGGAAAGTTCCTGGTTAAGGGAAAGCTCCCCTTCCGGTGATGCCCAGGCATCTATCTGGATCATGTGGATATCCCATCCTCTTTCCATAAAGGCCTTCAGCTCATCCATCTCATCCTGATTATCCCTGTTCAGGGGCAGATTCCAGTTCAGGTTGTGCCGGTTATAAGCATAGTAAATATTACCTGTCTGCTCGACGATGGTTTCCGTTTCATATCCATGATCGGCAATGGCCGGCTCCCCAGCTTTGGCCACCCGCTTAGGGGTCATAATTACCCCATCAGCAATTTTAATGTTTTGAATGACCTCCGTTTTATTTCTTCGGGTTACTGTTGCATGAACATACAGGTCAGCCACCTTCATCTCAGGCTCCCACTGGAAGCTATCAGACAGCTCTATACGTCTTCCATCGCTGGTACTTACGGTAATCCCATCTCCTTCTGCCTTTTCTCCTTTCATCCTGATGGTCTCCAGCTTCAACTCTTTATTGGCATAGCGCAATACCGGATATAACTCAACGGTAGCTTTTTTGTGAAAAGACTTCTCAGGTATAGTGCCGGAAACGGTCACTTCTACCGTGTTTCCATGCACCTCAAGCGGATTGGGCTCTACCGTATAATCCTCCGGCATCTGAGTGCTTACACAACCTGCAAATAAGGCTGTTGCAAAAATGATCCAAGATAACGATCTTACGTTTTTCATAACTTATTCTATTTGAATTTTGTTGGTCCTCTATTTAGTTTGCAAATATAATACAGACTGAAGGAAAAACATAAGGAAAAAAGACATTTTTACATTTTTTTAGAAAATAAAATCGGGGACCGGAAAAATCCAAAAAAAAAAAATAAAGCCGAATCACCTTAAAGAGCTAGCTTTAAGGCGATCCGGATTTATCAATGAGGAATTGCTGCCCCACTTTGTCCTTGTTGAACCACGCAAGGCAGCATCCGGGTCAAAATACCTTACCTGGTATTGGAGTTGGGAGACGATACAGGCACTCCGCCATCCATTTCATAAACAACAGCAACAAACGATACATTATCGGCCACCACAGAGCCACTGGCAGTGTAAGTGAACGAGTCGGTAAAGTCCGAAGGAGAACTGCCGCTGAACATTTCCACTCCCCAGGCATTATTGGCCGTAACCTCACCACGGAAGGTGTGATTATGAACATAGTCCGCAGTACCACCCGACTGGTTGGCAATAATGCCATCCTCGGAAATGTAAATGGCCAGGTTGTAAGTGCCCGACATGCTGTTGAAAAACTTCACCCGCACATCAATGGTAAAGTCATTACCATCCTGCTTGACATTCATGCCAATACCACAATCAGGACTGTTTTCAGCCTGACGGCTTTTAATGGCACTGACCCAGCCACCCGGATTCAGATTGTGGGTGTTGTCAAACTCAATCCATAAGTTGGGAGGCCCACCAATAGCAAACTGGCTTTTAATGGTCGCTGCCATCTCATGATACATGGGATCGGTGTCGGAATAATGTAGAGCAACACCGTTTACACGATCTCCATCCACACCATCGTCCCCGTTAAAGGCACCCTCGAATGTGGGAATACCCCAACTGGCACAGTATCCACACCACGTGGCGGTGGTGAGAAGCACGAAAGCCTGCTGCTCCTCTTTTACAGTAATGGAAGAAGCCCCACTGCCATTGTCATCATCATCTTTGTCACACGCCGAAAACGAAAATGCAACAACAACACTCAGCATCAGAATAAATAACCTTTTCATAGCTTTTAAATTTAATTACTTAAATATTTGACTTTTTATATCTGTGGCAAAAATACAAATAATTTTTTTACTGAAAATATTTTTTTTGAGTCCGGCCGAAAAACACAAATTTTTCACACCCGTTGAAAATCAGCACTGCCCCATCCCTAAAGATAACTGATTTTCACGGCTTCACCCTATAGAGGCCGGGGCAAAAAGCCACCCCCTGTTGAACATCTTTCCCGCTCAATTGTCATTGTTTGAAACAAATTGAATTATGGGCGTATTGGCCGGGGTGCTGATTATTATTTTCTGGCTGGCACACCTTACATATATACTCACCACCGTTGAGGTAAGTTTTACTAATCCATGGATGTACTTTCACATTGTGGTTCAGGCATATTTATATACTGGTTTGTTTATCACGGGGCATGATGCCATGCATGGCACTGTTTCCTCCCGCCGGTGGTTAAATCATTTCCTTGGTGGACTGGCGGTATTTCTTTTTGCCGGCATGTCATACAAACGCTTAAGAAGCAATCATCGTCGCCATCATCTTTATGTAGCCACGCCGGAAGACCCTGACTATCATGTGGGCAAGCAGAACTTTTTTGTATGGTGGGGGCACTTCATGTGGCGTTATCTAACTATTTTACAAATAGTTATAATGGCAATCCTTTATAATATTTTGGTTTGGGGTCTTCATATTCCCGAGCCCCGCGTGGTGGTTTTCTATATTCTTCCGGCCATTCTTGCGACTTTACAATTGTTTTATGTGGGCACCTACCTGCCACACCGGCGTCCTCATGAGGCTTCTATGGAGCCGCACAAGGCAAGGACACAGAAAAAGAACCACCTTTGGGCCATGGTCAGCTGCTATTTTTTCGGATATCATTATGAGCATCATGAGACACCTAAAACCCCCTGGTGGCAGTTGTATAAAACAAAAAAAGATGATCGCTGAGAAGCATAATCCGCTGGTAGTGAATTTTTTCAACCACTATAGCAGGTGGATGATCAAATGGCATTTCAGGGAGTTGCGCTATCACTCGCCCATGCCTGCTCCGAAAGGGCCTTTACTGGTGATTGCCAATCATTTTAGCTGGTGGGACGGCTTTTTTACCGTGACTCATAACCACCGGCATTTCCAAAAAACATTCCATGTGATGATGCTTGAGGACCAGCTAAAAAAAAGGAAATGGCTGGCCAAAGCCGGTGCCTTTTCCATCCGCAAAGGAAACCGCTCAGCAATACACTCCCTGAAATATGCTGCACAAATCCTCACTGACCCTTCAAATATGTTGCTGATGTTCCCCCAGGGAAGCATCCAGTCGCACCACCAACACCAGTTTTCTTTTGAAAAAGGCATTGAAAAAATTCTAAACCAAAGTAAAAACCCTCCTGCACTGCTGTTTCTGGCACACCTTATAGACTATCACGCCCAAAGAAAACCTGTGGCCCACGTATATGCATCCAGCCCCAACCAAACTACTTATGGTGACTCCACACTGGAAAGCTGCTATAATGACTTTTTCAATTCATCCCTTGACAAGCACTTAAAGCACTTTCGACCATGATGTACCTGGCCCTTTTTGTTATTGGATTTGCCTGCTTAAGACTGCTTATCAGCCTGTGGAACACCCTGTCCGCCACAACCCTACCCCACCGAAACCAAAAACATTCACAGATGGTTTCGGTGCTGATCCCGGCACGCAACGAGGAAAAAAACCTGGCCCGACTACTGAAGGAGCTCACTAACAGCTACCATCAAAACCTGGAGGTCTATGTATATGATGATGACTCCCGGGACGGCACAGCACAAATAGTAAACGACTATGCCCGGAAAGACCCACGGGTGAAATTGATCCACGGAAAGGATCTGCCCAGGGGGTGGACCGGAAAAAACTACGCTTGCTATGAACTGGGCAAAAATGCCTGCGGAAACTGCCTGCTATTTTTGGACGCAGACGTGACAACCCAACCGGAACTGATTGATGACCTCCTGACGCTGCAAAAACAATATGAGCTGTCCCTGCTATCGGTATTCCCGGTACAGATCATGGATACCCCGGATGAAAGAATCACCGTACCCTTCATGAACCGTACCCTGTTGAGCCTGCTCCCCCTCACTCTTATTAGACGATCACCAAACCCGGCACTGGCGGCAGCTAACGGACAGTGTATGCTTTTTACCAAAGAAAGCTATGACAAAAATCAATGGCATAAAAGGGTTGCCAACAACCCGGTGGAGGACATAAACATAATGAGAAGATTGAAACAGGAAGGGGAAAAAGGGCATACCACTCTCTCAAACGGACAAATAAGCTGCCGTATGTACCATAACCTGCATGATGCCATTAAAGGTTTTGCCAAAAATATCCATGCCTACTTTGGTAATAACTACCTAATAATGTCGCTTTACCTGCTGATTACTTCCTTTGGCTTTATTCCGGTATGGCTGGTATATGGCTTTCCCACAGTGCTGGGACTAATCCTGGCTGAAAGCGCTATCGTTCTGATCACCAGCGTTTCCTCCGGGCAACACCCGGTGAAAAACCTCCTAACAGCACCATTGCAGCAAATAACAGCCATGTATACCGCAGGATATGCCCTCATGAACAAAGCCCGGGGATACGGTGTTTGGAAAGGACGAAGGATTTAAAACTGAAATGTCGACACCCCCACCACTTGCAATCAAACGTATTACGTTATTCGAGACACTGAAGGCAACCTCTTTATAACGACATAATAAATTTGAAACCGATGAAAACATTATTTTGGTTATCTCTATTGATAACACTTGCGTTATCAACCTGCTTATCCGGAGCTTCCCCGGTAGACACATACGACAACCGTATATACCGTGCATATATCGGTGACAATATGGATATGTGGCTATCTACCATAAAACAGATGGAACGCAGTTACCGCTCGGGCGGAGATGACCTGTTGCTCCTTCATCTTACCGTGGCTCGCTATGGATATACAGGGTACTTGCTGGGAATGGATAAAAAAACCCAGGCCAGGGAAATGCTTGATAAAACGCTAAAAGAAGCAAACCAGCTGGAAAATACCCGGTATAAAAAAGAAGCCCTGGCACTGAAAGCGGGTATCAACGGATTTGAAATAGGCCTGGCTAAACACAAAGCGCCAATTTTGGGGAGAAAAAGCCAAAAGTATGTGAACGCATCGCTGGAAATGGACCGCTCCAACCCGCTTGCCTGGACCGAAAAAGGAAATATCTATTACCATATGCCAGGGTTTTTCGGCGGAAGCCTGGAAAAAGCTGCCTCCTACTACCAAGAGGCTGTTAAGCATTTTTCTCATAACCCTCACCTACCCCGCTGGCTTAAGTTGAATGCCATGGTATGGCAAGCCAAATCACTGGAAGACAATGGCGAATTGCTGCTGGCGGCTACGGCATACCGACGCATATTAAGGGAAGAACCCCGATTCCTGTGGGTGAAAAATGAACTCTACCCCCAATTGCAGGAAAAAATATAACCTGAACAACTTTGCTTTTCTCTAACTTTTTTCAGACTTTTGACCTCTGATTGCAGCGGATGAATGACCAGAAAAAAAAGCAAAACTTTATAAGCCAAGAGCTTATAGAAAATATATACAGCTATGCATTGGATTGACCTTACTGTATTTGTTGTCTACATGGTTCTGGTTTTGGGTGTGGGGTTTTTGTTTCTTGCTCTTAATAAAAGTACGGATGACTACTATGTGGGGGGGCGTAGCATGGGCAGTGTGCATATTGGATTATCTGTAGTGGCCACAGACGTGGGCGGGGGGTTCTCTATTGGCCTTGGCGGGCTGGGGTTTATTATGGGCTTGTCGGGCAGCTGGATGCTGTTTACCGGACTCATAGGTGCCTGGATGGCTTCCGCCCTGCTAATCCCTAAAGTGTTTAACATCGCCCGGAAGAACAATATGTACACTTTTCCCCAGATACTGGAGTACTTCTATGATTACCGCGTGGCTATGGTGGCTGCTTTGATCTCCGGAATTGGCTACCTGGGGTTTACCAGCTCCCAGATCCTGGCCGGCGCCAAACTGGCTTCAGCCACCTTCCATGGGCTGGACCTGCAACACGCTCTGATAATTATGGGCACTATTGCAGTGATATACACTGTGCTTGGAGGAATAAAAGCCGTAATATATACGGATACTGTCCAGTGGATCATCCTGATGGGAGGCCTTATATTTATAGGAATCCCCATGGGATATCAAGCCGTTGGAGGATATGAAGCCATCAAAGATACCGTAGGACCGGAATTTCTTACACTAACCAATGTGTCATGGCAAACACTGGTGAAGTGGGCCTTTACTATTCTGCCTATCTGGTTTGTGGGGATGACCCTTTACCAAAGAATATATGCCAGTCGTGACGAAAAAACCGCCCGGCGAGCCTGGATCCTGGCCGGTGTCTTTGAATACCCGCTGATGGCCTTTATGGGGGTGACACTGGGCCTGTTTGCTAAAGTAGCTGCCGACAGCGGCATGTTTGCACAATGGGGAGCAGAAGCCGCTATGGCTGATGAAGAGATGGGGCTGCCCATACTTTTACGAAATATCCTGCCCGTCGGACTAATGGGCCTTATGATGTCTGCATACTTCTCGGCCATTATGTCTACCGCCGACAGCTGCATGATGGCCGCATCAGGAAACCTGCAAACCGACCTGATAAACAAACTGTTTAAAAAGAAATACCGGTCAGCAAAAGAAACACTGCGCACATCAAAACTGCTTACGCTGATCATCGGAGTACTGGCACTGCTGATCGCCTGGAAAATGGAAAACGTGCTGGAACTGATGCTCTACTCTTATGCCTTTATGGTCTCCGGCCTCTTTGTTCCTGTTATTGTAGCCCTCTATGGCAAAAATAAAAGCGCCCCGGCAGCCATAATCGCCATGCTGGGAGGAGGATCTACTACCGTGGCTTTGAACCAACTGGTAAATAACCTGCCACTGGGACTGGATGCTAACGTATTTGGGGTTACTGCCTCCGCAATACTGTATATGGCCTTCGCTCAAATATACAAAAACCAAAGAATCAAAACTGTTACTGCAAAAGAAAATGAATAAATAACCCCCCCCACCCCCAACTCTCAGACTAAGACCTCTCTCAACCCTCCAATCGCTTGATGATGACTAATGTGCCTGAAATAATCCGGTGGCTTAACACCCTATTATATAGGACTAATTTAGTAATTGACTTCGATCATGCGATGTACCTGCAGTATTGATAAAAAACTAATAGCATTTGATAAAAACAGGCAATGGCGTGAACGCCGATTGCGCCGACAATGGTGATGACGGGAATGGGGATGGCAACGGGGACGACGACGGCGACGGGGATGGCAACGATAACGGGGACGACGATGGGGACGGGGATGGCAATACGGACGGCGATGGCGACGGGGACGACGATGGCGACGGGGATGGGGACGGGGATGGCAATACGGACGGCGATGGCGACGCGGACGACGACGGCGATGG
>PWNQ01000203.1 GCA_003557725.1 Bacteroidales bacterium | reverse complement strand
TCCTCCTGTGTGTCAAAAAACCTGTCATGGGCGTTTCATGTGTTTAAATTTGTATATATTGCTTAATATCTGATAGTTGTATTATCGACACCACAGCGAATCCCGAATTCTCGGGACAGGTTCCGAAGGGGTGACATGATTATTTCTTCGCCTCCTCGCATTTAATCATGTTCCTGTGTGTTGAATAATTTTCGGCATGGGCGTTTCATGTGTTTATTATTTTAATATGTTGCTTATTTTATGCATTTTATATATTTATCGCAATAAACCCGAAGTAGAGACGCCATTTATCACGCCTCTCCAGCGCCAGCGTCCTTACCTATAGCCCTCGACCCGGTAAACGCAAACGAATACGGGAAGGGGCGGGATGTTCACCTTTCATTTTTCTGATCAAGGAGGAAGGATTTAAATGTGCTATACTGGTTATCCATTCTTTCCACATGCTCCTTTTTATTTTCTACTTCTTTCAGTGAGGGTGGCAGCTGGGGATCCATATCCAAAATCTTGTTGATTTCTTCGGGAAATTTAGCCGGGTGTGCTGTTTCCAGTGATACCAGTAGTTGATTTTCATTGTTGTATTGCGGATACTTTTGTATAAAGTCTTCTGCTCCGGCCCATCCGGTGGCTCCATGGGGCTCCAGCAGGACGCCATAAGTTTGGTATGTATCTTTAATGGTACGCCGGGTTTGCTCATCCGTAATGCTGACAGCATGGATATCTGCTCTCATTTTGTCCATATCGGGTGCTTTGGCAATCCTTCCTTTTTCGTCCATTATTCCGCCGTACAGGGCAATCAGTCGTGCCAGGTTGCTGGGGTGACCCACGTTCATTGCACTGGAAATGCAGTTTATGGACGGTTGTATTTTGTTGTAGTTTCCCGTTTCCATAAACCTGGGGAATTCATCATTTTCATTGGTAGCAATGATAAATTTTTCCACCGGTAGTCCCATATTTTTGGCCATCATGCCACCCATCATATCTCCGAAGTTTCCGGATGGGACGGAGAACAGTGCTTTTTCACCGGCACTTCCTGACCGTAGCTTGGCGAAGGCATAGAAGTAGTAAACTATTTGAGGAATTAGCCGGCCAATATTGATGGAGTTTGCAGAAGACAGGTTAAGGTGTTCCAGGTCAGGGTCGGAAAAAGCCTGTTTTACCAGGGACTGGCAGTCGTCGAATTTTCCCGGCAGAGCTACGATTCGGATATTTTTTCCCAGAGTGGTCATTTGCTTTCTTTGCCGGTTGGTTACCTCTTTTTCGGGGTACAGCACCACCACATTGATGTTTCTCAGTCCATAAAATGCATTGGCAATGGCGCTTCCTGTATCTCCCGATGTGGCGGTAAGGATGAGCAGTTGTCTATTTTCCCTTTCCAGGTAATAATTGATCAGTCGCCCCATCATTCGTGCGGCAAAGTCTTTAAATGAAGCGGTAGGCCCCTGGTCCAGTCGCATAATAAACCGGTTTCCCAGTACTTTTTCCAGGGGTACAGGGTAGTTGTAGGCATCTTTTACCATGTTTTTAAGCGCTTTATCTGGCAACTCTTCCCGCAGAAAGGTGCTTGTTACTGCGTATGCTATCTCAGAATAGCTCATGGTGCCAAATTCATCTATCCGGCCTGAAGGAATCTGTGGGATGCTTTCCGGCATATATAACCCCCTGTCTGGGGCCAGCCCCTTAAGCAGGGCCTCTTTAAATGAGACCCTGGGGGCTTTCAGGTTGGTGGAATAATACTTCACTGTTTGAGTCATTCTTACGCCTTTGTGTTTAATGTCAATAATTTCTCTTGCCGTTGGTTATCCCAGCCGGGAGGAGGAGGCTCCACCGGCGGAGTATTCGGGGGCTGATGAGGATACTTCCTTTCCATCCAGTACGGTAAGGGCCTGGTTGATATCGGCGATAATGTCTTCAGGGTGTTCTGCACCCACGCAAAGGCGAATAAGGTTGGCGGGGATCCCTGCCAGCTTTCGTCCTTCCTCACCCTGTTGCTGGTGGGTGGAGATGGCCGGGATGGTGGCCACCGACTTGATGCGACCCAGATCAGTGGCTCGATAAATGCGCTGAAAAGCGTCAAACACCCGGCGTGTATCCTTTGCATCTCCTTTAATACGGAATGACATCAGGTGCCCGTAGCGGTTGACTTTTTGCTTGTACAACTCATCGTGCTCCGAATCCACCAGGAATAAGTACTTTTTCGCCAAATCATGCAGGGGATGGTCTTCCATACCCAGGTAGTCAACTCCTTCGATATGCTTGTGTTGAGCCAGAAACCGGGCTACTGTTTCGGTAGAGCGGCTTACCATATCCATACGACTGCGAATGGTACGTATATCATTTAAAGCCAATATGGCGTTCATGGGGGAGATGTTGGGTCCATTATCCCGGTTGGGTAGCAGTTTTAGGTAGGTGGAAAAGTCTGCTTTCATGGGGTCATTATCAATATTGGAGCAGATATTCTTCCGTGATATTATGGCGCCTGCGATCCCAAATCCACTGGTGAATAGTGACTTGCTAACCGATTGCACCACGATATCGGCGCCATGGGCCAACGGACGCAGCAACGCCGGGGTAGCCACCGTAGAGTCTACGATAAACGGAAGATTATGCCGGTGTGCCACCTCAGCTACCCGGGCTATATCAAAAAATCCCTGGGAGGGATTACTGGGAAGCTCTCCGTAAAGGAAACGGGTGTTCTCATCAATGAGGTTTTCCCATTCCTGAGTGTCTGTAGGGTTAAGAACCTTACGCCATTGGATATGCTTTTCTTCGTCTTTTCTTACAGCAAATTGCTGAAAGGTCCCTCCATAAAGCTGACAAGTGGAAACAAAGTTCATGGGGGCACCAGGCTTTTGCTTGTGAACCACCAAAAACGGATCTACCGCACTTTGTATGGCAGCCATCCCCGAAGCCGTAGCAATACAGGAGGCCTCCAGGTCTGTACCATAGGACTCCAGCAACGCCAGCACACCTTCAAGGTAGTAAATGGAAGGGTTGCCAATCCGTGAATAACACCAGGTGGGAATCTGATAGGAAAGCCCCGCTTCCATCTCATCCGAGTCACGATAGGTCTGTGATGTGGACATGTAAATGGGCTCAATGATAGACCCCTGGTTGAAGTCCAGAGCCTCCTGCATGGAGTAAATACCATGAACGGCAATGGTGTCAAAACGGCATTGCTTCATCTTTTTAATGTGCTCCTGATGCCATTGCATCGCCCTTTTTCCGGCTTCAATGTAAAAGGATGTTCCTTTGTTTTTCATGTGTTTATGATTTTATTTGTTGTTCATTGTTAGTGGTTCCCCGTTAAATGCGACGTTAGGGGCAAATTAACGGGGGGCGTTGATCTAAAATAATTGCCACCGTCCTGCCCTGCATCCCACAATCCGGTAATACCAACGTCCCTGTGATTACATGGTAAACGCAACCGTAATGACACGGGGTGGTGGGGCGGAATTTTTAATTTTCAATTATCAATTTTTCTGCATACTGAAGGCTTAGGGCATGAATAACCCATATTATTAATAAATTTAAATGATACCACTTATCACGGTACAAAGATTCACTTTTTTTTCAATTTGCAGGAAAAAATTTCCCGGCCGAACCATCGCCCGGGGATTGTGAATTTTCACTAATCCTCCCCACCGCATTGCCGTGGATTCAACCACAACAGCATAAGGGTGAAACCCGAAACTGCTTTCATCCAAATTGCCATAGCCTGCAGTAAGCTAACCGATATCCGTAGGGGTATCGTATCGTAGATTTTTTTTATACATTTGCCGGGGTTGAAAAAAACGTTATATCCATGGAAAAAACAGCATTTTATAACAAGCATAAAGCTTTGGGAGGCAAGATGGTCTCCTTTGCGGGCTATGAGTTGCCCGTTCAATTCGAAGGCGTTAATGCCGAACATTTGACCGTTCGTCACAAGGTGGGTGTCTTTGATGTATCCCACATGGGGGAATTTTGGCTTCGCGGCCCGGGTGACCGGGACCTGGTTCAAAAAATCACGGTAAATGATGTGAATAAGCTTTCGGACGGCCAGGTCCAGTATACCTGCATGCCCAACGAAAAGGGTGGTATTGTGGACGATACCCTTATATATCGCTTTTCACAAGACCAGTGGATGATGGTTCCCAATGCATCCAATATTGAAAAAGACTGGGCATGGGTGAACTCCTGGAAAACCCGGGATGTGGAGCTGGAAAATGCTTCTCAACAGATCGCTCAGCTGGCTGTTCAGGGACCCGACTCGGCCAGGGTGTTGGAAAAACTGCTGGGACCCCAGCTGGCCAATATCCGGTTCTTTCACTTTAAACAAATGAAACTGGGACCCTGTGACAATGTGATTATCTCCCAAACAGGATACACCGGCTCCCTGGGATATGAACTGTATTTCCCCGCCCAACATGGAGAAGAGATATGGGATATGGTGTTTGGCGCCGGAGAATCTTTTCAGATTAAACCCATTGGCCTGGCAGCCAGGGATACACTGCGACTGGAGGCAGGCCTGTGCCTGTATGGAAACGATATCCACGATAATACCAGCCCCCTGGAAGCATCCCTGGGATGGATCACACGGTTTGTGGACGGAAACCACTTTGTCAGCCGGGATATCCTGGAGAAACAAAAAGAAAACGGAGTGACACGGAAGCTGAAAGGGTTTGAAATGCTGGAGAAAGGTATTCCCAGAAAGGATTATGAAATCTGTGATGAACAGGGAAATACCATCGGCCACGTAACATCGGGGACACGGTCTCCATTTACAGAGAAATCCATCGGACTGGGATATGTGGATAAAGCGTTTGCTAAAGCAGATGCAGAAATCTATGTGCGCATCCGGAAAAAATTACTGAAGGCAAAAGTGGTGAAGCTCCCCTTTTTTAAAGCATAATGGAATGGGGACGGCCCAAAGGTGAAATGGCGCAGAAAGGCACGGGTGCTAGGTGTTAAGATACTGAAAATGTAAAAGTTATGAAATCGGACAAGCCGGCGGAAACCCTATGGGTTCAGGTATGTTTTTCTACGGATGCTTACCATATGCAACATAATGGGGAAGCGGTGGTGCTGGTTACGGATGTGTTGAGGGCCACCTCAGCCATAACCACAGCACTGGCCCATGGTGTGGCAGGGATCATTCCCGTTGAAACGGTGGAAGAAGCCCGACAATATAAGGAAAGGGGCTATATCGTTGCTGCAGAGCGTGACGGACAGGTGCTGGAATTTGCAGATTTTGGCAACTCCCCATATTACTTTATGGCCCCGGAATTAAAGGGTAAAGTGTTGGCTTATAGTACCACCAACGGGACCCGCGCCATCCATATGGCTGCCCGGGCTCATCAGGTGGTAATAGGTGCTTTTCTTAACCTTACGGCTAGTGTGGACTACCTGAGAAGCTTGAACCGGAATGTGATTATCCTTTGTGCCGGATGGAAAGGGCGCTTTTGCCTGGAAGATTCCGTCCATGCCGGAGCTGTAGTGTGTGAGCTGATGAAAGACCACCGGTATTATACGGATTGTGACAGCGCTAAAGCAGCGTTGGACCTGTGGGAAACGGCCCGGAAACAGGGGCTCGAATCCTATATTATGAAAGCTGCTCAAAAGAAACGACTGGAACGACTGGGACTGGATGACGTAATCCCCTATTGCCATACTCCCGATCAAACCAGCATGGTACCCGTCTTTGATAAATCCAGCAACAGAATTAAGCCGGCTCAATTGCCTGAAATATAAATGATCCAATCCCGCTGCCGCTGCCGCCGCCGCCGCCCCAGAATTCCGCCGCCGCCGGACCCACAAAAGCGCCCGCCGCCGCCACCCCCGGCAGTTGACAAATCCACCCCGCCGGACCTGCAGCCGTGCGCCCCGGGGTATTATATGGGAACGCACGGATAATGAATTTATGAACCGTAGAGATGCGATTTATTGCATCTCTACGGATATTATATT
This sequence comes from Bacteroidales bacterium, assembly GCA_003557725.1. Taxonomy (GTDB): domain Bacteria; phylum Bacteroidota; class Bacteroidia; order Bacteroidales; family PWNQ01; genus PWNQ01. The sequence goes on along the minus strand of PWNQ01000203.1, from coordinate 19,393 downwards.
CCCAGAATATTTATTATATTTGCCAATAAATTTCAATTATTTTATGGCGTTTAGGTTATTAGTTTCCGGTGATTTGCATTTGGGCAAGCGTTCGTCGTCTGTTCCGGAAGATGCTGTTTCCGGGTCTTCCCGTGCCACCTGGGAGCGAATGGTCCGATGGGCCACAGATGATCCGGTGGATGCCGTGTTGCTTACTGGCGACATTATGGACCGTGACAATCGTTACTATGAGGCTCTGGGCCCCTTTCGTAATGGGCTTCAGCGGTTGGAAGCCGCAGGCATACCTGTATATATGGTGGCCGGCAATCATGATTATGACTTACTGTCATCCATAGTGGGATCTTCAGGGTTTGAAAAGGTGCATTTGCTGGGGGCAGGAGGGCATTGGGAGAGCTCTATCCTGGAAAAAAAGGGCCATAAGTTGCAGGTTACCGGCTGGTCTTTTCCTAAAAGCCATGTGATTGAGGACCCTTTGGACAGCTTCAGCAGAAATCAGTTGCACCGGGATATTCCGGTAATCGCCTTATTACACGCGGATGTGGGGAGTGCGGAAAGCCGTTATGCACCGGTGAAGGTGGACCGTTTGTTGCAGGCAGGCCCTCATGTGTGGGCGTTGGGGCACATCCATAAGCCGGAAGTGATTCATGATGGCCGCCCCCTGGTCTTTTACCCCGGATCCCCTCATGCTCTTAGCGCCAAAGAGCCTCATGAACACGGACCGGCACTGCTGGAAGTGGTATCTGTAGATGACATCACCATGACAACCATCCCCCTCTCGCCGGTACGCTATGAAACCGTTAACGTAGATGTATCCGGACTTAACCATAAAGACCAATTGCGTGACCGGGTCAGTCAGGGCCTGCATGAATGGGCTCGCAACAGCCATGACCAGTTGCAGCAGGTGGAACACCTGGTGTTCGACCTGCACCTGAGGGGAGAGCATAACCATCCGGAAGCACTGCGCAACTGGCTGTCGGGGATCACCGGAGAGTATCAGGAGACCCTGGATAATCCGGCAGCCACCAATATGAGCGTCAGGAAAGTGGTGGTGGATGTGGAGCCGGCGGTAAGCAACCTGGAAGAGCTGGCAAAAGAGCCGTCACCAGCAGGAATGCTGGCGCAAACCATCCTGGCCGTCAAAAGTGGAAGTAATAACCCCCTGCTGGAGGAGCTGATGAATGACTGGAAGAACAAACAGCGTGAACTGGCCGGCGCTGCAACCTATCAGCCACTCAGCCACCGGGAAGAATACCGGGAAGACCTTTACCCCGACCCCAGGGAGCATATCCTCAGAGAGTGCCACCGAATATTAGCAGAACTGATTAAACAGCAAGAAGCCTTATGAAAAAAATCCCCATCCTGTTTAACCAGATCCATGTAAACCAACTTCCCGGAATTCCACGGGGGCTAAAGCCCATGACGGGGCTTTCCGGACAAATCAATATTATTGCCGGACCCAACAACTCCGGGAAAAGCTCCACGGCACGACTGATCCAGCAAATGCTTTGGCACCGGGGGGCTCCCCAAACCAATGCTCAGGCATCACTGCATGCCGGCCATGACCGCTGGGAGATTAAGGTCGACGGAACACATATGCTGGTGCAACGAAACGGTGCCGATGACCGCCTTACCGGACGAATACCCCCGGCAGAAGGAAGAAAACGCTATATGCTGGCACTCCATCAAATGGTTAACGACGAGGAAAAAGACCTGGCTAAAGAGATTATCAAACAAACCATGGGTGGATATGACCTGGAAGCAGCCAGAGAAACACTGCAGTACTCAGAAAAGACTAAAGGTAAAACCATATCTCAGCATAAAACACTAACCAGTGCCATCAATCAACACCGGAAAATACTGCGGGAGCAGGAACAGGTGAAAAAGCAGGAAGATAAACTGGAGGACCTCCGCAGGAAAAAAGAAGAGGCAGACAATGCCAGAAAAAAGTTACTGCTGCTTGAGAAAGTAATAGACTATCACAATGCCCGCAATCATTTGAACGAGACGGAGCAAAGAAAAAATAGCTTCCCTGATGAGATGAAAAAGGTGAAAGGGAGAGAGCATGCACGGCTCCGTGAACTGGAAGATGAAAAGGAAGAAGCATCCCGTAAAATACAGGAAGCTAAATATGAGATTGTACGGAAGAAGAACATACTGGAAAAACTGACCATCCCGGAGCAGGGAATAAGCGAAAAAACACTTAATGAGCTGGAATCCAGACTGGAGAAGCTGAAAAGCTGCCGGGAAGAGGTGGCCCGCCTGGAAGAGGATATAAGGGAGATAAAAGCCTCAAAAGAATCGCTGGCCAAACAAATTCACCCGGATATACACTCCGGGCAGTGGGAACAGTTCAGCCTGGAGGATGTGTCCAAACTGGATAAATATGTGGATGAAGCCCTTGAGGCCATCGGGCAGAAAGAAGCAATAGAAAAGGAAGTGGAATACCTGGAGCAGGAACTGGAGGAAACCACTGAAGAGGAAAGCACCGACAACCTGAAAAAAGGATTGTTTGCTTTGACACAGTGGCTAAAAGCGCCGGCAGAACACGGGGGCGGGATTCCTCCAAAATTTCGGATGCTCCTGATAATGGCCGGCGTGGGAGTGACCACCGCACTGCTTACGCTTATTTGGGGCCTGGCCGGGATGATCGCAGGTGGTTTGCTCATAGTAGTAGTGGCCCTGGTGGTCAATTCCCCATTTTTTATCCGGAAAAAAACCCCCGAAAAAACCGGAGTGAGGCAGCAAGACTATGCGGAAACCAATCTGGAGGAGCCCCGGCAATGGGATGCCCATCACGTGATACAACAAATGGAGATGCTTACCCAAAGGCTGGAAGCTGCCATGATCCGCGAAAAACGAATCCCCCGGCTGAAAAAAGCAAAAGCAGACCTGGAAAAAGCAACCAGTGAACTGGAAAAGGTGGAAAAGAAGTATATAGAAAGAGTGGAACAGCTGCAAGAGAACCCCCTATATAAGAATGGGAAGAAAAACTATGGGGCACTTTCCTACTTTTTGAAAAAGGTGAACCACTGGCAGGAGGCCAATGTGAAGCTGGTATCCGAAACAGAAAAGAAGAAAATAAAAGAGAAGCGGGCGGATGAACACCTTCAGGAGATCAACAGCCTGTTTAAAGTAGCAGGGCAGGAGCCGGTTAAAGGATATGAACCGGCGCATGCTGGCTATAAAGAGATAAGGAAACAGGAAGAAGACCGCCGAAACGCTGGTTCTCAGGTAAACCAGTTAATAGACAGGGTGGAGGACTTATCATCCCGGCTGGATTCGCTGGGAGGGAAACGGAAAAAGATATATGAGGAATTGGGTGTGGAAGAGGGAGATATGGGGCGTGTTAAAGAGCTGGAAGGATTGCTTGGGAGCTATAAAGATGTTGATAGCAAGCATTTTGCTGCTCGAAACAGGTTGGAAGAAGTGCGAAAGGGGGTGGAACACCATCCGCAAAGGGGATTGTTTTCCCGTGATCTCCTTGCTATGGAGCCTCATGAGGCAGAAGAGCAACAGTCCCAACACCATGACATGGCCGAAAAAGCGGAAGCGATCATCCGTGAGATCAGCAGCATTGAAAGCCGGGTAAAGAGCATATTTGAGCGCCATCAGCTGGAGCAGGCACTGGCAGAAAAAGATCAAGCCTATGAGCAATTACAGGAAGTATATGAAGAAAACCTGGCCTCGGTTACCGGCCACCTGATACTGGAAAAGATGAACCGGGCAGCCCGTCAGAAAAACCAATCCAAAGTGTTTCAGCAAGCCAATAAGCTGCTAACGGGAATCACACATGGAAGGTATGAACTGCAGCTGGACCAGTCAAGTGAAGGCAGCTTCCGCGCTTATGATACACTGTTGCGGGAAGGGCAGGAGCTGGACAAGCTATCCTCCGGTACCCGGGTGCAACTGTTGCTGGCGGTGAGACTGGCTTATGTTGAAACGCAGGAAGGAGACTATAAACTGCCACTGCTGGCTGATGAGGTGCTGGCAAATAGCGACGACCACCGGGCACAGACAGTGATAAAAGCGCTGGCAGAGGTGAGCCGAAAGGGAAGACAGGTGTTCTTCTTTACCGCAAAAGCCGATGAAGTAGCCAAATGGGAAGCATGCCTCAGCGATCAACCAAAATCGGAACATAAAATTATCCGCCTGGAAATGGGGGAACTCAAGATACCCCCTTTAAGCTTTAAACACCCTGAAAACATTTCTCTTACAACGAGTATTCCTCATCCCCAAAACATGGACCATGAACAGTTTGGGCGACTTATTAAGGTGGAACCATTTCCCATATTGAGCCAGACAAGCGCATACCTACACCTGTGGTATTTGATTAGTGATGTAAAACTGCTCCATAATTGCCTCCAAATGGGCATAGAACGCTGGGGACAACTGGAAGCCTTTATGGAAAACGATGGAGTGGTAAATGGATTGTATGATAGTCAGTTCCAATATATGAAGGAGCTGGTGCATGCGCTGGACCACTTCAAAAAACTATATGAAACCGGACGCCCCAAACCCATCACACGGGAGGTGCTGAACCAGTCCGGGGCCGTGTCGGAAAAATATATGGATAAACTGAACCACCTCCTGGAAAAGGTGCAGGGAAATCCGGAAAAACTGATGAAAGGCCTGGATAATCAAGGGGTAAAAGGATTCAGAACCAGTAAGCTGGAAGATCTAAAGCAATTTTTGATGGATGAAGGATATTTGGATGATCAAGCTCCCATGAAAATGGAAGATATACAGCTGAAAATAAATGCCTTTATATCCGGAAAAAAGGTAAAACCAGCAGAAGTGGAGCCATTTTTGAAACGAGTTGTTGAATCGGTTTCACGCCAATAGCCGGGGTGAATGGTTGAATGCCAGGAGTAAACCAGACCGGATGGTGCGTTGGTGCAGGTTTGGGATGAATGTTGTTTGCCCATAAGTCGCGTGCCTGGTTTTTTTTACTTTTGTAATGTCTTATTCGTACAATTTGTATGAAGTGGCTCCAACTTACTTTTTGGATGCCGAATAAAGCAGATAAATACTAATTAAATTTTTTAAGTTATGCATAATGAATCTATTGATCTCAAGAAGGAGCAGCAATGCACGCTCAACACGCCCAGGTACAAGTATAGCTTTACTGCCCGGTTCTTTTTCTTCACCATGGACTTGATCGCTGGAAAAAAGAACACCCTTCCCAAGGCTAAAATGTTGGAGATCCTGGCATGTATACCTTATCGTGTGTGGGAGTTTCGTCATTATATGAAGCAGACTCGCAAGTACAAAGATCCGGAAAGAGTAAAGAAAGCACAGGTTGTTATTGATTACGGGCGTCATGCTCAGGATAATGAGTATACCCATTTGCTGGTTATCCATGAGAAGATGAAAGCGGAAGGATTGAAGGATCCCTGGTACCTGAGTTCGCTGGTTACCTGGGGTGCGGTAATGTTTTATATAGTTATAACCAAAATCATGGCGTTTTTCAGCCAGAAGCGGGCGTTTTTGTTTAATGCGGAGTTTGAAAATCATGCGGAAATGGTGTATGCCGGAATGGTTCGGGATAACCCACAGTGGGAAGAGCAAAAGGTGACCAATGCACTGGTGAAAAATTATGCTAATTTGGATAACTGGGCGGATGTTTTCAGACGCATCAGCCTGGATGAGCGTGACCATATGAACCACAGCTTTCAGCTGGCCGGAAAGCCGGAACATGTTTTTACCTATGAGGGGATGCCAGGTGAAGTATCTTAATGTTTAAGCCTTTTACGATGGATCTTCCCGTCTGTATTGTTCAAAATGCGTAGGAGAGTGATGTTATCCAGGAGGTTCCGTTATATTGATGCAGGATGGTGCCTTTTTCCCCTCCGGTGAATATTTGGGCCATCATTTCCAGATTCATATTGGTGAATAGGGACCATTGTATTTTGGGTGCTATAAACAGGGCTTTTACATCGGGCATAACCATAACAGCCAGGCTTCCTGTGATCAGTGGAGAGAACATATGGTCGGCGCTTATGGTGGCGGCATATTTGGAAAACATGATATTATCGGGTTGCAGCGGTTGGGAAATGTCCAGTACTTGCCCTGAGGTTTGTTCATACCCTCCGTTATACAGCAGTTCCACCACGCAAAAGGTGCCTCCGGGAAGCATATAATCCAGTCCTGCTGCGGCTACCACGTTTCCGCGGTGTTTGTTTGTTGTTTTTGGGATATGGTAGAACCATGTTGCTTCCCCTTTGAATCCTGCCCCTCCCAGGTTGCCGGCCCATCCTGCGCCGATGGCCGTCCTGTTGCGGTAATAACCACCAAGTGCCTGTATGTCGTAGCCCCATTTTTGGAAGAACACCCGTGTTGCCACTACCATTTCCTGTGTTTCCTTTGCGGGGCTAATGGCCAGTTCTCCTCCGGAAGCATGTCCGGTAAAGCGTTGTATCCTGATAGCATCCGTTCCCGGGCGTTCGGGGTAGTCAAAGTCAAAAAAGGAATAGGTGTTAAACAAGTCGTTGGGATTGGAAACCAGATTGACTCCCCAGTTGATCCGTTGCCGGCCGGCACGCACATTCCATCCGGCACGCCTCCAGCTTAAATACAGGCGGTCTGCCTGGCTATGTCCCAGCCAGGCATTATCCTGCAGCCACACCCACGACAAATCCATCAAACCGTCATCCATATCAAACCGCTCTTTCAGCTCCGGAATATCTTCAAACATTTGGTTATATAATATGCGATTCCTCCCCCCCAACGACAACTCCAGCCCTGAAGAGATTTCTATGCTGACATTGATACGGTTATGGAAGATATGGTGAAACTGCGGGTTGGAAAAATGACGGTCAACGGCCACTATGGGTATTCCTTTGACGTATCCTCCTACCGAGATCCGGTCTCCCGGGCCATTGTCGCCGGTTACTGCCGCTACCGAAAAATGGCATATTAGCATTACACCAATGAAGGGTAGCGCTTTATTTATACAAAAACGGGTCATGTTCTCACACATTTTTTTCTGCAGATACGGCTTTATCTTCAGATACGGCGCCATCTACCAGGGTGATAACTCGTCTTGCCCGGTCGATCACTCTTTGGTCGTGGGTTGAGAAGATCAGGGTGATATTTTCCTCTTTATTAAGTCTGAGCATGATATCCAGTAAGTTAAATGCAGATTTGGTGTCCAGGTTTGCAGTAGGTTCATCGGCCAGGACAAATTTGGGTTTGGAGGCCAGTGCTCTGGCTACGGCTACCCGTTGTTGCTGTCCGCCCGAGAGTTGGTTGGGCCGTGAATTCAGCTTGTCTTCCAGCCCTACCTGCTCAAGCATTTCCACAGCACGCCGTTCCATTTGGGCCCTGGGGCGCTTTTGAAGCAACATAATGAACGACACGTTTTCCTTGGCCGTTAATACTGGTATCAGGTTGTAGGACTGAAAGATAAACCCGATATTCCGGAGCCTGAAATCAAATAACTTGCTTTCTTTCATGGTGGAAATATCCACGCCTTCAATGTGTACATGCCCTGCAGTGGGCTTGTCCAGCCCGCCGATCAGGTTGAGAAAAGTGGTCTTTCCGCTGCCTGAGGGACCCACAATGGCAGTGAACTCCCCCTCATAAAATTCCAGGTTAACATCATTAACGGCGGTTACCGGAGCAACAGAGCCGTTGTATACCTTCTGCAAACGGGTGGTTTTAATTACGGTTTTCATGGTCTATGGGATTAAAAATTTTACTTATTAATGATGGTTATTCTTGTCTTACGGCTTGTGCCGGTGGTATTTTTATGGCTTTCCAGGCCGGATATATGGCGGCAAGGATGGCAAAGATAATTACCACCACCGCTGTTTCAAAATAAAAGGACACAGGAATATCCGGATACAGCACCGAGGCGTATCCAAACTCCTCCATCCCTTCGGCACCGGGAAGTCTTACACCGCTGGTGTTTAATATCTGTATCATGGCATAGGATGACAGTAGACCCAGGATACCCCCGATTATGGCGATCATGGCGGTTTCCAGCATTACCATGGAAAATACTTTCGAACGCTTCATACCCAGTGCCATAAGTAATCCCAGCTCATTGACCCGCTCCAGGATGGACATGAGAATAGTGTTTAGAAGCCCGAAAGAAATGGCCAGCAAAATAATGACCAGTATCCAGATAAGCACCTGGTCCAGAATTTCCAGATTGTGATAACGGGAGGGGGCCAACTGTGCCCAATGGCGCACCTTAAGATCTGGCCAGACTTCCTGAAACTCCCGGGCTGCCTGGCGGTACTGTTCCATGTCATTCAGTAAAATAGCAATCTCTGTTACCGCATCCGGATGGTCTATATGGCTGTTGATCACTTCTCTGTGAGCAAAAATGGTGCGCCTTTCAAAATCTTTGGAGGTCATGGTATAAATACCTTCCACCCTGAAAGACGCATGTACCATGTTGTTGTTTTTGTCCTGAAAGGTAAGCACCATCCTGGAGCCGGTGTGGCAATTGAGATCATTGGCCAGCTCCCGGCCAATGATCACCCCCGGGAGTCTTCCTTCACCAGTAAAATAGGTGCCTTCCTCCAACAGTTCATCCAGGCTGGTGGTGTGCGCCTCGCTGTCCGGGTTGACCCCCTTAATGCGAACTCCTGCGTTCATATTGGCTGAGGCTGCCATGCCGTCAAAAACGGTGCGGGCTGATACGGCCCAAATATTATCCATCTGCTCCAGTTCTTCGGCCAACTCACTTCCCCGGGGGATGCTATAGGAGGCTTCCGGGTTGGCCACAAAGCCGGGATGATGGATCTGAATATGTGAGATCTGGTTTTTTAGCGCATCCTCCATTTGCTGTTGCTCTGCTGTTAAACGCATGGCAGCCGAAAATATGCCGCCCATAATGCCCAATACCAATGCCAGAATGATGATGATGCTGCGGGTCCGGTTTCTCCAAATATTGCGCCAGGATATAATGATTAATGTCTTCATCTGTTTGTGATTTTGTATATTGCTTGTTTTTCGTTTTTTATGACTTTTTCTTTCAATCTGTGCCGAAGCAGTTTCTTATGCTTCTTTGTTGAATCGTTTATCCGATGAATCGTTGATCAATTTCAATTTTGGTCACTTCATCAATCCAATCGCTTCATTCGCTTAAGTCGCTCAAGTCGCTCAAGTCGCTTCATTCTCCCCCTCGCCAGTTCGCCCCTCGCATTTAATCATCTCCCTGTGTGTCAAAAGCTTTGTTTCCGAATTCTCGGGACTTGCGGATGGAGTTTTTATTTTATGATATTCCATGGTTTCCTATGTTCTGGCTGATCGCACCATGTTTATTGTGAAAGCCTTATGTGCAGGGTACATTCCAATTACCAATGCAATAATAAAGATAGTGATTGACTGATTAAGGTATATTTCCGGTGATATGGCAAAGTGTATTTGGGGCTTTATGCCGTAATCGTAGAAGGCTTCTGCCACTTCGCCCGTAAACTGAATGGGGTTTTTATAGAACCAATACATAAGGGGGCTTCCCAAAACAATGCCGGCAATCACTCCCAACATGCTAATAAGTAGTGTTTCCATCAGGCAGATAATGGCCAGTTGAGACCGCTTCAGGCCGATAGACAGCAGGATGCCAAACTCTCTGAGTCGTTCGTGGATCATGGTAATGATTGTTCCCAATATTCCAAATCCGGCTACCATATACAGTACCCATGCAAATATGGAGATTTGAGCGTCTCTTGCATCAAAAGCAGCTACTTTTGCGGGCATCAGTTCTTCCCAGGTTTTGGTCACATACCATTCTTGGTCAAGCTCTCCCTGGATTCTTTGGGCTGTTTCAGCGGCTTTTTTCTCATCGTCCAGCATGATGATAAGGCTGTTTAACCTGTCGGGAGCAGCGAAGAAGTGCTGAGCCTCTTTCAGTGGCAGGTATACCATGGTGTTATTTTGTTCGGGCAGTGGAAACTCCAGGATGCCTCCCACCCGGTATTGTCCTGAGGCGGTCATGCCCTGAAAGCCTTGTCCCATCATCGTAATGGTGTCTCCCAGTGAAAGGTCCAACAGATCAGCCACGCCGCGGGCAACCACCGCAAAGTCATCCTCTGCTGTAAACATCTTCCCCTCAGTTAGCCGGGAGGATAGATCATTCATGCGGCTTTCACGCTGCGGCAATATGCCCATCAAATATACCCCGCGACTGGTTATTTCCTTTGCCGCCAGGCAGAACCCCCCAATGCGGGGTACCGTATAGGCAATCTCCCCGCTATGGCGGTCTATGGCCGCCCTGACCTGATCATTGTAATACAGGGAGTGGTCAATGGATGGCTCTTCATCATAAAGCACATCCTGGATTTGTAAATGACCAGTGGTATTGGTGATAATGGAATCAACCATAACCTCACGCATTCCCGTGACCATGGACATGAGCACGATGGCCAGGATGACCGCAAACATAACGGAACTGGCCGTGATCACCGTTCGCTTTTTCTTTCGCCATAGGTTTCGCCAGGCTAATGTGAATAGTGTCTTCATGGATCTCTATATTTATGGTAAATATTGTTAGTCAATGCTTGTAAGGTTTTCCAGGGAAAAGAAATCCGGAGAAATGCCCATGTTGAAATCCGCTTTATGCTGTGTGATTATGGTTTTATGGCCATCGCGGTCGGCAGGGATCATTTCTATCACGCCGGGGATAGTTCTTCCGCCCATCTTTTTAAAGTCTTTAAAGTTTATGGTGCTGGCCAGATTTCCCCGCTCGTCGTAGTTTTCCACTTTTACAGGAAGGTAATGGGTTTTGCTTACCCAGTAGATAACCTTATCATATACCACCGGCGTTTCCGGGTGGGGGATAAGCTCCAGCTTAAAGCAATCGTGGCCATTTAGCGCTTCACTGCCCACCAGACGATGGTCAAAGTCATCCGCCGTGGAGGTGCCACTCACCAGGTCGTCATTGGTAAAGTCGGAACCCATCAACGACTGGGACATCATGGATGGGGGCATCCGTATCGTACGGTCTATATTGGGGTTATAACTCCACATCTCATTGCCCCGCTTTAACGTGGCCGACCCCTTTTCCCGGGCAGGTGCCGTTACATAGATCAAAGCATAATCATCACCCAAAGTCCACGACTTAAAGGTTATCTCACGGGTGTAGCGCGGACGAACCGTTTTCATGGTCATCTCCGAATAGGAGGCATCACCACGAAGATTGTCTTCCATTCGCTCCAGAATGGCCCGGGAATCACCAGACCCCTGATAAGCAAAACCCCATAATATAAACACCCCAACGATGACCAATGCCATCCTGAAAAAAAATCTTTGTGCTTTCATGATAAATAATTTTTATTAATATGTGCCTTTAATTCTTTACTTGTTTCCTTCGTTTTAAAACCATTGATGCTGATCTTTAGCAGTGGTGAATTTGTAGTTTACAGGTCTAACTCTTTTGTTCGTTCATAAATATTTATTCGTGGTGTCCATTACCGGACAAACATGCGGTGCAGCCTTTCCCGAAAGGAGTGGATCAACTCCGGGGGATAGGCCCCGGGAGTGAGCAGCAGAATTAGTGCCAGCCCTTTTATCACCGACCGAAACATTAACATTTCCTCGTGTGGGTGTTCAAAATGCTTGCTAAAATAATTGTTAACCTGATGGAAAAGCTGAGCAATAGTATCACGGGTAGACTGGTGAGAGAAAAATAAGTTCGCTATATCCTTCTGCATGGAGAAACGGGTTAGAACAAGCCAGTAGTTGCGGCGGGTTTCTAAGGAATCCAAAATGGCGTCGATGTACTTCCCCATGTTTTCTCCTGTGATCTCTTGCCGGGAACCTACGTTGAGCAAAGACGTATTGATGCTGATAAAATCCTGCAGGATCCGCACCAAAAGACTTTCCTTGCTGTCAAAATAATTATATATCAACCCCTTGGAAATGCCCGCCTTCTGGGCAATGTGGCTGATGGACGTGGTGTGGTAGCCCTTTTCGGCAAATAACTCCAGTGCGCTGTCAATAATGAGCGCCTCTTTTTCTCTCCTGATGGCCTTATATTGCTCTTTTGTTCTGGGTGACATTTGATTTGGTCTTTTTAATTAATAAAGTGCCTGTCCAAAAATGATTGCATTTGATTTTTAGCGATTGCATAATTTCGTGGTTTTTGACAGGACTCATATATTTTAATAAAACTGTTTATGACTGAACGACCGGTCAAAATTAATATTATTTTTTAACTGACGCTTTTTTTTGCCAGAAAAAAAACAGCAAGGAAAAGATGAGCATTTGGCTGAATATTTCAGGGATGCCGATAATCAGGCTTTCCAGGAATTCGGTTGTATTACCCTGGAATGCAATAAATTCTCTGATAAATATTGGGGATCCCAGTATGGTTAATCCGGCGAGCAGCAGGTAGAGCAGTGCCCATCCGTATTTTTTATAAATATAGTGATTGTAGAAAGGGTACAGTCCAACTGCCAGTAACACCCCCCGGACTATTTGTCCTCCGAATACCAGGAACACGGCGGGCAGATTTTCCAGTGGTCTCCAGAGTTCAAAGACCTCCATTGTCTCCAAAGCGTCATTATAGTTTGCCATTTGGTAAAATATACTTCCCACAATCCAGTAAGTGAGCAGGTGCATAATGGTAAACCGGATGGTGTAGCTTTTTAGTTTATGTTTTTCAGGAAAGAGGGTGTTTGCTATTTTGTGGGTCGGAAATTGGGGTTGGTGTGCTTCCCATTTAAATATCAACCAGACAAAAAGGATTGCTTGCATTGCAACAAAAAGGATAACAGCGACGTGCTCTGTGAAAGTTATTGTGGTATAAATTACCCCTTCTATGGATCCGGGTTGAGGCTCTACGGAACAAATAAGTGCCAATCCCCAAATGGATAAAAAGAGAAGCAACCGTCCTTTTTTATTTTTAAAAACCAGGTCATAAAAGGGATAGATGATAAATGCAAAAGCCAGTCCTCTGAGGGCCTGACCCGTAACTGATAACATGTCAAAAAGCCTGAACGGTTCGTAGTAGTTCAAAGCGATACGTTTTGATTCGGGCAAGTTGCTTTTGAAGAGTAAAAAAACAACGGCGATCAGGGCGAAGGAAACCAGGTGAAGGACCAGGAATTTTCCTACAAAGGCTATTATACAAGGCTTTGATGGATTTTTCATATGTTTAGAACTTTGTTTGTTGTTTTGTGTATTTTTTATCACGAATGCACGAATGAGTCCAATCTAAGATGGTTACTTTTGATTTTTAGAGGATATGAAAAATGTGTGTTTTTAGACCGGGCTCACGAATAATATTGGTTTTTTTCTGTGCAAAAATGCACCTGAATGCATCTGTTGTCAAAATTTTTTTTGATGAATGACCGTTTTTCAGGGATAAGTGGGAGTAATGTCACAATGTATTGCGCTATTCCCCCATTCATCCGGTGACCTGTGTGGGCATTTGCCAGCCCGCGTCCCTCAACTCACTAAAGGGAATGACCGCCCGCAGCCAATTCATCAATGGCATGCAGTGTGCTAAGGAAGGTGACAAGATATGCGGGCCCCAATAAAGAGGATATGACGCTGTTTAATAATGTGATAATAATTGGCCGGGTTCTTAAACGTTTTACCCTATTTTGTGTCTATAAAACTAGATAAAAATAAAAAATCAAGGTTTATAAAATATTTGTTATCTTAGCACAATTAAAATGAAGGGAATTTAACCACCGGATTCTCATGTTTGAAAATGAATAGCTTTAATGAGTTCAATCTAAAAAGGTTACTTTTGATTTTCAGTGGATGTGAAAAATGTGTTTTTTTAGACCGGACTCTTAATAAAGAGTTAAATTACCAACAAATAAGCATCAAACAAAAAGGAAAAACTCAACAGGCAGCTTTTTATAACCCAGTATTATTAATCGCAAGTTTATCAGATAACACACTTGTATTATGGGACGAACACTACACGTATTACTTTTTTTATTTTTGGTTACCAATGCATTTTCAGTTGACTACTATTGGGTTGGAGATAGTGGTGACTGGACGGATATCAACAATTGGGCTACCACATCCGGCGGCAGCACCAACCATTTAGTAGCCCCCGGTTCTTCAGACAATGTTATCTTTGATGCCAACTCTTTTTCTTCTCCCGGTCAGGTAGTTAATCTAAATATCTCTTCCATTTCCGTTAAAGACTTCATAATAGACCAGGCCCACTCCATGGTTTTTTCCGGTATTTGTGTTCAGGCTTTTATCTATGGTTCCTTTCGCTTGCAAAAAAATATGAACTGGAAAGCAGACATCAGTCTTCGTTTCAATGCTCTTCAGCCGGGAAATACCATTGTTACGGCTGGGCACTTTATTGAAGAACTGCGCTTTCAGGGCGTGGGAGGGGGATGGATACTGGAAGACAGCCTGAGGGCTGAAGAAATACGGCTCACCCAGGGAACGCTCAATACCAATTCTCAATATGTAGAAAGCGAGTTGTTTACATCCATATCCGCCAACAACAGAAGCCTGGTCATGGGACAATCGGTGATCAAAACCCAAGACCTGGAAATTGAGGGAAACAATATTTCCGTAGACCCGGGTAATTCCACAGTGGTATTGGGGGATGACCAGAATGCCCTTTTTCGCATATCCAACACGCCGGCATTAACCTTCTATGATGTGGTGTTTACAGAGTTTAACGGGCAGCTGAGAACCAATAATATGCAACTTACCCTTAATGATCTGGAGTTTCAGAAGGACGGCTTTCTAAACGCCAGCACCAACCTGAACAATCTTATCATTTATGGTAATAATACGCTGAATATCAGCCCTGGAAAAACACAACACCTGAGTGGGGACATTATCTGTAACAGCACATGTGTCAGTTATGTTCAAATAATCTGTAATAGCAACCAGGCCGTTTTTACTTCCAACAGCGGGGCAATTACAGTGGAGTATGCATATCTGGAAAATATTCATGCCACGGGTGGGGCCACGTTTAATGCGGTTCATTCCCACGACCTGGGCAATAATCCGGGCTGGAATTTTACCATGCCGCCCCCCCGTACACTGTATTGGGTAAATGGGGGCGGACACTGGAACGACACTGCCCGCTGGTCACTAAGCTCCGGAGGGGCCGCTGGTGAATGCCCGCCAACCTTTGTGGACGATGTGATCTTTGACCAACACTCGGGAAACTGCGACACCTTGTTCCTGGGAGCTGACCCGGTGGAATGCAATAACTTTACCTGGATAAAAAACGACAGTTGCCCCAACACCCTGTCCGGTGTAAATACCATGAATGTGCATGGCTCCTTTTCGCTGGATCAGTATGTGAATTTCTGGCATAGAGGTATCCTTCAATTTCGCTCCAATGATATGGGTGAAACTATACAGACCGGAAACAGCCTCCTGCCCTGCCTGGTGAGGTTTTCGGGTAGCGGAGGATGGACACTGCAGGATAGCCTCAAACTGCCTGAAATGGACCTGAAGCTTAATGCCGGACACCTCAATACCAACGATCAGTACATTGCTTGTGGTGCCTTTATTTCCAATACCCCCACACAAAAAAGCCTCACACTGGGAAGCAGTACTATAAAACTTGCTCACCCTGACTCCACCTACTGGTTTATGAAACAAGATGTGGTAACGCTGGATGCAGGAACCTCACAGATCATCTTTGCCGACTCCCTGGCCAAAGTTTATAATGTGGAAACTCCGGCCCTGGACTATCATAATATGACTTTTCTCTATGAGAACGGAGAAGCAAGTATTGTGAATCATCAAACAGGTTTCAATAAGCTTTCCTTTTTTGGAAACGGGAAAATGTATGGAAATGCTGTTATGGATACGCTCCATTTCAATGAAGGCCGTATTTATGAACTGGAGGCAAACAGTACCCAGACCGTCATTCATCATTTGGATGCATCGGGAGGGTGTCTGGGATGGATCACCCTGCAAAGCCTTTCCTTATCTGATACGGCAATGATCTTTAGCCCAATGGGAACCATAGGTGTGGATCAGGTAAGCATGCGGGGCATAAAAGGATATGGTGGCGCCACATTCCTTGCCAACCAGTCTGAAGACCTGGGAGATAATGCCGGATGGACCTTCACATCCCCGGGCGGAACCGACCTGTACTGGGTTGGCGGACCAGGACACTGGAGCGATACGGCACATTGGGCCAATAGCAGTGGCGGACCGGGAGGTGCATGCCTGCCAGGACCCACCGATAACGTGTTCTTTGACCAAAACTCCTTCAACGCTTCCGGAGACTCGGTGGTGATCGACAATATAAATGCATTATGTAACTCCATGGACTGGACCAATGTTAATGTGATGCCGGTGCTGAGTGGAAAAGAAAACCAACGACTCCGCATCTTCGGAAGCCTCTGGTTCCCCGATACCTTTTTACTCCAGTTTAATGGATATACCTATTTCCCATCCAGCGATACAGGCAACGTGATCTATAGCGGAGAACATTGGTTTAGAAACCATGTGCTCTTTGATGGAACAGGAGAATGGACCCTGCTGGATACCCTCAAATGTGACTCTTCCATCTACCTTAACGGCGGGTCCCTCAGCCTGAACCAAAAAGGTATGTACACTCATCAGTTTACATCCGAAACTGTTGTCCCTAAAGCCATGGACCTTTCCGGGGCTTATATCCGTGTAACCGCCGACGACCTTTACGATGCATTCTCAATGAACTGCGATAGCCTGGTAACCTTTAACAGTGCCAACTCACTGGTGGAGTTTACGGGTTCAAAAAGTGGAATCTATAACATGGGAGCATGCCATATCCATTATGACCGGATTTTATTCTCCGACTCAGGTGGCGGTGCTCATGAGGTTACGGCTTCAATGCTGGTAAACCCCCTTTTTAACAAAGTAACCTTTGTAGATAATGGAAATATATGGGGAAATAATACTTTTGATACCCTTGTTTTTTCCAAATCCATGACCTATGAGCTGTCCCATCACGATACTCAAACCATAATAAACCATTGGCATGCAGCGGGTGATTGTAATAACTATATTCATATCCGCACCGAATCTCCCGGAGATGAAGCCTTTGTACAGCAGGTAAATGGGAATGCCCAACTGGATTATGTGCGTATCAAGGATATCCACGGCATGGGTTCGGCAGGTTATCATGCCATCAACTCGGAGGATTTGGGGAATACGGCAGGGTGGACGGTAACGCCTCCGTTGCCTTTGGACTTGTATTGGGTTAACGGGTCAGGGAGCTGGTTCAACCCCGACCATTGGTCATATAGCAGCGGCGGACCGGGAGGGGCCTGCATACCCACAAAACGGGATAATGTGTATTTTGACCATAACTCCTTTCCCAACGATAGCAGTAATGAAGTGACCATGGTCGATTTTGGAGAATGTCATACTATGGACTGGACCGGCGCAGCGTACCATCCGGTTTACCAGGGTTCCCAGTTGAGCCTGTATGGTTCCCTAACTTATATCGACTCCATGAGTGCCAATGTAACCCTCCGGCTTAAGTCGGATACCACCGGAAACACCATAGAGTCAGCAGGCCATGTGTTTCCCTATGTGTATTTTGACCAGTCGGGCGGAGAATGGAGCCTGTTGGACGGACTGGAAGCAAACCAATCCATCCAGCTGCGCCACGGAACATTGAACACCAACGGACACCCGATGAAATGCAGAACGTTTGAATCATCATTTAATAATAACCGAACCCTTAACCTGGACACCTCCAATGTTTTTATCAGCCGCCAATGGCGAATGAACGGAAATAACTTAACACTGGACGCAGGCACCTCTCATATCCACCTCAACGACTCCGGAAGCGCAGTCCCACTGAATATGGAGATACTTAACGGCAGTGTGCAGCAATACCATAACGTGAGCTTTACCAATGTTCTCCCCGCCGTGCTGCAACAAGGAAACACCCAGGGCCTTTTTAACCGCTTATCCATGAAGGGAGATATCACCGTTTTGGGTAGATCCGTTTCCGACTCCCTGTTGTTTTTCCCGGGAAATACCTACTTTCTGGAGCATGGAGAAACACAAACCGTTAAGCGCCACATGGGTATCCGGGGAAACAATTGCTACTATATCACTTTGGGATCCACCCATGAAGGGTCTTATGCACAGGTGGAAATGGATACCGGAATGGTATCCGGTGACTTTATAAATATGAGAGATATACATACCCAGGGGGGGGCAACCTTCTATGCAGGTGCGTATAGTGTGGATATTAGTAATAACCAGGGTTGGATATTTGATAACGGACCCCAGTACGTTTATGGCTTGCCCGATACGTCTTACTTCTACCTGGGAGGAGATACCGTCCTGAGCACCGTCAACTTTAACGGCAGCCCGGGAACCACTTACCAGTGGAGCACCGGCAGCACTGCTGATGAAATCGTGGTGGATTCTTCGGGATGGTATTATGTGACGGTTACCTATGCCGATAACTGTGTGGTGATGGACTCCACTTACCTGGACTGCTTGCTGGATGTTGATTTTCAAACACTTCCAACTACCTGTTATGATGGCGATGACGGATACGCCCAGATCCTGGTGCCCGATACTGCAGTCAGCTATCTTTTTCAATGGGAAACGGGCGATACTGCCCAGTTTATAGACAACCAGCATCCCGGATGGTATACCGTGCAGGTCACTGCCGACCAGCTCTGCGTTACCTATGACAGCGCATTTATCGACCAGCCCCCACCCGTAGAGGTTCCCCTAAGTGATACCGTATTTTGTGAAGGGGATACCATGCTGCTGGATGCCGGAAGTCACTTTATGGAGGTGGTTTGGCTGGACGGACTGCATCAGCACAGCCGGCTGGTGTGGGAACCGGATACCTTTATTTTGGCAGTAAGGGATATGGACGGCTGCTGGAGCGAAATGGATACCATTGTGGCAGCCATGGACAGTATGCCTTACCTGAACCTGGGCCAAGACCGGCAGCTGTGTCTGGGTGAATCTACCACTATCGACGCTCCCCAGGGATTTGATACATACCTGTGGAACACCGGAG
This sequence comes from Bacteroidales bacterium, assembly GCA_003557725.1. GTDB lineage: Bacteria > Bacteroidota > Bacteroidia > Bacteroidales > PWNQ01 > PWNQ01. Next base: position 450 of record PWNQ01000203.1, on the reverse strand, counting down.
AAACCTACTCTTATATTACCGCCTACAAAACAGGAAACTACTGGGTAAGAATAACCCAGGGTGCATGCACAACATCCGATACCCTTACTCTGTTGCCCTGCCAGCCGGAATTCAACTTGCCCAACGTGTTTACCCCCAATGATGATGGATATAATGACCGATTTATCCCCGAAACAACCAATATCACCGATTTTGAAATGGTTATATATAGTCGCTGGGGAAATGAAGTGTTCCGAACCAGGGATATGCAAAACGGATGGGACGGAAGAGCTTCAAATGGAGTAGAATGCGCGGAAGGAACATACTTCTACGTCATCTCTTTCACCGAATATGTGGATGAAAACCAGCAAAAAAAACGATCGGTGAACGGTACTGTTACACTGCTGAGATAATGTGGGGTGTCCTGACCTAAGTGAAAAGGGAAAAGGGAAAAGGGAAAAGAGAAAAGAG
>PWNQ01000172.1 GCA_003557725.1 Bacteroidales bacterium | reverse complement strand
GCGAAGAAATAATCATGTCACCCCTTCGGGGCCTGTCCCGAGAATTCGGGACCTGTCCCGAGAATTCGGGATTCGCTGTGGTGTCGATAATACAACTATCTGATATTAAGCAATATGTAAATTTTTAAACATATGAAAGATCCAGTAAAAAAAGTCGTAATACCTAAAAAGCCAAAGAAGACCATTGGTTTTTTCGAGAAGTATTTAACCATTTGGGTAGCATTGGGCATATTAGGGGGCATCGGCATTGGTCATCTGGCAGGAGACAGCATGGAGATTATCAGCAGCATGGAGATTGCCCGGGTGAACATTCCTGTGGCCATTCTTATTTGGATGATGATCTATCCCATGATGCTTCAGGTTGATTTTAGCAGCATTCGTCAGATCGGCAAAAAGCCTCGTGGGATTGTTTGGACCGTTATCATTAACTGGGCCATTAAGCCATTTACCATGGCCTTTTTCGCGTGGATCTTTTTCTCAAAAATTTATGCTGCGTGGATAGACCCGGAGTTGGCGGGGGAGTACATTGCCGGGGCCATCATCCTGGGTGCAGCTCCCTGTACGGCCATGGTCTTTGTGTGGTCTTACCTCACCAATGGTGACCCCAACTACACTTTGGTTCAGGTATCGGTAAACAACTTGATCATCCTTGTGGCATTCATTCCCATTGTGGGCCTGTTATTGGGCATCACCGATGTGACCATCCCCTACGACACGCTGGTAGCTTCCATAGTGATCTTTATTGTGGTTCCGCTGGTTGCGGGTGTAATCACGCAGCGCATCTTACTTCAGAGACGTGGGAAGGACTGGTTTAGGAATATTTTCCTTCCAAAGTTTAAGCCGGTAAGCATTATTGCTTTATTGATCACGCTGGTTTTGCTGTTTGCTTTCCAGGGGCAAAACATTCTTAACAACCCTTTGATCATTGTTTTGGCGGCCATTCCCCTGATCATCCAGACCTATTTTATCTTTTTTCTGGCCTGGTTTGGTGGCAGGAAGCTAAAGTTACCCCATAATGTATGTGCTCCGGCAGCTTTGATTGGAGCCAGCAACTTCTTTGAGCTGGCGGTGGCTGTATCTATTGCTCTGTTCGGCCTCCAGTCGCCCGCTGCCCTGGTCACTGTGGTAGGCGTCCTGGTAGAAGTGCCCATTATGCTTTCGCTGGTGGCATTTGCCAACAGAAACCGGTATAAAAACTGAACACCAAAACACAAAACACAAAATCCTTACTCCTATGTATCTGTCAAAGCTTTCGCATTCCGTTGATAAGGGTAAGGATAATCACCACCAGTACGCCGGTAAAGATGGCCGAATAGGATACGCCCCTGTCCAGGAATACGCCAAAGATGATCGGTCCTACGGCGGTACTGACCACCATAATAGTAATAAAGATGCTCCGGATCCTTCCGATAACGTCCACGCCATACACTTCGGCCAGCATAGCATCTTTTATAGTTCTTCCGGTGCCTTGTCCCAGGCCGATCAGTGCCAGTGCCACCGGATATGCTACGGGGTGTTCAAACAGGATCAGCACGGCCACGCCCAGTCCGTAGATAAACATATGGAAAGGGAACAATCGCCGGGCGGAGAACCGGTCGATAAAAGTACCAATGGAGGCTACGCCCACCGCCCCGGAGATGGCGAAAGCAGATATGGATCCGGCCACCCACTCCGGGCTCCAGCCCCGGGCATCGCCCAGCTTGAGCTGAAAAAAGAATATGGCCGTATTGGTAAACCCTACAATAAATACAATAGGAGTGATAATCCAGAACCGGCGCTCCCGGATAACCTTCCACGCCTTTACTTTCCTCCCCTGACCATTAGCGGACGCCGCCTTCCGGTGGTAGTCCTGGATGCGTGTGCGTGAATGATACAGCAACACCATGGCCAGGGGAGCCAGCAATATGAGGGTGGCCAGTGCCGACAGCTGCAATGCAGCTCGCCAGCCCAGAGCAGTGATAATTAGCGTCACCAAAAGGGGAAGCACCGCCTCTCCGGCCGGATGACCCAGACTGGCCGTGCCAATGGCCTTCCCACGGTGCGTGCTGAAGTAACGCGCCATGGTGGATATGGAAGTGTGCGACAGTAAGCCCTGACCAAAAAGCCGTAACCCATAAAAGGAAACCACAACCAGCAGGATATGATATGAAAATGACAATAGCAACTGCGCAGCAAATAAGCCACCAACCACCATCAACGTATAGACCCCGGGCTTTACCTTATCAAAATAACCCCCGATCCAGGGCAGTGTCAATGCACTGCCAATGGTAGCCACAGCATAAATGGCCCCAAACTCCGTATTGCTGATGCCCAGTAAAGACTCTATGGAAGGAACATACAGGGAAAGCAGAAAAGTCTGCCCAAAACTGGAGAAAAAAGACAACAGAAAACCAAATCCCAACAAGCTTAGATTATACCTTAATAACGTATCTATCTGCTTCCTAAACCCTATCCGCATGACCCGATATTTTTACCCGTTTGAAAGGTGCAAAGGTATGCTTATTCCATTATTATCCCATACTGCTGATGCGTTAAAATAATAGCAAATCGTTATTATTGATTTATCAAACATAAGTCCGTTCTTTACTGGTTACAATTGATTTTCAGCGGCATTTTATCCCGCCCCTAAAGTGTAAAACCGTTGAAAATCAGCAATCCTTTAGGGATAGGGCGGTTGTGAGAATTTTGTATCTTTATACCGGTCTTATAGTATATAGTATATAGCATATAGTATATAGTATGATAGTATATAGTATGATAGTATATAGTATATGGCCTCAAAATACCGGTCTTATAGTATATGGCCTCAAATCCAGTTAGTGGGTTTATCTATTTTCCTTTTTTACGGACTACAAATATTGTGATTAAAAATGAAGACGTTATTATTAAAATCCGTGGTGGTATTTTTCCTGGTGTTTTGTGGAGGTGTTCCCCAATACGGTTCTTTCTCTGCACCTTTTTATTATTCGGAGCAGGAGTATTCTGTGGATTATCGCCTTGATGTATCAGAGTTACATTTTGAAATGGTATATGTTTATGGGGGTTCTTTTATTATGGGTTGCACCAGGGAGCAGGATGATCAGTGCTATACCGATGAGCATCCGGCACATAAGGTAACGCTTGGCGATTATTATATGGGTAAGTATCCGGTAACCCAGGCTCAGTGGCGGGCTGTTATGGGAAGTAATCCCTCGTATTTCAGGGGTTGCGACCGGTGTCCGGTGGAACGGGTAAGCTGGAACCAGGTTCAGAATTTTATAAAACGGTTAAATGAAAAAACCGGCAAGTGGTACCGGTTACCTACGGAGGCAGAGTGGGAGTTTGCAGCCCGGAGTGGCATCAAGGGCAACATGTTCAGGTACAGTGGCAACAATAATATTAATGATGTAGCCTGGTATAGCGGGAACAGTGATAGGAAGACCCATCCTGTGGGCATCAAGGGGGGTAACGATTTGGGTATACATGACATGACCGGTAACGTTTGGGAGTGGTGCAGCGACTGGTTTGGGTCTTATTGCAGCGATGACAAGCAATCCCCTGCGGGTCCTGCAAGAGGCACCGAGCGTGTTCTTCGCGGCGGCAGTTGGCTCAATAAGCCTGATCGTTGCCGCGTGAGCTACCGTGCCGGCATTTGTCCCGACCGCTATTATCGCAGCGTTGGCTTCCGGCTGGCTCACCCTGCCGAAAATACGCCTGATGAATAACCTTCATCCCCCCGGCAGGCATCCATCATTTATTCATGGTCCACAGGTAAGGTCTATCCCTGTTAAACTATCTTTCGGAATTGCGGGGCGGCGGAAACGGCGGCGGGATTAGCTAATAGATGCCCGTATAATTCTGGGGGGTGATCTTTTTCAGTTCCTCTTTCACTCTTTCGTCTACATCCAGCTGTTGGATAAAGGCATGTATTTTCTCCCGGTTGATCTTTTCGTTGGTACGGGTCAGGTCTTTCAGCTTTTCATAAGGGTTTTCCACGCCTTCTCTTCTAAGGATAGTTTGAATAGCTTCCGCCACTACGGTCCAGTTATCTTCCAGGTCGGCATTGATTTTATTGTTGTTCACCACCAGTTTTCCTGTTCCTTTGATCAGTGCTTTAATTGCGATCATGGTATGTGCCAGAGGTACGCCGATATTTCGTGTGACGGTAGAGTCGGTCAGGTCTCTTTGGAGGCGTGATATGGGCAGTTCCTGTTGCAGGTGTACCAGCATGGCGTTGGCTATTCCCAGGTTTCCTTCGGCATTTTCAAAGTCTATGGGGTTCACTTTATGAGGCATGGCAGAAGAGCCCACCTCTCCGGCCACGATCCGTTGCTTGAAGTAGTCCATGGATATATAGGTCCACACGTCCCGGGCATAGTCCAAAAGGATGGTGTTGATGCGTTGGATGGATGCAAAGAAAGCGGCCATGTCGTCATAGTGTTCGATCTGGGTGGTATATTGTTGTCTAACCAGTCCCAGGTTATCTTTCAGCAGCTTGTTCCCAAATTCTTCCCAGTCGGTATTTGGGAATGCCACCTGATGGGCGTTAAAGTTTCCGGTAGCTCCGCCAAATTTTCCGGAGAAGGGGAAGTTTTTCAGTGGTATAAGTTGTTTACTCATTCGGTGTGCGAACACTTTAATTTCTTTCCCCAGTTTGGTTGGGGATGCGGGCTGGCCGTGGGTACGAGCCAGCATGGGGATGCTCATCCATTGTTGGGCCTTTTCATCCAGCAGTTGCAGCAGTTGGTGCATCAATGGCTCCAGCTGTTGGGTCCAGCCTTCTTTCAGCGACAGGGGCACTGCCGTATTGTTCACATCCTGTGAGGTGAGGCCCAGGTGCACATACTCTTTATATGGCGACAGTCCCAGGTGGTCCAGTTTATCTTTCACAAAGTATTCCACCGCTTTCACGTCGTGGTTGATGGATTTCTCGATCTCTTTAACCTTTCGGGCATCATGGTGGGAGAAGTTTATATATATGTTCCTGAGGTCTTCAAAGTGACTGCTGTTCACCTGCTTTGTTATTCCCGTTTCAGACTGGCAAAGGGCGATAAAGTACTCCACTTCCACGCGTACGCGGTATCGTATGAGTGCGGCTTCGGAGAAATAGTCACCCAACGGGCTGGTTTTTCCGGCATATCGCCCGTCTATGGGGCTAATGGCATTCAGGCTGTCAAGGCTCATGGCAAAACATTTTTCAGGGATAAACAAACCGTGGTTCTATATATGGCTTTGCGCATAGCTACCGCTTGCGCTTTTGTTGTTGCCGGTTGGCGGCTTCTTCCAGGCGCTGCTGGAATTTAGACTTTTTCACCGTTTTCTTCTTGTTGGCCTGGATTTTCACTCGGATGGCATCTTCATCGATAAACCGTCGGATGGCTACCATCTGCAGGAAGGTGATCATATTGGCCAGGAAGTAATAGTAGCTCAGTCCGGAGGCATATCCGTTAAAGATAAACAGCAGCATCACCGGCATCATATACATCATGGTTTTCATTCCGGGCATTTGCTGTCCGGTGTTCATGTTCTGGCTGTTCATATAGGTGTACAGGGCCGTAGATATGGCCATAAGCAGGGTAAACAGGCTCACATGGTCTCCGTAAAAGGGTATGGTGAAGGGCAGTTGGGCAATGGAGTCGAAGGAAGACAGGTCGTGGGCCCACAGGAAGCTTTCTCCACGCAGCTCGATGGAAGAGGGAAAGAACCGGAACATGGCGATCAGGATGGGTAGCTGTAAAAGCATGGGCAGGCATCCCGACAGAGGGTTCACTCCGGCTTTCTTGTATAGTGCCATGGTAGCCTGTTGCTTCTTCATGGCATCTTCTTTCTTGGGATACTTCTTGCCGATCTCCTCCACATCAGGCTTTAACACACGCATCCTGGCCGAGGACTTATAGGTTTTGTATGCAATGGGGAACAGTATAATTTTAAGGAGCAAGGTAAGTATAAAGATAATGATCCCATAGCTCAGGTCAAAGCCTTCCAGGTAGTTAAATACAGGTATAACCGCATACCGGTTGATCCAGTGGAGCAGGAAGAAGCCCCATCCCAGGGGGATCAGTTGTTCCATTTCCAGCTCATAGCCTCTCAATATAGTATAGTCGTTGGGTCCAAAGTAAAAGGCAAAGTCGGCAGAGTGGTTTTGAGGGTCCTGGTATTGAACTGCCAGCAAGGTTTCCATGGTTCTCAGATATCGTGATCCCGGGGGTGGGTCTTCCGTTTCGGTGACCACCCTCAGCTCGGCCGACTCGATGGCTTTTTCTCTGGACCAAAAGGTGACATTAAAAAATCGTTGCTTGAAAGCGATCCACTCCACTGCTGTGGAGATCTCCTCATAGCCCTCATCCCGTTCACCCAGGTCATCCACTTCGCCCAGGTTATCCCGGTAAAAGATAGTAGATCCGCCGCCCATAATGGCCCTTTGCGACTTTTCCTGCTGGCGCAGCTGTGCATTCCATTCCAGGTCCAGCACATTGTTTCCATATACACTCCGCATAGACCGTCCCAGATTGTTCATCACCATCTCCACATCCACCATATACGATCCGGGGGTGATGGTATATTTAAACTCCAGGTATCCCTGGCCGTTGGGCTCGGTATCCTCCGCCGGGTAGTCATACAGGCGCATACCAAACACCAGCGGCTCACCACTACCGGCCTGAAGGTGATTCTCCGGGGCCGTTTGGTAAAAGACTGGCTCAAAATAGTAGTCTCCCGTGTTCACCAGGTGGTCGCGGTCGTTGTAAAACTGAAAAGAAAACCTGGAAGAGTCGGGGGTGAAAAGAATAACAGGCAGACTGTCATAGGTTTCATATTTCTTTAGTTGCACCTGTGCCACCCGACCCCCTTCACTGGAGATCTTCATCCGCATCAGATCGTTCTCTAAGATATAAAACTGATTTTCTCCCCGGCTGGCGTGAGAAAAAGAGCCTCTATGGGTAACCTCTTCCCGGCCTTCCCGGCCTTCCTGATCTGGCAGTGTTTGACCGGTGCTTTGAGGCTCCTGCACGGTATCTTCCGGCGTCACCTCCCGGGCATCAGGGGTATCATGCTGGCGAACAACTTCTTTAGACTCTTCAGGCACCTCCCGGGGCTCCGGGGCAAACCATATGGAATAGCCGATCATAATGCCAAAGATCAGCAACAAGCCTACTACGGTATCCTTATTCATGCAACTACAACTTTTATTATATTCTCTAATTCTTTTTATTACCTCCCTACCCTGCTGGCGTGGACAGGGGCGCAAAAATAATCAAAACCTTTATTTCCCCGTTTATTCCCGGGAAAAAGCTTTCCAAAGCCTTGGGAAAGGTGCAGCAAGGCCATCTATTTATTCTCTCTGACAATCATTTACGTCATCGATCGCTCCATTTGATACTTATTAGCCGCTTTAATAAACCCGGCAAACAGTGGGTGAGGCTTATCCACAGTACTTTTATATTCGGGATGGAACTGCACTGCCACAAACCAGGGATGGTCTTTTACTTCTACGATCTCCACCAGGTCATTCTCAGGGTTGACTCCTACAGGAAGCAATCCGGCCTTG
>PWNQ01000045.1 GCA_003557725.1 Bacteroidales bacterium | reverse complement strand
TCCGCTGAAAATCAGCTTTGCCCCATCCCTAAAGGGTGGCTGATTTTCAGCGGCTTCACCCTTTAGGGTCCGGGGCAAAAAGCCGCTGAAAATCAAAAGTACCTTTTTAGACTGGACTCATCTTTAAGTTGTACTTTTGCATCATCTTAAGCACACTTAGGCATGTTAAAACGCATATTGATAATAACCTACTACTGGCCTCCCAGTGGTGGTTCCGGTGTTTTACGATGGGTAAAAACGGCAAAATACCTTCACAGGTTAGGGTATGATCCTGTGATTTATACCGCAGATAATGCAGATTATCCGGCAACCGATAATTCTATTGGCTACGATTTACCAAAAAGCATGGAGGTTATTAAAACCCCCATTTGGGAACCCTATACATTATACAGAAAATTCACCAGCAAAAGGAAAGAAGAAAAATTCAATCAGGGTGGTTTTATCAGCACCAGCGCCGGAAGCCCCGGAAAAGAAAAAGTTGCCCTTTGGATTCGCAGCAATCTATTTATTCCTGATGCCAGGCGTTTTTGGGTAAAGCCCTCTGTCAGGTTTTTAAAAAAATACCTTGCATCAAATCCCGTTAAAGCCATTATTACCACCGGACCTCCTCACAGTTTACATTTAATTGGAATGCATCTGAAAAGATCGCTTGGGATTCCCTGGATTTCCGACTTTCGCGATCCGTGGACTAAAATATATTACTACCCAAACCTTCCTCTGTCAGCACCTGCAAATGCCTTGCATCATAAGCTGGAAAAAAAGGTGCTGAAAAGGTCAGACCGTGTAATTACCGTAGGAAAAACCATTGCCAAAGAGTTGGAGAGCATCAGCCAGAGAAAAATAGAGGTGGTAGAAAATGGATTTGACCTGGAAGAAACCCCGGCTATAAAACCTACCAATAACAAAAAATTCAGAATTGTCCACACCGGAAACATTTCCAGAAATAAAAACCAGCACTTCCTGTGGAAGGCCATAAGCAGGTTGTTATATCACTATCCTGAACTAAAAAATGACCTGGAAATTGTTCAGGCTGGAGCTATCGATCATAATGAATTACAATTTTTTAAAGAAATAAACATAACCTCATTTATCACAAAATATGATTATCTGCCCAATAACAAGGTGCTGGAATTGCAACAAACGGCCAGTGTATTATTATTGATGATTTCCAATACCAAATATTCAAAAGGGATTTTAACCGGAAAACTTTTTGAATACCTGGCTGCAAGCAAGCCTGTTTTGGCCATTGCCCCCCTGGATAGCGATCTGGCAAGTGTAATTAATCAATGTGACGCCGGGACAGTAGTAGATTTCAACAATAACGATAAAGCATTTCAGGTTTTGGATAATTACTATACCCAGTTTAAAGCCAATATGTTAACAAGCAACACCAAAAACCATGAAAAATATTCACGATTAGCCCTTACAAAACGAATCGTAAGACTAATTGAAGATTTATAAAGAACATAATTAAATAAACCCATTAGGTATGTACAAGAACATATTAATCCTTGCCCCGCACACAGACGACGGTGAATTTGGCTGTGGTGGCAGTATTGCCAAGTTTTTAGAAGAAGGTTGTATTGTCCATTATGTAGCATTTTCAACTGCAAAAAAATCAGTACCGGAAGGATTGCCGCAAGATATCCTGGAAAAAGAAGTCAAAAAGGCAACTGTAAAATTAGGAATAAAGCCGGAAAATTTAATTATTTATGGCTTTGAAGTCAGAAAGTTAAATTATATCCGCCAGGATATTCTGGAAGAATTAATTAAGCTTAAAAAATCCCTTAAACCTGATTTGATCTTTGTTCCGTCTCCTGAAGATTTGCACCAGGACCATGCTACTGTTGCAGCCGAAGGAATTAGAGCATTTAAACACTCCACAATACTTGCATATGAAGTTCCATGGAACAATTTAACATTCAAGAACCAGTGCTTTATAAAGCTGAAAGAAAGACATATAAAGAAAAAAAACTTAGCATTACAAGAATACAACAGCCAAAAAACCAGATATTATGCTAACTCAAACTTTATTTATTCGTTAGCTAAAACCAGAGGCGTTCAGGTCAACACCGATTATGCTGAAGCCTTTGAAGTTATCCGATGGATTATGTAAACCCCCCAACAGCACCAACCGAATAGGGCACATTCTTGAAAGTTATAATAAATCTATCTTATGCAAAAAGAAGAAAAAACACTGTCCATACACCAGCCCAACTTTATTCCCTGGCTTGGATATTTTCACAAAATTAAAAAGTCTGATGTTTTTATAATCTTAGATACCGTTCAGCTACCCAGAGGAAAAAGCATTGCCAACAGAAATAAAATAAAATCGGCACAAGGAGAACTTGAACTGGTAGTTCCTGTTGCAAAACCCAAGGGTAATGAGGGCAAGATAACCTACAAAATGGCACGTATTGCAGATGCCAAATGGGCAAAAAAAGCATTAAAAGCTATGGAGCTGAACTATAAAAAAGCTACACACTTCCAGAGATATTTTCCGGTGATTAAAGAGCTGTTCCAGCACACTGATTTCTGTCAGATGAATATCTCATTTATCCATTTTGTTGTCCGGGAGCTGAATATAGGCACGGATATTCATCTTTTATCCCAAATTGACAACGCCGACTCTGGGCAAAAGAATGAGTTGATTATAAATATATGCCGCCATTTTGATGCCAACGTTTATTTATCAGGCCGGGGAGCAGAGAAATATAATGACCCGGAGTTGTTGAAGAAGCACGGCATCCGCCTGGATTATCAACAATTTGAACACCCGGCTTACACCCAGTTGCATAACAATTTCATCCCTAACTTATCCATTGTTGACATCCTTATGAACCACGGCCCGGAAAGCCGGAATTACCTGTAAACTGGTAAAAACTGCAGCTCCGTCAAAACTGATCAAAGCGATTGGAAAAAATACGCTTTTCTTCACTAAAGTCATCATAGGTCTTAATGGGAAAACTATTGGGAATCTGCCCGCCTATTGGAATGTCAAAACCATGTGCTATTGACTTTTTCCTAATCTTTTTAATAATGGCTTGAGGCGAATAACATAACTCTTCATAAGAAACTTTTAAGCAGTTTTTTTCCGGAAGCTTTTCAAACTCAGACATATAATATCTTTGCAAATAGTATATCTGTCCGGCAATCTGCCAAGTGTAATCCATGTCTTTAATATCATAATACTCCAGGGGGTAATATGACCACCAAACATTAAGATCGGTGTTGTACTTCTTCCTGGCATTTAATATGGAAATTGCTGTATCCAGTTTGTCTCTTTCGATATAAACCCAAATTACTTTTTTCAAAACACTCACCATTTTCTGCATATGGTAAGCCCCATATATATTTTTAAATATAAATGGCTTGTTATTTTCATTCTGAAGAGTTGCCAGCACATTTTTCAAAGCGGTCCAGTTCAGGTCTTTTTCATTAGAGGAAGACTGCACAATATCATCCACGGTATACTTGTTTAACCAGTATTTCCAGAAGTATCCAAATTCATGAATATCTGCTAAATTGTGTGTTCGGGCATAATCGGACTGGAAGGCGGTCTCCCGTTTTTCACCCAGAACCGATCTGGAAAATCTCAAGCCGTGGAGGGGTGCAAGATAGAACCTTGCAGCAAGATTATTAATGTAACCAATATCAAATGCACTTGCTATTAACTGGGTTAATAGTGTGGTTCCGGACCGGGGTGCGCCAATAACAAAGATAAAAGGATATTCTACCGGGTAGTCCTTATATTCTTTTTCCTCTTTCTTAAGCAAATAATTATTAAACCCTTCCAGGAAATTTTCTTCTTTAGCGTCTTTTTTATAATGATCTTTTCTGTATCTGTTAAAGCTTATATTTTCCATAATACAAGGTTATTTCTAATTTTTAGCGGGGCTGCTTAATTTTCCTCAAATGGTTTTTAGATATAATAAACAACCCTCCCAGCAGCAAAACGATTAACAGTGCGGAACTGATTCCTGCAATAATTCTCCCGGTATAAAAGGCATGGGGTTTAAATTCAAACTCTATGGTGTGACTACCTGGGGGGACCACCATTCCACGGAGGGTGTAGTTCACCCTGAAGTGCCGGGCTTTTTCACCATTGATATAAGCTTCCCATCCACCGGGAAAGTATACTTCTGAGAATACCGCAATCTGCTCCTTAGCTGTTTGAGCTGTATACCTGAGGTAATTAGGCTGATAGTGCTCCAGGGTTATACTTGCGGCAGTATCCCTCTGGAAGGTTTTATTTCCCAGGGGGGCTGCATCATCTTTTTCCACAATTGCCTTTGACCGCGGAGTAAAATCATGTAATGCTCTTATAGAGCCGTCGGGGTTTTCTACCACTTCATAGTCGGATACGAACCATGCATTCCCTAATGCATTGGGATTTATCCTGGCTTGTGGCTGATTATCCTCTCCCCTTACGATAAAGTATTTTGCATTCAGCATATTAAACACATCCATATTCTGTCGGGCCAGGTGGTGGTCAATAATATCCTGGTATCTTTGAAGTTTTGCCCCATGATATCCGCCTATGGATCGATGGAAGTAGGATGTCCGTGCATCCCGGAAAGGATCCTGGAGTTGGTTGTACACCCTGAAGTGAGGATCGGGGTCATTTTTTATAAGCAGGTCGGCTTGAGATGGGCTGTAAGGTGTTTCATGCTTCCTTTTAGAGATAAAATTACCCTCATTAAGGTAGCGGCGATCTACCCCCCACAAGTCAACCAGGGTGATAACTGTTATGCCGATTATGGCATACTGTGCTTTAATTTTATTTTTTATCCACAGCCAAATAACCCCGGCACCAAGCAGTATCACCACCAGCGACCGGATTGTGTCTGTACGCATAATACGGATACGGTCTTCCCGAATAGCATCCATAAGCCATTGAGGGAGCTGACCTCCTGCCACCAGGTTCTGGTCGCCGGGAGCACTAAAAGAGAATAGTTCGGTAGCAAATATCAAAATAAAAATCAAAAACCCACCTATAACGTAGGCAGTTCGCTTTAATACAAGCATTATCCGCTCTTTGGACACCTGGTTATACAATATTCTCCTAAGGGCCAATACGGCCATAAGGGGCATGGTAAATTCCGGGATGACCAATATCATGGATACCGCCCGGAACTTATTATATCCGGGAAAGTAATGTATAAACCATTCGGAAAACCACTGCATATTTTTCCCCCAGGAGAGCAGGACTGCCAGGACGGTGATTGCAAGTATCCACCACCTGTAACGGTCTTCCACAATGAAAAAGCCGAAGATAAAAAGAAAAAATATTAATGCTCCCACATAAACGGGGCCTGAGGTAAAAGGCTGCTTTCCCCAATAAGTGGGGACATTTTTAATAAAGTCCCGGGCATTATGTCTGGGAATTCTGTTTTGAATCAATGCCTGGTAGGTATTTGAGTTTTCACTCAGCTCTTTTCTGGATCCTCCACCTTTAAAATCAGGGACCAGCAAGGTGAGGGTTTCTTCCACACCATAGCTCCAGGCCAGTATATAATCCACATCCAGGCCGGCAGATTGCGTGCGGTCTTGCTCGGAGAGCACGGGCTCTCCCCGGATACTATGCTCGCCGGCCTCATAAGCTATCCACAAATCCACAGTATTAACCCCCATGGCAATAACCAGCGATACCAACATTAAACCCACTGGCTTGAAAAGCTGGGGCAACTGGTTATTCCTGAAATGGATAATAACTTCAGAAATCCCATATGCCAACAAAACCAAGAAAAGATAGTAGGTGATCTGAAGATGATTTACACTGATTTGCATAGCAGTAAAAACGGTAGTCAGCAAAAAGCCAGCCAGTAATTTTTTCTTAAAAAGAAGGTGAATACCAGCAAACAATGGGGGCATAAGGCCAATAGCCATCGCTTTGGTATTATGGCCGGCCTCGATAATGATAATAAAGTATGATGACAGGGCAAAGGCCACCGCACCAAATAAAGCAAGCCAAATATTTCGCTGCAAAACAATCATAAGGATAAAAAAGCCAAAAAAATACAAAAATAACATGTCAACAGGCCGGGGTAAAAACAATGTAAACACATCGACCAATGTGTTTGCAACATTATTTTTTTTCTGTACGGAGGTTAGATAAGCCGGCATGCCGCTAAACATATTACCTGCCCAAAGGGCTTCCTCACCGGTTTCTTCACGAAAGTCCCTGATCTCTTTAGCCATTCCTGCAAAATGCTGCACATCCTGCTGAAAAATTCGCTTTCCTTCAAGAATGGGATACATATAACCTACGGAGAGAACAATAAAAAAAACTACTGCCAGAAAGTATGGCATAATGCGCTGAACATCAGATTTCTGTAACATAACGTATGGTATTAATCATCATTAACCTCTTCATAGTCCACATATTCCCCCAGCCCGGAATTATTCTCCCGGGAATCATCCTTTTTACCCGAACGTTTGATATGAATATTTCCCTCATTTTGCTTTCCCTTGTCCCGCTTACGAGGGTCCATGTGGGGATTATGGCGATAATATCTTTTTTGCACGTTGCGCACATAACGCTTTACCAGCCAGGGCAGCACATACCTTCCCAGGAGCCTGAATATCAGGTATAGAATTATAACAAAAAATAAAAATCTGAGTAACATACACCCTGTCTTTTAAACCTGGCAAATATACATGAGTTTAAACAACTTTTCCAGTTTTCAATGGGGATTGTAGCCAATGGAAAAACACAAAAAGGCCGGCAACAATGGCCGACCTTATATATAAATGATAAGTTGTATTATTCTACTCCCCGGAGTCTACCTTTTGTGACGCATTTCATCAGATACGGATAGTTTCTTCCGGCCTTTGGCACGTCTTCTGGATAATACCAGGCGTCCATTTGCCGTCTTCATGCGTGAACGAAATCCATGTTTGTTCTTTCTGCGTCGGTTGGAAGGTTGAAATGTTCTTTTCATTGTCCCGTCTTTTTCTGTGATTTATATATTAATCCGGTCTTTATTTTTTTGCCGGGTTTTGATTTCCAAAAGGACTGCAAATGTAATAGTATTTTTAAAACTGTCAATCTTTTTGCACCTTTTCTTTTTTCTTTTTTCCGATAAAGCTGAAACAGCCTGTTATCAGGCTATTTCAGCTACAATTGGTCTTGTTTTAGTTTATGAGCCCAGTCTAAAAAGGTTACTTTTGATTTTCAGCGGCTTTTTGCCCCGTACCCTAAAGGGTGAAGCCGCTGAAAATCAGCCACCCTTTAGGGATGGGGCAAAGCTGATTTTCAGCGGATGTGAAAAATGTGTGTTTTTAGACTGGACTCAGTTTATTTTTCCGGTGCATTTTCCAGGGTATCCACCAGGAAGTCCCAGAATTTTTGCGTGCTTTCAATATGCAATTTTTCATCCGGGGAATGTGGGTACCTGATGGTAGGGCCGCAGGAGATGGCATCCAGCCCGGGATAGCGGTCCATAATAATACCACACTCCAGTCCTGCATGGATCACTTTCACCTGTGGGGTAACATCAAAGCGTTTTTTATACACCTCTTTCATGGCGGCCAGCACGGGTGATTTCACGTTGGGGTTCCATCCGGGATACTCCCCGCTGTGCTCCACTTGTGCTCCGGCCAGTTCAAAGATACTGCGGATCATGTTCCCCAGGTCTTTTTTTCCGCTGTTCATCGAGCTCCGTTGCAGGGTGGTAATGTTTGCTTTTCCTTCTTTCACGGTGGCAATCCCCATGCTGGTGGAGGTCTCTACCACATCGGGCATATCGGCAATATATCTGTACACTCCGTTGGGGCAGCCATAGATGGCGCTGGTAAGTGCCTTTTGTTTATCTACAGGCATTACCTTTTCAGGCATTGTGGCCTGTTGGGCAAAGAACTGCAGTTGGGGCTCGGGGCTGCTCAGCTCCGCTTTGACGGTTGCCTCATACTCTTTTACAAAGTTTTGAAACTGGGAGGATTTTTCTTCAGCTACCACCACTACGGCCTCTCCTTCTCTGGGGATGGCATTACGGATATTTCCGGCTTCCAGATGGGCCAGGCTCACGCCCAGGCTATTTTGGGCCTCCCAGATAAACCGGTTCATCAATTTTATAGCATTCCCGCGCCC
Source organism: Bacteroidales bacterium (assembly GCA_003557725.1). GTDB lineage: Bacteria > Bacteroidota > Bacteroidia > Bacteroidales > PWNQ01 > PWNQ01. The sequence continues at coordinate 17,775 of PWNQ01000045.1, read as the reverse complement.
CAGGTGGATGTCCAGCCCGGAGTGCCCGCCTTTTAGTCCTTTTACCGTAAGCTTCCAGGCTATTGATGCACCAGGTGCCGGCACCTGGTCATAATCCATTTGCACCAGCGTATCCATCCCGCCGGCACAGCCAATATACAACTCTCCTTCGTCTTCAGAATCCAGGTTGACCAGGATCTTTCCGTCCAGTAAGCCGCCTTTCAGACCAAATGCACCGGTCATGCCCGTCTCCTCATCCACCGTAACCAACACCTCTATGGGGCCGTGCTTAAGGGTTTTATCTTCCAAGACAGCCATCCCTGCTGCCACACCTATACCGTTATCCGCACCCAGCGTGGTGCCCCGGGCAGTAACCCATTCGCCGTCAATATATGCATCGATGGGGTCTTTATGGAAATCATGCTCCACATCATTATTCTTCTGGGGTACCATGTCAATATGCCCCTGGAGAATAATCCCCTGGCGATTCTCAAAGCCCGGACTGGCCGGCTTTTTTATCACCACATTGCCCAAATCATCCATAATGGTTTCCAAACCAAGACGCTCACCAAAAGACTTCACAAAGTGTGCTGCCTTCAACTCATCCTTGGATGGCCGGGGAATCCGGGTCAAACTGTCAAAATGCTTCCATATGGAAGCAGGCTCTAGGCCTTGTAAATCACTCATAGTAAACCTCCTTGTTTTTATGTTTTCTGTTTCTTATAACTAATCCATGAATCCGCTCTGAAAACGCTTCATTTTTAACTGCGCTGAAATTCGGCTGGAAATCAATTGCGGCCTTTTTAGACCCTGCTCATCCATGCTAAGCATAAGTAAGCTCATACATTAAATAATCAACGCAAAAAAGAGAACACAAAGATAATCACTTTTTAACAATTGTAACCTGCACGTTATCTGATCTTTAAAAAAACTCCCTCCTGCAAGTTCAGCCATACAAATGAAGGATCTTTTTAGTACTGAAATACTCCATGGGGGAAAAACGGTTTAAATGATAAATGCTTGCCTTCAGGGGCACCTCCCGGAGTTCATCGTTTACGTGTCCCCCTTTCAGGTAAATGATCCCATTGGGAAAGTCATGATTATGGTTTGGGTCCAGAATTTTCCCCGGCATCCATGACCAAAATTTGGGAAGGCTTGCTACGGCCCTGCTCACAATAAACTGGTATGTTTCCCTGTGTGTCTCCAGGCGTGTTTGCTCTGCGGTAACATTTTTCAGTCCCATCTCTTTTATCATGGCCTTTACGGCCATTATTTTCTTTCCGGTGGAGTCGATAAGATGGAAGCGGCATTGTGGGAAAAAAACCGCCAGCGGCAATCCGGGCAGTCCTCCCCCGGTGCCCACATCCAGCAGGGAGGTGCCGGGCAAAAAGGAAAAAAAAGCGGATATACTCAGAGAGTGCAGGATATGATGCTCAAGGATGTTGTTTTCATCTTTTCTGGACACCAGGTTGACTTTCTGATTCCAGTCTGTCAAAAGCTTATGCAGCAAGATCAGCTGCTCAGCCTGTTCATTAGAAATACCGGGAAAGTGTTGTTTTAAAACATCCATTGCTTTGGTTTCTTATACGACAGTGCGGGTGCCAGCAAAAAGCAGCTGTCACCCGCACCGTATATTAGTTTTTGGCGATATATTAGTTTTCGTCCACCTTCACGCCCTGTCAGGGTGATACCGCATCCAATCCTTCATAGAAAAGGGGTCCTTCAATGCCCAGGGGCAGTCCGGCCCACATCCAGATCAGTAGCATGGGTATACGAATAATGGCAAAAGCTATGGCAAAGGGCAACATCATGGAGATGAGGGTACCGATTCCTATATCTTTCTGATACTTTTGTGCAAATACGATCACCAGCGGGAAGTAAGGCAGCAGTGGTGTAAGGATGTTGGAATATGAGTCACCGATACGGTATGCGGCCTGTGTGGTTTCGGGTGATATTCCCATCAGCATGAGCATGGGTACAAATATGGGTGCCAGCAGGGCCCATTTGGCGGAAGCGCTGCCCATGATCAGGTTCACAAAGGAAGAAACCAGGATAAATGCCACCAGGAGGGGGCCACCGGACAGGCCGACAGCTCTAAGGAAGTCCGAGCCTTTCACCGCCAATACACTTCCCAGGTTTGACCAGTTGAAGTAGGCCACAAACTGTGCCGCCACGAAGGCAATAACGATATATAGCCCCATGGTAGACATGCTTTTAGCGGTCATATCCGAGACATCTTTATCGCCTTTTATGGTTTTAGCAAATATTCCATAGGACAGTCCGGCCACGAAGAAGACCAGGAACATAATAGGCACCAATGAATTATAGAAAGGGGTCATGGTTCTCACACCGGTTTCCGGGTCAATATCTCCACGAAGCAATCCATTTTCAGGGATGATGGTCATTAATACCAGCGCCAGGAATCCGGCGGTGATAGCCAGTGACCGGTAAAGGGCTTTGCGTTCGGTGGATGTAATGGCTTTTTCCGGTTCTATTTCAAGCTCTCCTTCGGGCTTATAGCTTCCCAGGCGGGGCACCAGGATCTTTTCGGTAACCCAGGTCCCTGCCAGTCCGATAAGCGGCACAGAAGCAGCCATAAGATACCAGTTGGACAAAGGGTTCACCGTATAGTCCGGGTCAATGATCTGGGCGGCAGGCTCGGTAAATGCAGCGATCATTGGGTCCAGGCCGGTGGGAAAGATATTGGCACCAAACCCTCCGGATACCCCGGCAAAGGCGGCTCCAATACCGGCCAGCGGATGGCGCCCCATACCCAGAAATATGGCAGCTCCCATTGGGATCAACACCACATACCCGGCATCAGCAGCTACAGAGCTGAACATCCCGGCAATAACAATGAAAAAAGTTATCAACGACTTGGGGACCTTAGAGATAAACAGACGCAGCGCCACAGAGATCATCCCCGTGTATTCCGCCACACCAATACCCAACATCACCACCAATACCAAACCCAGCGGAGGAAACTCAGCAAAGGTATCCACCATCCTGGTCATGATCATCTGAAAACCATCCCTGGACAAGAGGTTTATAACATTGATCTTATCCACTAAATTACCATCGGCATCCAACATCCCCGCCGCCTTTCCCGGGTGATCCACCGATACACCCCCGAAGATCCAGGACAATATTAACGTAACGCCCATCAAAATGGCAAATAACGTCACCGGTTGCGGCAGCTTGTTTCCCACAACTTCGATCTTATCAAGCAACCGCTTGAAAAACCCCGATTTCTGCTTCTCTGTAGTTTGTGTCATAACAATATTATATGATTATTGGGTTAATGGGCAATCGGTAAAATTGCCCAATAAATACATTGATTTGCTTTCCTTTTTCGTTGGTGAAAAAACAGCACAAAATAAATATATTTTTTCTGATCCTGCAAATAAAACATTTCCAAATCCGGAAGAATATTAAGACGGGCATAAAAGAACACTTTTATTATTTGATTCCGGCCTAAAGGATATGCCATTAAAGGGTGTTCCATTCAGACATTATGGCTGCAGTTAATAACATTGGTTTGTGAATAAAATTCCCATGGATTTTCCGGTCACAAATTTTCCCTATTTATATTTGTAGCCATTAAACATTATTATTTCAGTTATGAAAACACGATCTGCTGCAGCTTCCGTCTTTATTATTTTCCTGCTCTTCTGTTTTACGGTTTACGGGCAGGATGCGCATCACATATCCCCACATGATTATATCAATACGTACAAAGACATTGCTGTTGAAAAGCGCATTGAGTTTGGCATACCTGCCTCTATAACGCTGGCTCAGGGCTTTTTGGAATCGGGCTTTGGCAACAGTCCTCTGGCGGTAAATGCCAACAATCATTTTGGCATTAAGTGTCATCTTGGCTGGACAGGGGGGCGTTACTACCATGACGACGACGAGAAGGATGAATGCTTCCGGAAGTATAAATCGGCAGAGACCTCCTATCAGGACCACTCCATTTTTTTGACCACCCGCAGTCGATATAATTTTCTTTTCGACTATAATGTAACGGACTATAAGAGTTGGGCTCATGGCCTGAGGAAGGCAGGTTATGCCACCAACCCCCGTTATGGATACCGGCTGGTGGATATCATAGAGCGTTACGGTCTGCATAAGTTTGACACTATGAGTTTGAAGGAGGTTCGGCGTTATACCTATGGAGAAGAGGAGCCTCCTGCGGTGGTTTCGGCCCCTGAAAAAGAGCCCTCCCCCGTGGAGGCACCCAAGCCGCCCTCTTCTACCTCAGACCGGCGCCAACACACACATAAGTCATTGGAAGTTAATCTTCATAACCGCATTAAGTATGTGGTAGCCCGGGATGGTGACACGCCGGCATCCATTGCTGAAGAAATGGGACTGTGGGAATGGCAGATAGAACGATACAATGAACTGGAGGGGAACCGGAAGGTCACCGGAGGGGACACGATATACCTTCAGCCCAAACGCCGCAGAGGGTCTCAGGAGGTTCATCATGTTAAAGCAGGTGAGAGCATGTATGATATTTCGCAGCGCTATGGCATCCGTCTGAATCAGCTATACCGCAGAAACCGTATGGACCCCGGCACAGAACCCCGGCCCGGGCAAAAGCTATACCTGCAAAGAAGAAAGCCCAGGTCCTGATGTCACTCAAACATGGGGCGGTCAGGCTCCCTGTGTTTGACTGCAATGTTCAATCCTAAACGCAGGTTGAAAAACCGGGAACGATGCGGAATGAAAGCGGCCAGCCAGTTGTCTGAAACCATGTACAACTGCACCGGCCCCAGCCATAATGCTGTGCCCAGTCCCAGGTTTAAATAGTTGTTTCTGGCAGCAGTATAGCTGGCCGAAACACTAAGCACATCCCCAAAATTATGGTTGTAGGAAGCGGTAAATGACGGCCAAAAGGTGCCCCCATAAAACTGACCCCGGAAAAGAGCCCCCACCTCCTGATGATTCGACAAGTGGTAACGACCGCCCACATAAAACCGGGTGTTGAGCGGCATATTATAGTGCTCTTCGGAGGAAGCGAAATCCAGCATCTGCTCCAGGGAGTCCAAAAGCCTTTCCATCTCCTCTTCCCGCTCTTCATCACTAAGATTCATGTATTTATACCCATCAACCCCTTCAAAAGTAAACTCAGCAGGGCCGGCAGTGAAATTATAAGTATTCTTTTGAAAGTTAATACTACCCAAGTCAACCACGCTGGCATTTACCGAAAAATCGTCATTAATATGATATGTTCCGCCCAGGTCAATTGCCAGCCCCCAGTTGGCTGTGTTTAAAAAATAATCTTCCGGTGTAAAGCCTTCAGATTCATCCCCGTTATTCAAGTCAATGCCGGGTGGCAAGGCAAGGTGTCCGGCAAACTGGGTACGAAGGGTAATATCATACCCCTCTTCAGCAGTTAAAAGGGTCACATCAGCCGTTTCGGTCCACACATTAGCTTTGGCAAACAGCACTTTAGCACGAATTCCCGCCGACCAGTGGCCGGGCTCCTGCCATGCCATGCCTAAGGCATATTCACGCAGATGGGTAGCCTGAAGAAACAGGGGCGAAAAAGAGACCTCCTCCCCTAAAAAGGCAGCATTCCCCTTGTAGGGAAGCTCAAAAAGCATTCTGGGATAAACAAATGTAAACCCGGCACGCTCAGTGACCGAGAAATTAAAATAGGTAAGACCGTTAATAGTTATACCCACAGAAACCAACTCATGAGCGTAAGAAACAGATAACCGGTTCCCGTCCTGAAGCTGATTATCTATCAAGTCATCCAACATTAAATAGCTGGTATCCCCCCGGGTATCGAAAACATTATCGAAATGAAAACCGCTGTTACCCGCCTCAAAATAAATGGATGATAACGCCGGAATGCTGAAATGATAACGCACTTGGGGTATCATGGCCGGATTTTCATAGCTCGACTGCCCTAGTCTGGTCATATAATGGGACGTCATGTCCACTTGTGCACCGGCCTTCCCCCAGACCAAAGTAAACATAATACCCAACAGGATCAAAAAACTCTTTCTTTCCATAGCATTAATATGTTAAAGGCTGGTCTTATACCTGGCCCGCATACTTACTTTTACATTGATCTCATAATCGCTATAAACTTTCACAGTACTGGCTCCCGAATTTGTGGTGGCCCCTAAAATTTGAACTATCACATTTTGAGCATCCAAAATATTATCAATGTGGTCTTTTTGCCTTTTGATATAGGTCCGCTGGATTGCTGGTGCCACAATCCGGTAACCGGGTGCCGGACCGGGCGTACCCGAAGGTAAAATGGTTCCGTGACCATCAAATAAAGAATCTGTAACATTCATAAACTCATCGGCAAAATAAACCTGAACATTCGCCTCCAGAGGCATACCGTTGTTCATCAAAATTTGCAATTCCAAATACTCCAGCTCCCCGCTCCCGGGCAGATCATCCAATGAAACATCAAAATCCCGAATGGTGTCACGGAGTGAAATCCCAGACAGTGTACCATAAAATGGAAACTCCATCTCAGAAATAAGCCCCAGAGAACTTTCATGTGTAACGTAATTAAAAGTATAGCCTGCCGGATTGGAAGAGCCGTCAATATCATAAACAATCCACACCGGGTTAATATTCAAGCAATCATCCAGATTGGAGTTCACTTTGTCATAGGTCCTTTCAGTGATAACTGCCGCCCCCATATTGCTCAGCAAGGGATAGTTGAGCATGATTTCATCCAGTGGATTACCTGCCGGTGTGGTTAGTGGCACCTCCTGGTTATCCCTAACAGCCTTCAAAAAAGAAATATTGCTCTGAATGGGTACACCCATAGAATTAACAAACCGAAGGTGCATTTTGGGATCTTCCAAATTAAAACTGCCTATATCATGGCGCCTAAACATATCTATGGAAAGGGTGTCTTTCGCTATAGAAAACTGATGTTGCGCAAAATATCCAAATAGGCTATTAAACTCAATGTTCTCATAATGAGCGGAAAGGCTAAAATAATAGGGAGAGTTAACCGGATTAGTACTTCCAAAACCAATCATCACAACCTGTGTATTCACCTGATTATCCGAGGTTCCATGTGTAAACCGCAGAGAGTATCCTGAAATATCTACTGACTGCGTTGCACTTTGAGGTGTAGGTGCATTTTTATGCAGTGTGAGCACCGCTTTAAATGGCATCCCGTTTTTCACCAGGGACGGTATATGTATCTCTACCCGGCCGTCATGATTAAAATCCGTGTTCAAATCAAAGCGAAGGCTTCCTTCCCGGATATGCATGGAGTCCAGTCGGTCGTTATCCGGGGTTGTCACAGAACTGATAAAGCTATTGTTTTGAAATATGCTGTCTCCAGGTGGCAGCCCAACCGGAAAATTCCAATATAACACTGTATCCGACTGCTGATCATGAACCTGATACAAGTCCACAGCAAAAATATTAAAAATGGTATCCGTGTACACCAGCGAAATAAGATTATCCGGCCCAATGACAAGATCCATATTATCAACCTCCCGGGAGAGATCCAAAAGGGTGGCCTTAGAGTTGATCAAAGGTATTGCCATGTCAGGGTTCCAGTAAGCAGAACCCACCTCATCAACATCAAACCTGTCTTTAATACAGGAGAATAAAGTCATGACAAAAACAAGAAGCGAAAAGTAAATAAACTTTTGTTTCATCGCACAAGATTTTAGATTACCGCAAAAACCAAGAAAACAAAAATAAGCCGGATATTATTGGGCCCATACCTCCCAACCTAACCACCCAACCCCATTAAATGTTTTCCTGCGCTAAAATACTATGAATATCTGAGTCCGGCCTAAAAACATATAATTTTTACATCCGCTGAAAATCAGCTTTACCTCCAAATCAGGAAATATCTGCTTTTCAGATGATTCGTCCTTTATGCGCCGGGGTAAAGCAGGATGCTTTCTATCCTTTTTCCGTTAAAAAGGATCATATAAAGCTCTTTACTCACCTGATTATAATACATTAAAGGAGGAAAATCGCTAAAGTATGATTCCTCGGGTCCATCCTGAACTTCCTGTTCTCTGATAATATGTACCCGGTTATCATTTTTACTTCTGAGCACCAGCACCGGGGAAATCCCTTTAGGATTGCCCAGGATAATCTCCGGCTGGACTCGGGGAGGGGCCTGTCTTTTAAATACCAGATTAAAGTCTGCATCATAGATAAACACATAGCCGTTATCGGCAAAAATATAGTCTTTTCTTCCATCCCCGGTAAAGTCATCATACAGAAAGGCATATTCGGGCGAAAAATCATTAAGCTCCAGCTTCTCCACCACTCCTTCTTTATCTATAAAGATTATCCTTCCACCCTGGTCTGTGGTCATAATATACTCCTGCCCATTTCGAACTGCTTTATGGAAGGGTGTTTGGGTGTGATTGGTAAAAGCGGGCTCAGGGGATAGGCGCTGCTCCCCCCTGCGGTTAAAAAACCTGGCATCTCCTTCACTACATGCAGCAATGATAAAGTCCTTACCCTGAAGGACCACGCGTTGCATCTTGCCGGTGATTGGCTTATCCATTTCAGGCTCATACCACCCCCGCACTTTATTTCCGTCTTTATTAATGTTTCGTATCACATTATCCTCTCCGGCAAATATAAACCGGTAGTTTCCATCGCTGAGGTAGTCAAAGGCAGCCACGGGGCTGGTGTTGTTCACGTCCACCTCCAGAGGAAACCCACTGACCATCTCTCCGTTAAGGTCTATACAGTATATATACGACCGGGTGGCAAAAAGGCACTGGTTTCTTCCGTTATTGTAGTAATCAATCACCTCAACAGGCCCCAGAGGTGTTTCTTTAATCGTTTGCTTCCACTGGATAGTCCCCTTAAGGTCTACCAAATACATTTGATTGTTGCGGTCAAACACTACAATATTCTTTTGACCGGTACGATGATCGGATATAAAAGCAGGTTCAGCAGCCGGAGGCTCCTCCAAAGCCAGTTGCCACCCCAGGGAGGCGTCTGGTGTGATTCCCGTATCTGCTTTAATATAAAAGTTGGCAAAAGCAGACCCGTTCTGCACCTGATACTGAAACCCTCCTAAGGGTATGTTTATCAAATGATCTATATGTTCCAGCACCGTCTTTCGCACTTTGTCATCCAGTAAAGGCAATATATATTCGGCTGCATACTGCAAATTATAGTATAGAAAAGCATTGGCCCGTGCCGTCAGTTGGGGAGAAAACTCCTGATAAAAACGACTTTCAGCTAAAGTATTCTGAAGCAAAAAGTCATTTATCACATATTCAATGCCTTCAAGGCTACTGCAAAATACCACGTAATCATCCAGAACCACATACCAGGGACTTGAAATATCCGAAAAATGCTGCCCGAACATATTGACAAACAAATAAGGGTCGTTAACCCTGTGAATATCTACTCCTCTGAACACCACCGTATCAGAGGGCCTTCCCTCTTTCTTGTCAATGGCGTTTCCCATGCGTTGCAGTGAATGCAGGGCTTCTTTACTGTCGCGAGCCCGCAAAATGGCACAGCTTACATACTTACCCCCGGGGAGTTGTACTATATTTCTTGCCATCTCCTTATACACCCAGGCAAGCATATAGTCATTGGGATTGATATTGTATTTTTCCGTAAACGACTGAACATAGGATTTGTACCGGTCATAGCCTCCTGTTTTTTGCAAATAGTTGCTGTGAAAGCTAATAAAGTCTTCAAAGCTAAAGTAATTTAATATGGCGGTGGATGCGGGCAATACGCTTTGCAGGTCCATTTTTTCGGGAGCCTGGCCGCTGAAAACATGGAGGTAGTTATCCTTTTTTTCATCCATCATTGCACTGCCGCTAAGCCACATTCCTTCATGGGGTAAGCGCAGGTCCATCGCAGCCCAATGAGCATACCCGGACCATATTTCCAGTTGATCCGGCATATTTTCCGTGGCAAAAGCAGCCAAAAAGCGATGGAATCCGGTGTGGTTAAAATATATTTTGGCCTGAACATCTTCCTCTCCCGAGCGGTATACGCTGCTAAAGTCTTCCCGGCTCAAAATATGACGGTCATTATCCAATGCACTCAACGATTTCTCAAGCAGGGCACGGTCAAAGGATGCCACAAATATCCCTTTGGGCACGCTAAAGTACACCATAATAGTGTCATCCAGGGTGGCTTTATAGCTGTTAAATGGGCTCTGGCCCATTTCTTCTACCTGCGCATGCTTTTCCATAAAAGCTACAATGGCACCTTCCTGCCGTGTATTGGGCAGCTGAAGCAGCCCCAGTGCAGAAAAGCTGCCACCGCCACGGTAATGCAAAGACAGCAACATCTTATTCCCGGAAAAACAAGCACCCAAAGCATCACTGGAAGAGCTTACTGAATCTGTCAAACGGATAACATCAAAAATATGGCGAAAAAATGGCACCTTCTCCAACTGTCGGGCAGGCTCAGTTTCCTGAAAGTCAGACCAGAAAATTGAAGGAGCGTTAATGTCTAAAATGGCAAAGCTGCCGGATGGAACACCGTGATATACAGGAGACACCTCCTCCTTTAGCTGTAAATAAAAACGAACCCCCGCATATCCAATTGCGGAAACGGCTACCAGAGTTCCAAGACTGATAAGCAGTGTTTTTATCACCTTCCTCTTTCTGTCCATGGCTTTAACAGTTTAATCCGGGCATAACTATAGATTTTGAAAATTCAAAAGTAACTACAATCATTCACAGAACAAGACAAAAATATAAAAACAAATTAACAACGGAATGTTCACATAGCGAATCTGCATGTAAAGCATCTATAATCACAGATTCAGGCGATACTGCATCCCTTTGCCGAAAGATTTCCGGTGATACGGACTAAGCCCCTGCTCAAAGATGGCTTTTTTATGGTCTTTGGTGGGATACCCTTTATTGCTGTTCCACCTGTAACAAGGGTATTCCAAATGTATCTCGCTCATGATCTGATCCCGGTGGGTTTTTGCCAGGATGGATGCAGCAGCGATGGACATATACTGTGCATCTCCTTGAATAACACAGTGAAAGGGAATTTTCCCATAGGGTTTGAATCGGTTCCCGTCGATAAGTAACATACCCGGCACCGTTTGCAGATTCTTTATGGCCAGATGCATGGCCTGATAGGTGGCATTGAGTATATTGACATGGTCGATGGCTTCATTCCACACAACGCCCACCCCATAGCTTTGAGCATTATTAATGATCACTTCCCGAAGCTGCATGCGTTGCTTGTGGGCCAATTTTTTGGAATCGTTAAGGCCGTTTGCTTCAAATTCCTGTGGCAAAATAACGGCGGCAGCAACCACCGGGCCGGCCAGACAGCCCCTGCCGGCCTCATCTACACCGGCTTCTGCCGGATGATCACAAAATGAACTTTTTAACATGCTTGCCATATATAATAGTTCGTCCACACAAAAATACATACCTTTACATCCGCTGAAAATCAGCTTTGCCCCACCCCTAAAGAGTGGCTGATTTTCAGCGACTTCACCCAGATTCCGGGGCAAAAAGCCGCTGAAAATCAAAAGTAACCTTTTTAGACTGGACTCAAACCTTATTAGCCACTAAGAAAAAACCTTATTAACTACCCGGTAAAAATAAGATGTTCCACGCGCAATAGAGCCATTCCCAGAATAAAAAGCCACAAGATTAAATTTCCTGCTGTTCTTCTCTTTACTCCCCCCGCCAGATCGCCGGATAGCAGCGCCAGGCCGGGCGCCAGCATAGCTGTCTGCATTAACGGGTTCTCCACAAACCCGCAAAGCATTACAACAAAAAGCACATACCACAGAATAACGGATGAAAGTCTCCGGAGGTTAATCACCTGGCTTGCGAACCGGCTTACTTTAAGCCATATGAGCAATATCAAGACCCCGAGAAGGAATAATATTATGTATAATTGCATTGGACTCAGTGCATACACCATGCTCCAACTAAGGGTGCAGAATTGGTGCAGGTACAAATGTGAAAGAGGAATGTTGGCATAAAGGTAATATATAATCAAGCCACCGGCTACCGGAAGGAAAGCCAGCAAAGCAAACAACAAAACCCTCCAGGAAAAGGCCCTGACCAGAATAAATGCCAGCAACAGGAAAATCCACAATCCCAGGACAGGGAGGTAAAACAAGCTGCCCAGGGCCGCCATCAGTGAGCCATGAAATATATTTTTCAGCGGATAATCGTAAAAGCACGCATAGACTATTGCCTGGATCAGAGCAAGAACAAAAAAGTTAGCAATAATAATCTGCAATGCCAGCACCCCTTCCACCGGGGCCCCCACAGCTAACATATATATAAATGCCGGCAGTAAAGAAGTTTTGGAAACAAACCCCATAATCCGGGCTAATGCACTTACCCATAGTGCCTGAATGGTAATAAACACAACAGCCACCCCGGCAGCCACCAAAGGATAGCTTTGAGAAAAGCCCTGTATGGCTCCCACAACCGGAACCCACTGACATTGAAAATAAAACACGGGATTATCCGGATACTGGACCAGCACACCGGCCCAAAGCAACACCGCTGTAAGAAATATCCCCGCATATTGGGGAAGTGGCATGCCGGAAGTAAAAAACCGGATAAACATATTGCTGAATATCAATCTTTTGTATCCAATTCTCCTCCAATATCCCTGCGGTAGAACATATTATCAAAATGAATCTTTTCAACCGCATGGTAAGCATTTTTTCTGGCCATGGCCAATGACTTATCTATTGCTGTAACCGCCAGCACCCGGCCTCCGTTAGTAAGCACCTTTCCTTTATCCTCCCGTGTACCTGCATGATATACAATCGCTTGTTCAACCTGATCCAGTCCATTGATCACTTTTCCCTTTTCATACTTTTCCGGATACCCTCCGGAGGCGGCAATAACAGAAACGGCATATTGCTGGTCGGTAAGGACCGTATAATCCTTCAGCTTTCCGTTCACCGTATTAAGGCACATTTCCAGCAGGTCGTTTTTCAACCTGGGGATGACCACCTGTGCTTCAGGGTCTCCCATACGCACATTGTACTCAACCACATAAGGATCTCCCTTAACATTCATAAGGCCAAAAAAGAGGAATCCTTTATAATCCAGGTTTTCTTTTTCAATTCCATTGATGGTTGGGATCACGATCCTCCGGGTCACTTTTTCCATAAACTGCTGATCAGCAAATGGCACGGGCGACACACATCCCATTCCTCCCGTATTCAGTCCCTGGTCTCCGTCATTTGCTCTTTTATAGTCTTTGGCGGGGGGAAGCAGCTTAAAGCGTTTACCATCAGTAATGGCAAAGACAGAGCACTCTTCACCGTGCAGGAACTCTTCGATGACCACCACTTGTGATGCCCTTCCGAACTTTTCTTTCACCAGCATATCTTCCAGGGCCTGGTGAGCCTGAGAGATATGGTTGGCGATTATCACTCCTTTCCCTGCGGCCAGGCCATCGGCTTTTAGCACGTAAGGCGGCTTAAGCGTGCCCAGGAATTCTTTTGCTTCGGCTATTTCGGCTATATTGAAAGACCTGGCACTGGCAGTTGGCACCTGATGCCTTCGCATAAAGGCTTTAGCAAACTCTTTACTGCCTTCAAGCAGAGCAGCTTTAGCAGAAGGGCCAAATACCTGAATATGACTGAGGCGGGGATCCCGGATGAAATGATCGCCAATTCCATCAACAAGCGGTTGCTCCGGGCCAACAATAATCAGCTGTATGTTCTTTTTTAGGGCCAACGATGCTACCGCATCAAAGTCCAACGGATTGAGATCCAAATTAGTGCCAACCATGGCCGTACCTGCATTTCCGGGTGCCACAAATAGCTGTCCCAGCAACTTGCTTTGAGCCAAAGCATAAGCAATGGCATGCTCCCGGCCGCCACCTCCTATTAATAACACATTCATTTCATTGTATTTTATGATTATACCAGCCATTCAAAAGCCAACAAATGTACGCAAAATATTGCAGCCGGCCCCAGACCCGTTTAGCAAGAATATGTAAACACCACCTGCCACACTCCTGGGGTTAAATCTATAATACCTTCACTTACTGATTATTTTCAACAACTTACGCCCCCAGTCAACAACCCATGGCAGCCGGTTGATCCTGATTGCCGGATAGTGGGTTTCCAAGGCCCCGAACCCTTTATAGAAACGAGCAATGCCGGGGTCGTTGGACCCTTCAAAGTCCAGGATCAGACTCTTTCCGGCATTGGCCTGAATAACCTGATCAATAAGCCAGGGCATGGCTCCCGTTTGCCTGCCTTCATCATTAAGTGAAGAAAACAAAAATATGAGCCGTTGTGCCGTAGTAATAAATATGGCTCCGGCACAAAGATTGCTTCGTGGTGTGTAGGCACCATAAATACGGACAATCCCCCGCTTGCCCATCTTGTAAACAAGCTGTTCCAGCTTCAGGTAATCCGCTTCGCTTAACGTTGCCAAACCCTTCCCCCGGTTCAACCGGAACATTCTGATCACCTCCGAAGGGCTCAATGCATCACCCATCTGCAGCTCATGTTTGCGGCCCTTTCTCAGGTTTGCTTTTTGATTTTTGGAGTATGAGGAATATAGCGTCTGATAATCCGGCACTAAAGATAGTTCAAAGTTCTTATTGATCACAACTGGGAACTTATTTCCATCCACAAAATTATGCTTATTTAAGCTAATTTCTGCCAGTGAAAACCTTTGCTTTACAGTCTCCAAAAAATCTGAAACCAACTCCGAAGCGACCGGTTTTATGGAAAAAACGCCCAACTGCTGGGTAAAGGGTGGCTGAAACAAATAGGGATAGCCCCACCGAACCCGGCGGGTTAATGGCATAACAGCTTTATAGTCATCCATTACTAAAGCATCCCAGTGAGGACTAACCGTATTTAGATACCAGGAGTAGGCATACGGAAGCTCATTGCAAGACCTCCCTATGCAATGGTCCCACTTATCTATATCTATTTCATGCTGTTTCAACCACCGGATACCCATACTGTCTTTATAAATTTATACCTGAGGTTTTATTTTTGGGTGCGGCATGTTCCACAAGTGCTTCATACACTTTTCGCCATCCCTTCCACTCCTCATGTTCTCCCAGGCTGTGATTATGCCACAGGCTTACAAAAACGCCGTTGACCTCCTTAACTCGCTGAGCAAGCGCTTTCACCTTCTCCTCTGCCTGCTGGGGAGAAAGCTGCATATAGTCTTTAAGGGTTCCATCCATAACGGCAAAGGGGACTATTTTAAGTGGGGAAGGGGTCTCCTTTTCCAGGTTGTAAAAATAAAACGGCCTGGAAGTGGAGGCCCGAAAGCCGGTATGACGGGCATATCCCATGGTGTAGTCTTCTGTAATACCCACTTCTTCCAGATAATCACATGTGGATGGAAGGGCCATACGCAAAAAATGCTGGCGGCTCTTTTTTATTTCCCGGTTAATGGTCTTTGCCAGGCGTTCAACTTCCTGCCCAATCTTTTCAGGAAAGCGAAAAGAGTTGTATGAAGGATGTATGCCTATATACGCATGGTCACCCAAGGCTTTGATCAAGTGCTGAAACTTCTGGTTAAGTACCGATATGTTTTTATCATTCACATTGTAATCAGCAAAAAGGATAAAAAACACCGGACGCAAGTCATGGGCTTTATGTAAACGGATAATATAGTCAAAGGTGTCATAGGGGTCTTTTTCTCTGCCTGCAAGAACATTAAACCTTTGTACAATAAGATGAATTTTTCTGCTTAGTAATGCGTTCACCACCCCGCCGGTGGTTCTTAACACTCCCCTTAACCGGTAGGCATAAGCCACGTCCACATCTATGGTGGGAATAAAGTCATAATGGGGAGCGCTCAGAGTGATTGCGTTATTACGACTCAGAATTATTTCTCTCATTTCCATTGCCCACATATCAATAAGGGGATATTCCAGGAACCCCTTTTGAAAAGCAATACTTTGATGTGCCGGAAACCGGCCATGGGCATCCTTTTTATAAGGCAGGTACTCCTCATACCGGCTTATGAGAAAAAATGCGGCGGAAAAAACATCAAATGGAAAGTCACACTTATTAATGTTAAGCTTAAAGGGACAGGTATGCCCCCGGTAATCTACAAACTCCAGGTTCATTTCTTTCACTCCCGGTTGGAAAAGCAATCCTTGAGGGATTACCCACAGTGCAACCCCCGGAACCGGGTTATCCGAATAGTTTACTTTTACTTGTGATGAGGCCTTGAATTGTTCCAGATTATCAGTAAAGGCGGTTTCACTATTCATAAACTCTTTAAAGATCAGGGTAAATATGTACCTGACTCTTGCAGTAACCTCCTCTGTATAAATAACAATCATTATTATCAGGATTAAGAAACACAGGTGCAGTGATCATAACAGTCCATTATCGGCAAAGCTATAATAATTTTCATCACCAAAGATAAGGTGGTCCAAAACGGGTAAGTCTAAAAACTTTCCGGCCTGGGTCATTTTTTGGGTAAGTGTTTTATCGGATAAACTGGGTATCAGGTTTCCAGAGGGATGGTTGTGGCACAATATCAATGCAGAGGCTTTGGCTTCCAGTGCTACGGAAAAGATTTTTTTGGGGTCAGCCACTGTTCCGGCAAATCCCCCACTGCTAATACATATTTTCCGTGTCACCCGGTTGGCCCGGTTAAGCAGAGCTATCCAAAACTCTTCATGGCTCAGGTCAGATAGGTGTTGAGACATCACTTCCCAGGCATCCTTACTGCCGGTGATCCGGGGCTTGGTGCCGGGGTCAGCACTCCTTCTGCGCCGGCCAAGCTCCAAAGCTGAAGCTATAGTGATGGCTTTGGCCTCACCAATGCCTTTAAAACCGGTAAACGATGAAATACTAAGACGACTTAACTCCACCAAATTGTAATCTACCGACGAAAGCACCTCCTTGCACAACTCTACAGCACTTTTTCCACTACTGCCCGTGCCAATTAGAATGGCCAACAGCTCTGCATCACTGAGCGCCGACTTTCCCTTTAACATCATCTTCTCCCGGGGGCGATCACTCTCCGCCCAATGACGAATGCTTGCCTTTTTTACGTAATTAGACATATCTGCTATCTTTTTCTGGGAAAAAATAAAGGTGAAACCCCCTGATTACCTCTTCCCGGGTTAAACCATAAGGCCCAATCTGAAAAGAAAACCCTTACAATCGTCGAAAATTGAAAGTGCTCACATCAGACCGAACCGTCCTGTAGTATAAAGATAGCAAAAAAAACCTCACCTTATAAAAAAAGATGAGGCTTTATAATGAATTGCGTGACCCCTTACAAACTGTTAACCTGACGCATTAAACTGCTTTTCAGATTAGCTGCCTTGTTTTTATGTAATATATTCCTGCTCACGTTTTTATCGATCATCTTGACCAACCCGGGCAATTCTTTCTCCGCATTGGCTTTCTCTTCTAACTTCCTGAAATCCCTGATCGCATTACGCATGGTTTTTGCATAATACCTTCTTCGTACCCGGCGCTTCTCGTCCGAACGGATTCGCTTAAGTGCTGATTTGTGGTTTGCCATAATAATTCTCTATTTAAAGCTTCGCTGAAATTTGGGATGCAAAAGTACAAATATTTTTCATTATCACAAATATGTCAGGAAAAAAAATCTTTTTCTCCCCCTGATATGGATTAATTCTTATTTAACGCCTTATAATCATCACCTTATCTATATATTCCAAATAAATTCATTCATGAGCCCGGTCTAAAACAATTAATCCGCCAAAAGAAGCCACCCGGCATGCTTATGGCATACCGGGTGGCTGGTTTTTATTTTCCGGGCCTGGAACATTCCAGGCCCGGAGGTTCTGAGCTTTACTTTAAAGCCTTATAATCGTGCTTTA
>PWNQ01000145.1 GCA_003557725.1 Bacteroidales bacterium | reverse complement strand
CCTCTGATAGAGTTGATCACCATGCTCAATGGAGATCCGGAGTGCCATATTCCTTCCAGTCGGTGTCCCCGTGTAGAAATGATCAATGGTGCTGCTTGTCCTCCTTTTGTTCGGTAGTGCAGTGTAGCCAGGTCGTCACTGATCACCTGCAGGCCATAGCGCAGGTAATCGAAGTATTGTATCTCTGCTATGGGACGCAGCCCTCTAAGGGCCATTCCCAGGCCCTGGCCGATGATGGTGGCTTCCCGAATGCCTGTATCGGCTACACGTATAGGGCCATATTTCTCCTGCAGTCCTTCCAGGGTTTGATTAACGCCACCGATCTTTCCCACGTCTTCGCCAAAGATAAGCACACTGGGGTTTTCTTTCAGCATATGGTCAAAATTTTCCCTTAGCAGTTCCCTTCCGGGAACCATTTGTGGTTTTTCACTGTACCGTGGTGGCTGGTATTTCACCTGGGCGGCAGAATGCGCTCCCTGGCTAAAAAGGTGGCTGCTGTAGGCTTCCCGCCCTTCTGCATAGGCTTTTGTCAGCCACTGGTTAACGTTAACCCGCAAGGAGTTTTCCGGGTTGCTGCAGTTGTCACAGATGAGCCGCAACATTTTTTTCCCGCTGGAGATAATGTCTTTGCGGATGGGCTGAGCCAGGTTTCCCACTTCCTGCTTCATCTCATCTATTTTCAGGCTTTGGGCGCAATTGCATGTACTGATATCCATCACGTTCATCAGTTCTTTCTGCATGTTCTTCAGGGGTGCTGTATAATGCTTCCAGGCTTCTTTCCGTGCTTCTTTGGCTTCCCGGGCGGCGTCTTGCTCCAGCTTTTCCAGGGCTGCTTTTCCTTCAATCTTTTGTTTAAGCATCCATTGGCGCATTTTGTCCAGGGCATCATGCTCCTTTTCCCATTGCAGTCGCTCTTTGCTTTTATAGCGTTCATGCGATCCGGAGGTGGAGTGCCCCTGGGGCTGGGTAAGCTCATACACATGAAACAACACCGGCACATGCTCTTTCCGGGCCATCGCCACACCCTGGTGAAAGGTTTTAAGCATGGCTTCATAGTCCCACCCCTTTACGGTGAATATGCGTATCCCGCTGTCCCCTGTCTCCTTTTCAAATCCTTTCAACGCTTCTGAGATGCTTTGCTTCACCGTTTGGTGTTTTTTATGTACCGATATCCCATAGTCGTCATCCCATACAAACATGGCCAGGGGCACCTGCATAACAGCGGCAGCATTCATGGTTTCCCAGAAGTGTCCTTCAGAGGTGGAGGCATCGCCGATGGTTCCAAAGGCTACTTCATTTCCCTTATTAGAGAATTTATTATTCTTTTGGAGGTCCTTTTCGTTCCGATAGACGGCGGAGGCCTGTGCCAGTCCCAGCAGTCGGGGCATTTGCCCTGCGGTGGGTGAAATGTCGGCGGAAGAATTTTTCTGTTTGGTTTGGTCTTTCCACTGCCCGTTTTTATCCAGCAACCTGGTGGCGAAGTGGTTATTCATAAGGCGCCCGGCGTTATCGGGGTTGGCTGTCAGGCTGGTATCCCCATACAACTGGCCAAAAAACTGGCGTGCAGACAAGCTGCCGATGGCCATCATAAAGGTTTGGTCACGGTAATACCCGCTACGCCAGTCACCATCTTGAAAAACCCGGGCCATGGCCAACTGGGCCACTTCTTTGCCGTCTCCGAATATTCCAAATTTGGCCTTCCCGGTGAGCACCTCACGGCGCCCCAGCATACTTAGGTTACGACTCACTTGTCCCAGGCGGTAATCATTGATTATCGCCTGCTTATCCATCTTTAACGTATCAAATACGGGGGAAAGCGAGGAGCTATTTTTCTTATTGGTGGCCATAAAAAATTATATTTTGTACATCAGATTTTATTTCACCTGTTCTGACGGCCGGGGATAAGGAAAATTAAGGCACCCCGGCCAAAGGGCTGACAGGTTCAGATCATGTTTTATACAACAAAAATAAGCCCGTTTGGTTTAACCACCCAACATTAGCGGGAAGTAAAGATGTGGCGCCGCGCCATCAGGGAAAGAGACAGGCTTCGGGCCAGCATAAAAAGCATAAGGGCCAGCCACAGCCCGTGGTTTCCCATTAAGGGATGAAGCAAATAGTAGGCCGGAAAATAAACCAGTGCAGCAGAAAAAAACATGGCGTTGCGCATGGGTGCCGATGCCGTAACTCCGATGTATATCCCGTCCCATAAAAAAGCGGGAAAGGTGATCAATGGGATGCAGGCAACCCAAAATAAATAGGGCCCAGCCCGGCTGATCACCTCTTCCTGGCCGGTTAGCAACCGTAATATCCAGGAGTTGCCCCCGGTATACAACAAGGTAAAAAACAGAGCTATCCCTAAGCCCCATACAAATAATTGCTTCACAATTTCTCTCAGCTTGCCCAACTGACGGGCACCATAATACTTACCTGCCAGCGCTTCTGCAGCATATGCAAAGCCGTCGAGAAAATAGGAATACAGTAAAAAGTATTGAAATAGTATGGAGTTTACGGCCAGAACCGTGTCACCCATCCGGGCCGACATGGCCGTAAAAAAAGACAGGGAGGTGATAAGTACAATGGTACGTATAAAGATATGGCTGTTAACCTTTAGAAACAAAAATAATGCATCTACTTCAAACATGGGCTTCCAACTCCATAAGGACAATAAGGCCCCATACCTGCGAAAAAGAAAGACCATAGCCATGATCAACCCGGCATACTGGGAAATCACCGTCCCCAGCGCCACTCCGTTGGAATCCATACCCAGATAGTAAACAAAGACAAAGTTTAACAGGATATTGACCAGGTTAATAAAAATGGCAATGGTCATGGGTATGCGGGCATTTTGCATGCCAATAAACCAGCCGTTGAGGGCAAAAATGGCAATGGTGGCCGGTGCAGCCCAAATGCGGATACGGTAATAGGAGCGGGTGTACTCTTCCACGCTATGGGAGGCTTCAAGGATATAAAAACTCAGCCTTTCCAAAGGAACTTGCAAGATAAGAATAACAAAAGCAGCAGAAAAAGAAACCAGTAACGCCCTGCCCAAAATGAGAATGCTCTCGGTTGGATTGCCGCCACCAATGGATTGAGCCGCAAAACCACTGGTGCTCATCCGGAGAAAAACAAACACCATGTAAATCATATTGAATATGGTGGTTCCCAATGCAATGGCGCCCAGATGCTCCTTGGTAGCCAGGTGCCCCATCATGGCCAAATCGGCCATGCCTAGCAACGGTACTGTAATATTGCTGATAATATTGGGGACCGCCAGATTCAATATTTGTTTGTGCGCTCTCATTAAGGGCGCGAAAATAAACATTTCACGCAACAAAAATCCACCTTATTTGTTATGGTTATTAAAGAATATTGTATATTAACCTTTAATAATGTAAGATTATGAAAAGAAAAACCTTTACCCTCTTCACCGGTTCCTTGATTATGGCCACGCTGGCATTGATGACTGCCTGCGGCGGACAGGAAGGAACGTCCCCGGAGGACGTTGAAAAGGAAGTTGTTCCAACAACCTACAACGTCCTTGCCACAGAAGGATATTTTAAATGGACCATGCAAAAGCCGGGAAAAACCTTCCAGGGAACGGTCCCAATTATGGGCGGAACAATGGTGGTGAAAGATAACCAGGTTGTTTCAGGATATGCCATGGTGGATGCACACAATTTTATCCTTGATGAGGATGACTTTGAAACCCCCCGTGCTATTGAAGAACTCAGGAAGGTTATCCGGAATCCGGAGGTCCTCTATACCGACTCTTTTCCGGAAGCGACCCTGGAAATTACCGGCGTGAAAGAACTGGATGCTGACCAATATATCGACGGCGTCAGACTCACCCACCACGTGACCGGCAATCTGACTATCAAAGATGTCACCAACCAGGTCCAGTTTGATGCCAACGTGAGAATGGATGAAGATAAGTTGAATATCATTGCCCCAAGGATTATTATCGACCGTACACAATGGGGTGTTGACTACAAATCCAAATCGGTGCACGACGACCTGAAAGATGATTATGTGGAGGATGAAATCCATCTACGTATTCGACTGAATACGGTGAAGGCATAAACGGTTTCTGGCGACGGCGGCCAAATTGCCTACTGGCAGGGCGATTTTTTTCTATTTTTATTCCAGATTCATGGATGTTATTCGTAATTTTGCACTTTTAATATTTAACGTATTTTAAATTGCATCATTATGGATATATTTGAGAAGCTTCATCGCAACATGGGTGCTCTGGGTCAACATTCTGCCACAGCGCATGGATATTATTTATTTCCCCGGCTGGAGGGACCTATTTCCAATCGCATGTTGTTTAATGGAAAGGAAAGGATTGTCTGGAGTATCAACAATTATCTGGGATTGGCTAATCATCCGGATGTTCGGGAGGCCGATGCATCAGCGGCCCGGGATTACGGGTTGGCCTACCCCATGGGTGCCCGCGCCATGTCGGGCCAGACCACCTATCATGAAAAGCTGGAGCAAGAGCTGGCCAGCTTTGTTCAAAAAAAGTCTTGCTATCTATTAAACTATGGCTATCAGGGAATTGTATCCATTATTGATGCATTAACCGACCGCAATGACGTAATTGTTTACGACTCGGAGTCTCATGCATGCATTATGGATGGTATGCGTTTGCATATTGGCAAGCGGTTTGTTTTTCCTCACAACGACATTGACAACTGTGAAAAGCAGTTACAGCGTGCTACCCGGCTCACAGAAAAGACCGGTGGCGGCATTTTGCTGATCACCGAGGGGGTTTTTGGGATGGCCGGCGATCTGGGTCGTTTGGATAAGATTGTGGCATTAAAGCAGAAGTACAACTTCCGCTTATTGGTAGATGACGCCCATGGATTTGGGACCATGGGGGAAGAGGGTCGCGGAGCGGGAGAACATTATGGTGTTCAGGACCAGATAGACCTGTATTTTGGTACTTTTGCCAAGGCCATGGCCGGCATAGGGGCCTTTATTGCTTGCGATGACAGCCAGATCATCACCTACCTTATGTACAATATGCGTTCCCAGATATTTGCCAAATCACTGCCGGTCGCCATGGTGATTGGTGCCCTTAAGCGCCTGGAAATGATCCGAACCCAACCCGAACACAAGCAAAAACTCTGGGATAACGTGCATAAACTCCAAAACGGCCTCCGGGAAAATGGCTTTGACCTGGGAAAAACAGAATCCTGTGTCACCCCTGTATTTTTGAAAGGAACTCTGGAAGAGTCCACTCAGGTCACTCACGATCTGAGAGAAAACCATAATATCTTTGCATCCCTTGTGGTTTATCCGGTGGTGCCCAAAGGTATAATCATGCTACGCCTCATCCCTACCGCAGTGCATACCGATGAAGACATCCGTCTGACCATACAGGCCTTTGCCAGCATAAAGCGTAAGCTGGACAACAAAGAGTACCCACAGGACCAGTTTGCCATTGTACCAGATAAAAAAGGCGTATAATGCCTCCACGTTATCAGCAAACCCTGGAGTATTTCAGCGAGGGCTTCAATTGTGCTCAGGCCGTTGTGGCGTCCTATACAGATTATAGCGGTCTTTCCCGGCAGGACAGCCTCCGGGTGGCCGCAGGCTTTGGTGGCGGTATCGCAGGAATGCAAAAAACCTGCGGGGCCATCACCGGAGCCATTATTGTGCTGGGAAGCAGCTTATATAACCCGGATAACCCGGGCGTATCCACGGACATTATCAAGCAATACGGCCAGACACTGACACGCCTGCTGGAAAAGAAATTTGGCACCAGCAGCTGCCTGGGAATTATTAATAAAGAGAAAGAAATGCTTTCCCGGAATAATAATGTCCAAAAACGGGGACAAACCTGCCTGGAAGTACTCAAGGACACCTGCACAATACTGGATGAAATGCTCAAATCCCAAAATCCAGGAAAAATCGAGTAGATTACTTACCCCGTTTACCAAATCTTTATACTTTTGACCCTTTGCATGCCATGGTGTTAAACAAACTTAACAGCCTAACTAACAGATAATAATCATGAGCATGTGTGTTTTTTTGCATATCGTTCTTATTCGTTTTTCAGTGAAATAAATTTAAAGCAGATATGGATAAAGAGTCATCAGAAGAGCAAAAGAACCTTTCAGGCCAGGGAGAAGGTGCCCCGGGCAAAGGTTCAGGGAATACCGGAAAAAGCAAGGATAACCTTGATGGTCAGAAGGATAATTCTGATAACCAAAAGGATAATCCTGATAGTCAGGATGATATACCCCAGGCTACCGGTATATTGAGGTGGATTGAAGTGATGGGCAACAAGCTGCCCCATCCATTTTGGCTGTTTGTATGGATATGTGTATTGATCATTGTGGTCAGTGGCATTACCAGCTACTTTGAAGTAAAAGCCATGGATCCTGGCACGGGGGCCATAATAGAAGCTCAGAACCTCATATCAGGGGAAGGTTTGCGCTGGTTTTTACAGCATTTGGTCACCAACTTTGCCCATTTTGCTCCATTGGGAATGGTTTTGGTCATGCTTATGGGTGTTTCCATTGCTGAGCGGAGCGGATTACTAACCATAGTTATGCGCAATATTGCTTTTGCCACTCCCCGCAAGCTTATTTTCCCCATGATCTTTATTATTGGTGCCTGTGGCAATATCGGCTCTGATGCCGGGGTAGTGGTTGTTCCTCCCATTGCTGCACTCATATTTATGCAGTTGGGATACCATCCCATTGCCGGCTTGATCGCCGGATATGCCGGCGCCACGGCGGGCTTTACGGCCAACTTTCTAATTGCAGGCACCGACGTGTTGCTGGCGGGTATAAGTACCGAGATCACGGAAAACATGACCCCCCCCATGGAGGTTAGCGCCACCGCCAACTGGTACTTTATGATCATATCCACCTTTATGCTGGGCATTGGAGGGGCTCTTATCGTACAAAGATATACCATCCCCCGCTGTGCCGGCTTTTCGGGTATGAATAAAGTGGCTGAGATCGCAGAACAAAAACGAGATACTACCCCGGAAGAGAAAAAGGGACTCCGCCATGCCGGCATCTCCCTGCTGGTGTTTATCGCAGTTGTGGCTCTGCTGGTAGTGCCTGCCAACGCACCCCTGAGAAGCGAGGAGGGCGGGATCGTGCCCTCACCATTTTTGCGCGGACTGGTACCCATACTCTTTTTACTGTTTGCCATCCCCGGTTACTTCTACGGCAGAGCGGTGGGAACCGTAAAAAACAAAGACGATATCCTTAAACATATGGAGCACGGCATGAGAGGACTGGCCGGATATATCGTCCTTATGCTGGTGGTGGCTCAGTTTATAAACCTGTTCAACTGGTCCAACCTGGACACAATACTGGCCATCAATGGAGCCGAATTTCTGCAGGCCACCGGGCTCACAGGCCCTACCCTGTTTGTTTTGTTTATTATTCTTATTGCCGTATTAAATATATTCCTGGGAAGTGGTTCCGCCAAATGGGCCATCTTTGCTCCAATATTTATCCCCATGCTGGCACAACTGGGATACAGCCCCAGCTTTGTGCAACTGATGTATCGGGTGGGCGATTCTATAACAAACTGCATATCCCCTCTTTATGTGTACTTTCCCCTGCTTATCGGATGGATACACCAATATGATAAACGGCTCAAAATAGGAACAATCATGTCTCTACTGGTCCCATACGCCATAATATTGTTCGTAATGTGGGTTATCCTGCTGTTTATATGGTTCTACTTTAACCTGCCCATTGGCGTGGGTGAGTATATATATCTGGACTAACCATAACCAAACAATTTATTGTACCGCAAGTAAATCTATTCACCCCCGGTTTAAACCAAACCGGGGGTGAATTGTTATTATTGCTGAATAAATCATTCTTAATGCAAGTAAAGTATAAGCCAAAACACTGAAAAATATGGCAAATTTTGATATCACCATGCCTAAAATGGGCGAAAGCGTTATTGAAGCAACCATTACCAAATGGTTGAAAAGCGAAGGGGACACCATTGAGGAAGACGACTCGCTGTGTGAACTGGCCACCGATAAAGTGGATTCCGAAATCCCTTCCCCGGTGGAAGGAATATTGACGAAAATCCTCTTTGAAGAAGGAGAAACTGTGGAAGTGGGAAAGGTTATCGCCGTTATACAAACGGAAGATGAAGATGAAGATGAAGATGAAGGGGAAGGGGAAGGAAAAGATGGAGGGGAAGATGAAGGTAAAGGTGAAGGAGAAGGCGAAGGAAAAACGGAAGGCGGAAGTAAAGCGGAAGAAGGAACTTCGGGCGAACCAAAAGGAAAACCGGCAGGGGATGGTCATCGTTCTTCCGGCCGGCATAAAGCAGATCAGGAGCAGGCATACTCAGGGAAAGCGGATAAAAAAGGGAAGTCAGCAGAGTCTGAGAAAGGGAAAAGCCCCTTTGATTTTAGCAAAAGCGACCGGTTTTATTCTCCTTTGGTAAAAAGTATTTCCCACAAGGAGGGTGTATCATTGGAAGAACTGGATAGCTTGGAGGGTACGGGTCGTGATGGGCGGGTGACCAAGGACGACTTGCTGGGCTATTTGGAACAGCGGCAGGAGGGTGATCACCGTCCTGCTGCTTCTTCAAGCCCCTCCCCTTCTTCGGGTCCTGAGGCTTCTTCTGCCTCTCAGGATGTGCCTTCCGGTCCGGGGGATGAGATTGTGGAGATGGACCGCATGCGCAAGCTTATAGCCGACCATATGGTTCGATCCAGGCAGATCTCACCCCATGTCACCTCCTACCACGAGGTAGATATGACCCGGGTGGTACAGTGGCGCAATAAGCATAAGGATCAGTTTTTAAAGCAAGAGGGTGTAAAGCTCACCTTCACCCCCATATTGTTGGAATCTGCTGTTCAGGCTTTGAAGGACTTTCCCGGGGTCAACGGTTCTGTGGACGGCTATAAGATGATATTCCACAAAGCCATAAACCTGGGAGTGGCCACCGCTTTACCCAACGGCAACCTCATTGTTCCTGTGATAAAGAATGCCGACCACATGAACCTTACGGGCCTTGCCAGTGCTGTTAGCGATTTGGCGGGGCGGGCAAGGGAAAACAAGCTGAAGCCCGATGAGATACAAGGGGGAACCTTTACGGTAACCAACCTGGGCAGCTTTGGGAACATAACCGGCTCGCCCATCATCAACCAACCACAGGTAGCCATTCTGGCTTTGGGAGCCATCGCCAAAAAACCGGCAGTAGTAGAAACCCCACTGGGGGATACCATTGCCATCCGTCACCGCATGATCCTGTCCCTCTCCTACGACCACCGGATGGTGGATGGCGCTCTTGGGGGGAGGTATCTGGCCAAAATGGCCCAATATCTGGAGAATTTTGACATGGATCGCCATTTTTAATGGGCTGGAACAAGAAAAAGCATTACTTTTAGCCTTTACTTTTTGATGATAAAAACCCATTGAAGAAGAGGCCATACAATGTTTTTAATCAACCCGTTGCTTTTTATTCGCCCGGTTTTTTTGACCTTTTTACTTGTTTATATGGTCTTCTCCGTTCATGCTCAAGAGTTCAGGCCTTACAAAGACGGGGGGAGCCGTAGTTTTGCCCGGCTGTGTATGGAGTTTGACAACTACCGGGAAGCCCTGGTGGAGTATCGGGAGTTGCTGAAGCATGACCCGGGCAACCCCAGCTATATCCATCAGATTGCCCGTTGCCACCTTCACCTGGATGAAGACAAAACCGCGGCTATTCCCAAGTTACTACAGCTCACGCGGCACGATTCTTACCGGGATGAGGAGATTTGGTATGATCTGGGGTTGGCTTACTTATATGCCGACAGCACAGCACGTGCCCGTGAAGCCCTTTATACTTATCTGGAAGAGACCCGCCACGACAATAATCGCATCCCGGCGCAGCGCCTTATTGAGATGAGCCATAATGCGGACAGCCTTATGCGCAACCCGGCAAATGTATCCATTGAAAACCTGGGGGAAGAGGTCAATTCGGAGTATGCCGAGTTTTTTCCCCTTATTGTAAGGGATGAATCCCGCCTGGTGTTCACTGCCGAGCGGCCGGAAAACACCGCCCGCTACATTACCATGAAGGGTCGCTATAATGCGGATATCTGGAGTAGCCGGTATTATGGGCAAAGCTGGCGCCGGGCTCGCCGGGCCTCGGGCCCGATAAACACCAAATTCAGCGAATATGGCGTATGCCTAACCGCCGACGGAGAAAAAATGCTGCTGGCCTTTGACCCCGAGCAGGGAAACCGATTCCTCCTGGAAACAACCTACTCACGAAGAGCCTTTGCCCGTCCCGACCCATACAGCGAAGAAGCCATCAATAAGGATGACTATGATATCAATGGCGCATGGATATCCAAAGACGGAGACTTTATCCTTTTTTCTGCAGAAACCGGTGAAGGATATGGAGGCTTTGATATCTATATCAGCCATATGCTCCCCAATAATGAATGGTCGCCGCCGCAAAACCTGGGACCGCAAATCAATACTCAATATAACGACGCCTACCCCACCCTTACCCCGGACGAAAAATACCTTATCTTTGCTTCGGAAGGGCATAACTCTATGGGCGGATATGACCTTATGATCACCCCCTTCAGTACCGATACCAACCACCAATTCCAGGTAAGAAACCTGGGATACCCCGTAAATACTACCATGGACGATATAAGCATCACCTTTACAGATAATATGCGCCATGGATACAAGTCCTATCTTAAGCCTGAAGGCTACGGAAACCTGGATATCTACCGGGTGACATTCCTGGATACAGCTCCGGATTACAGCCTGGTACAGGGCGAAATAACCCTGGAGGACATCACAGAACAGTGGGCCAGACTAAAAAGGGACACCACTATACCACGGGATTCCCTCTGGGATATATCCCCCTATCAGGAGGTATCCATTGAAGCGGTAAACACAATAACCAACCAGCCACACGGAATATATAAAGCCGACCCTCTAAGCGGATATTATACCCTGGCGCTGCCACCGGGAAAATACAATATCCGGTTTCAACACAGCGGCGGTAAAGGGGAAACCATAAACCTGCACATCCCCGACCGGCGAAATATTGACCGGGTGGTTCGTAAAGATATCCGCCTGAAAAAATAAAAACCCCGATAAGCCTGCATGTCAGGTTATGCATTTAAAACAACCCATATATGGAATTAAATCTGAAAAGCCCTTTAGTTATTTTTGATCTTGAGACTACAGGTATTCACGTGACCAAAGATCGAATAGTAGAAATCAGTATGATAAAGATCACTGCCGATGGCTCCCGTAATGATTATACCCGTCGCATCAACCCGCAAAAGCCCATTAGCCCGGAGGCATCAAAGGTACATGGCATCACCGATGAGATGGTGAAAGATGAGCCTCCCTTTGAGGCCGTAGCACGAGAGATACATACGTTTATCGGCAACAGCGACCTGGCGGGATACAACCTGCTAAAGTTTGATGTGCCCATGTTGGCAGAGTCTTTTCTGCGCTGTGATATAGACTTTGACGTCTCACAACGGCGTATTATTGATGTGCAAAATATCTTCCATAAAATGGAACAACGCACCTTGAAGGCAGCATACCGCTTTTATTGTAATAAAGACCTCACGGATGCACACTCGGCCAAAGCCGATACCAAAGCTACGCTGGAAGTGCTGGAGTCCATGTTGGATAAATACCAGAACGTGGACTATGAAGATAAAAAAGGCCATATCTCACAACCGGTGATCAATGACATGGATGCCCTGCATACCTTTTCCCGGTTCAATAAACACGCCGACCTGGTGGGGCAGATCATTTTTGACCAAGAGGAGAAAGAGGTGTTCAACTTTGGCAAGCACAAAGGGCAACGGGTGGAGCAGGTATTTCAGAATGAACCGCAGTATTACGACTGGATGATGAAGGCTGACTTTCCGGAAAGCACACGGAAGCTGATCACAGCCATAAAGTTGCGTGGATTTAACAAGGACTCAGTAAATATCCGGAGGGAATGAAGGTCATTTGTATTGGGCGCAATTACCGGGGCCATGCCAAAGAGCTGAACAATCCGGTTCCGGACAGGCCCATATTTTTTATGAAGCCCCAGTCAGCTTTGTTAATGAACAATCGCCCCTTTTTTTATCCTGACTTTTCACGAAATATCCATTATGAACTGGAGCTGGTGATCCGGATCTGCCGGCCCGGAAAGTATATCCCTTTGGAGCATGGGGGGTCTTTTTTTGATCAGGTGGCCCTTGGCCTGGACCTCACCGCCCGCGACCTTCAGCAACAATGCAAAGAAAAAGGCCTCCCCTGGGAGATAGCCAAATGCTTTGACGGCTCGGCTCCCTTGAGCCCCTTTGTCGCCACAGAAAAAACCGACACCCGTAACCTGGCTTTTTACCTGCTTAAAAATGGGGAAAAAGTGCAGGAAAGCACCAGTAAGGAAATGATCTTTGACTTTAATGCGCTGATCAGCTATGTATCCCAATTTATGACGCTGAAGATCGGCGACCTTATCTTCACCGGCACCCCCGCCGGAGTGGGACCCGTTCAGATTGGCGACCACCTGGAGGGATATCTTAATGAAGAGAAGTTGCTGCACCTGCAAATCCGATAACCTTACCAATGGCCCGCAGGGGCGGCCTGTAAACCCTGAATGCGCTTACTGCTAAAGACCATCCGCTTTCCCTGTATCAATAAATGGCTGGTTTTCTGCATATTAACCCACTGTGAGCGGTGTGGAAATAAACCACACCAGATGAAAAAAATCTTTTTTTCCGGGCCCGTTCCGCAATATGAAATATTTTTAATTTTGGCTTTTGAAAATATGGCTTTATGAAGACAACCACCATAGATCAGGGCAAGTTTGGAACAGCCCCGGTATTTTTCACCGCCATCTCCACCATTTTAGGAGCCATTTTGTTTCTGCGCTTTGGTTTTGCCGTGGGCACACTGGGGTTTTGGGGAGTGATCATGATCATATTGCTTGGGCATTTGGTAACCATCCCGACGGCTCTGGCCATTTCAGAGATAGCTACCAACAAACGGGTAGAAGGTGGCGGGGAATATTTTATTATTTCACGATCCTTTGGGTTGAATATTGGGGCCACCATTGGTATTGCCTTATATTTATCCCAGGCCATCAGTGTGGCTTTTTACGTAATTGCCTTTACCGAGGCCTTTGATTTTTTCTTCAGCTACCTGTATAATACGGCCGGCATACACCTTCCGCGTCAGGCCATAAGCATCCCGGCCATGCTGTTTTTATCCGCATTGATCATTAAAAAGGGAGCCAATCTGGGAGTAAAAGCCTTGTATTTTGTGGTGGTGATATTGATAACCACCCTGGTATTATTTTTTGCCGGCAGCACCGGATATGGACAGTCGGCGGATTTCCATTTGGCCAATGCAGAGATGCGAAATATGGACCAGTTTTTTCTTGTCTTTGCCATTATCTTTCCGGCATTTACCGGCATGACAGCCGGAGTGGGTCTTTCGGGTGATCTGAAAAACCCTTCCCGCTCCATTCCTGTGGGCACTATTGCGGCGACCCTTTCGGGGATGATCATTTACTGCTTTATTGCCTGGAAGCTGGCCGGCTCAGCCAGTGTTCATGATTTGATCAACAACCAGATGGTAATGGGAAAGGTGGCTGTGGCCGGCTTTCTGGTCATCCCCCTGGGGCTTGCGGCCTCTACCATCTCTTCCGCCCTGGGATCGGTGATGGTGGCCCCACGCACCCTGCAGGCACTGGCCCGCGACAAATCATTCCCCGCAGCATGGATGAACAGATGGTTTGCCAAAGAACGCCCCGGCGACAAAGAACCGGTTAACGCCTCCCTGATCACCTGCTCCATTGCCATGGCCTTTGTGGCACTGGGAGACGTAAACGCCGTGGCAATGATCATCTCCATGTTCTTTATGGTAACCTACGGCTCCCTGTGCCTCATCTCCTTCCTCAACCACTTTGGCTCATCACCCGCTTACCGACCAAGGTTTAAATCCCGATGGTATATCTCTCTTGCCGGTTTCCTGGCAGCCGTCTGGATCATGTTTAAGATCAATACCCCATACGCCATTATGGCTATCCTTATTATGCTGCTGCTGAACCTGTACGTTAACGCTTACCATAAAAACCGGAAAGGGCTGGTATCCATATTCGCCAACTCCATATTTCAGCTGAACCGCAACCTGCAGGTGTACCTGCAGCGCAGAAGCAGCAGCAAAATCTTTGCCGAATGGCGACCATCAGCCATATGCATCTCCAAAGCTTCATTCCAAAGACAAAATGCTTTTAAACTGCTGAACTGGCTTGCATACCGATATGGATTCGGAACTTACCTGCACCGTATACAGGGATACTTCTCCAAAGCAACACACCAACAAGCACAAGATGAACTCATCCGCCTGGTGAAAATCGTGGAAAAAGATAAAAACTACGTGTACCTGGACACCATCATATCCCCATCCTATACCTCTGCCATCGCCCAGGCCATCCAAACACCGGGAATTGCCGGAATGGAAAACAATATGGTGATCTTTGAATTCGATAAAGATAAACCCGACGAACTACCCCATATTATAGATAATTTCAACCTGGTGAGCTCCGGCAATTTCGATATCTGTATCCTGGGATGCAGCAGAAGATCAGTAAACTATAATAACGGCATCCACGTGTGGATCCGGTCATCAGACAATGAAAATGCCAACCTGATGATCTTGCTCAGCTTTATTATCCAGGGACACCCCCACTGGAAAAATGGCGAGATCAAAATCTTTGAAATTTGCAAACCAGAAGATGTGGAAGAACGAAAAAAGGAACTCAAAGAATTGATAATCAAAGGAAGACTACCCATTACCTCCAGCAATATGGAAATATTGATCAAAAAAGATAAGGAGTCGCCAAAAAGTGTGATCAACCGGCTCAGTGCCGATGCCGGACTGGTGATCGTAGGCCTTAAGGAAGAGTCCTTAAACCACAGGAAAGAAGAGGTATTTGAAGGATATGAGAACCTGGGAGACGTGCTGTTTGTTAACTCACGGCACACCAAAAGCATAGAGTAAAATTATTACCACATGAAACGCCCATGACAGGATTTTCGACACACAGGAGGATGATTATTTCCTTACCGGAAAGCTCCCGCGCGCGCCCCTCTAACTCCCCTAAAGGGGAGAACCGGGCCAACCTGCGGCAGTTTGCGGTGAAGAAACGTTGGTAAGGCAACCATGCGCGATGGCCCTCCCCTTTAGGGGCCGGGGGCGCGCGCCGGGAAATGATGCGAGGAGGCAGAGGGCATTTTATAATAATGTCACCGCATATTATTCGTGCATTCGTGGCAACGAACAACGAACAACGAACAACGAACAAAATTATAAACAGATGAAGATTGCATCATTGGTATCGGGAGGTGTTGACAGTTCGGTAACCATTCCGCTACTGGTAGAGCAAGGTTTCCGGCCTCATATATTTTACATTCAAATCGGCAAGAATAATAAGCCGGGTTTTCTTGATTGCCCCTCAGAAGAAGATATAGAGATCACTTCATATATCGCCCATAAATATGGTTTAAAGATGGATATTGTAGACCTGCATGACACCTATTGGGACACCGTCATCCGCTATACCATTGACACGGTAAAAAAAGGCCTTACCCCTAATCCGGACGTAATGTGTAACCGGCTCATCAAGTTTGGGGCCTTTGAGGAGAAAATGGGTCATGATTTTCAATACATTACCACAGGTCATTATGCGCGTACCACCCGGCTTCAGGGGAAGAAATACCTGGCTACCACAGGAGACCTCATAAAAGATCAGACATATTTTCTGAGTCGTATTACTTACCCCCAGTTAAAGAAGTTGTGGTTTCCATTAGAAACGCTGGAGGGAAAAAAAGAGGTACGCAAGTTTGCGGAAAGGCTTCGCCTTCCCAGCGCACACCGTCGCGACAGCCAGGGCATTTGTTTTTTAGGAAAGGTAAATTACCGGGATTTTATCCGCCGGCATGTGGGAGAAAGAGCGGGTGAGATACGGGAGTTGGACACAGGGCGAGCCCTGGGAACCCACCAGGGGTACTGGTTTTATACTATTGGTCAGCGAAAAGGCATTGGCTTAAGCCAGGGCCCCTGGTTTGTAACGGCAAAAGATACAGATCAAAACATTATCTACGTTTCCCGTGGCTATGATCCCCAGGCCCAATACGGGAACAGGGTTTACCTGGAGGACTTACACTTCATCACCGATGCCATGGGCCAAATGAAGGAAAGGCCCCCTATTGATGTGGCATTTAAGATCAGACACGGCCCCCAGTTCCATAATGGGACGTTCACCTTTACTTCCAAAGGGGCTGTTATCGAGGCGCATGAAAAGATCAGCGGCATTGCTCCGGGGCAGTTTGGCGCCCTGTATTCTTCCGACCGGGCCCTGTGTTTGGGCAGCGGAGTGATCAGCGAACCGGAAGGGAATGCCAACAACAAATAACCCCAAAAAACACAGGGCTTCCACTGAAGGGAAGCCCTGGTCTGTCAATCAAAATTAAGCGTAATTAAACCAAGCTATTGTGTTTAAATGACGCCTTGATCCAGCATTGCGTTGGCCACTTTAAGGAATCCGGCAATATTGGCCCCTTTGGGGTAGTTAATATAACCGTCTTCTTCCTTTCCGTGCTCCACACAAGCATTGTGGATGTCTTTCATAATCTGCTGCAACCGTTCATCCACCTCTTCGCGGGTCCAGCTAAGTTTCATGGAGTTTTGTGTCATTTCCAGTCCGGAAACAGCCACACCACCGGCGTTGGCTGCCTTACCGGGTGCATACAGCATTTTGCTTTCCATGATCACGTCTATAGCTTCCGGTGTACAAGGCATGTTAGCCCCTTCACTGATGCACATACATCCGTTTTTCACCAGGTTTTCAGCATCTTCTTTGTTCAACTCATTCTGAGTGGCGCAAGGCATAGCAATATCCACCTTCACCTCCCATGGGTGTTTGCCTTCTACAAATTTGGCATTGGGGAATTCATAGGAATAAGGCTTCACAATATCCTGGTTGGATGCTCTCAATTCCAGCATATATTCAATTTTTTCCGCATCCAGTCCGTCAGGATCATACACGTATCCGTCAGGTCCGGAAAGGGTGACCACCTTACCCCCCAGTTCAGTTACTTTCTGTGCCGCACCCCAGGCTACATTACCAAATCCGGAGATGGCTACCACTTTACCTTCAAAGGTTTCTCCTTTGACCTTCAGCATTTCCTGAGCGAAATAGGTGGCACCAAAGCCGGTAGCTTCGGGGCGAATAAGCGACCCACCCCAGTTGCGGCCCTTTCCGGTAAAGGTTCCTACATGAACACCGGAGAGCTTTTTATACATGCCAAACATATACCCTACCTCACGGGCACCTACGCCAATATCACCGGCAGGAATATCCTGGTCGGGGCCAAGGATCTTCCACAACTCCAGCATAAAGGACTGACAGAAGCGCATGATCTCTGCATCCGACTTTCCTTTGGGGTCAAAGTCAGAACCCCCTTTACCACCACCTAAAGGAAGGGTGGTAAGGGCGTTTTTAAAGATTTGCTCAAAGCCCAAAAACTTCAGAATGCTCAGGTTCACGCTGGGGTGAAAGCGAATACCGCCTTTATAGGGGCCAATGGCATTGTTATACTGAACACGGTAACCGCGGTTAACATGCACCTTTCCGTTATCATCCATCCAGGGAACCTTAAAGGTAAGCACCCGGTCCGGGTCAATCATACGCTCAATAACACCCGATTCAACAATGTGCGGGTTCTCATTGAGGGTGTCTTCCAACGACTCCAACACTTCATGCACCGCTTGCAGGTATTCCACTTCGCCCGGGTTCCGCCGCTCCAATTCCGCCATTATCTTTTCTAATTCCATAACGCTTTGTTTTGTTGTTTAAAAAAATTTCAAACCATTAATTCTTTCATGGACAAAAATATAATAAAGACCGCACCCCACAGCCCCGAACAATGCTGTTTTTTAAGGGCTATCCATTGATATTTCACAAGAAATAGCTTGACAGATATCAACAAAACTCATGTTATTTCACCATATTTCTTATTTTTCGTACATTTGCCATCCAAATATCCCGGGAAAAGCCTGGCCTAGCTCAATGTATCTCATTCTTTTACAATGTTTTACACGTCTACTCCCGGCCAATATGACGTATATGGAGACCCGTAAGGAGAATATCAATCAGCTGATCAGCAGCCTCAATGAGCGCAACAAGGAGTTAAGTTGCCTGTATAAAGCCGATGAGTTATTGCGAAATACAGAGCAACCCATGCGGGATGCCTTTCGTCAGATCATCCCCATAATTCCTCCGGCCTTTCGCTACGAGGATATTTGTGGTGTTCGTATACGTTGGAATGATCAGGAGGTGACCACCCCCAATTATGTAAACACGGCTTTAAAGATCACCGTTCCCATAATCGCCCGTGAACGCCGCCTGGGTGATCTTACTGTAGTATATATCAAACCAGTAAAGAGTGAGAAGGGAATATTTCTCCCGGAAGAGCACAAGCTGCTCTCCACTCTGGCGGAAAAGCTGGGGCAGTTTATCCATTACAAAAAACTGCGCATCTCTTTGGAAAAGCTGGAAAAGAAAACCCATGGCAGCGGACCTTCGGAGATGGAAGAAAGTGAGATCCGGTTAAAAGAATGGCTCAGATCGCTCCATTTAAATAAGGAAGAAATTGAACGTGTGCTTCAGTTCAGGGTTCACTTCCGGAAAGGGGAAACCATTTGCAAGCAGGGAGCCATCACCGCCTATGTGATGCTATTAGCGGGCGGCCTAACCAAGAACTATCTTGAAGGGGTTCAGGGTAAAGGATTTAATTTTAAGATCGTCACTCCTTTCGACTTTATCGGCGCCTCTTCAGTTTTTGGCAGCAACCGGTACTTGTTTTCCGGCTCCGCCCTGGTACCGTCAACGGTATATATGATAGAGAAGTCCATCTTTCGTTCACTGGCACTGGAAAACCCGGATTTTAACCTGAAGGTGATGGAATGGTTCAGTCATACTACAGAATACCATTTGGACCGTCTATCCTGCATTGCCAGCAAGCAATCCCTGGGCCGTATCTCCCATATATTACTGTATCTGATGAACGATGTGTTTCATTCACCCCATATTCCCGCCGCCATCAGCCGGAAAGACATTGCCGAACTGGCGGGCATGTCTGTGGAAAGTGCGGTACGCATGCTTTCAGAACTGAAAAAAGACAAAATTATCCGAATAACCAACCAGGGGCTTACCATCGAAGATACCCAACTGTTAAAAACCCTTAGCAGAGCCGGCTAAATTGCATGAACGCCCTATGAATTAGCTGCTTTCCATTTTGTTAATATATTCATAGAAAATCCCTGTTTTTTTTACTGAGTAAAACAGATGATTGTATATTTTTGCAATGATTTTGTAACTGGTATAAATTGTGAATTTATATTACATCATTCATGGAAAGCTTTTATATTGCCCTGGTAGTCATTCTTTTCCTTCTTGCTATTTCCGATCTGGTGGTTGGTGTAAGCAACGATGCGGTTAACTTTTTAAATTCTGCCATTGGTGCGAAAGTAGCTCCTTTCCGCACCATTATGATCGTTGCTGCGGTTGGCGTATTGTTTGGGGCCACTTTTTCCGGAGGCATGATGGAGGTTGCCCGCAAGGGGATTTTTAACCCGGCGGCCTTTTCCTTTGCAGAGATTATGTTGTTGTTTTTGGCGGTGATGCTCACCGATGTTATCCTTTTAGACCTTTACAACACCTTCGGGCTGCCAACTTCCACCACGGTTTCCATTGTTTTTGAGCTATTGGGTGCTGCTGTGGGGCTAAGCATTATCCGGGTGATGAACGACCCGGAGGTGATGGGAATCAGTGAATTTATCAACTCCAGCAGTGCTTTGGGCATCATATTTGGCATACTATTATCGGTGGTGATTGCCTTTGTAGTCGGGGCTATAGTACAATATATTACCCGGCTGTTCTTTTCATTTAATTATGAGCGGAAGATAAAGAAATATGGTAGTA
The DNA here is from genome assembly GCA_003557725.1 of Bacteroidales bacterium. Taxonomy (GTDB): domain Bacteria; phylum Bacteroidota; class Bacteroidia; order Bacteroidales; family PWNQ01; genus PWNQ01. Next base: position 6,159 of record PWNQ01000145.1, on the reverse strand, counting down.
TTTTTGGTGGACTGGCCATAACCGCCATCACCTTTTTCATTCTGATCAAAGGGGCCAGCGGTGCCACGTTTATGACCGGTGCTACCGCAGATTTTATCGATCACAATCACACGTTGATCATGTTGGGCAGCTTTTTTTTCTGGACAGTTTTATTACAGTTGCTTCAATATTTTTTCAAAGTGGATATATTAAAGGTGATCATTTTGGTGGGCACTTTTTCACTGGCTATGGCCTTTGCCAGTAACGACCTGGTCAACTTCATCGGTGTACCTTTGGCGGGGTTAGCTTCCTTTCAGGAGTTTTTAGCTTCCGGTGGGGAGGGTGCCCGGGATGTGATGATGGAAGGATTGCTGGAGCCAGTAACTACCAGTACATTGTATCTGATTGTGGCAGGAATTGTGATGGTTATTGCCTTATGGACCTCCAAAAAGGCCCGTTCTGTGGTAAACACCTCCATCGACCTGGGGCGTCAGCATGAAGGCACGGAGCGCTTTGGTTCTACCGGCTTTTCCCGGTCCATAGTTCGCCGCTTTATTTCCATCAACAAGGCGGTGGACAGTGTGGCTCCCATCCGGCTTAAGGCTTATATCCGGAAACAGTTTAACCCCACCTCCGCCAACAGGAAGAACAGCACAGCAGGCATTTCCTTTGACAAGCTTCGTGCCGCCGTGAACCTCATCGTTGCCGCCATTCTCATCTCCCTGGCCACTTCGCTTACTCTGCCATTGTCTACCACTTACGTCACCTTTATGGTGGCCATGGGCACCTCGCTGGCCGACCGGGCCTGGGGACGGGAAAGCGCCGTATATCGCATTACCGGAGTGTTTTCCGTTATCGGTGGATGGTTCCTCACCGCCCTTTCCGCCTTTACCGTTGCCTTTATCATAGTGAATATCATTAGCTGGGGAGGAATTTATGCCATCGTGGCCCTGCTGGGAACCGCCCTGTTTATGATCGTCCGAACCCATAAACTGCACCAGCGCAAAAGCCTGTCCGATGAAAAGAAAAAACAGGCACAGGCAGAACCCGTCGACGACCAGAGCATCATGAGAAGCTGCTCCAACAGAACCCATGAAACGGTGGATGTGATCAATACCTGCTACCGAAACCTGGTTAATGCCCTTTTTGAAGAAGACCGCAGGAAAGCTAAAGTGGCCCTGAAAGCTATCCAAAAGCTAAATAAAGACCTGAAAGAAGAACAAAACAACCTGGGAACCATTATCCTCAAACTTCAGGAGGAAGGAGCAGAGACATCCCACTATTACGTACAGGTTATCTCCTACCTGAGGGAAATCGTTCACTGCCTCACCTATATGGCGGAACCCGCACTTATCCATATAGAAAACAGCCACAAAGGACTGAATAAAGAGCAGCGGGATGAGCTGGAAAATATCAAAAACCAACTGTTTGAAATTCTTAACATGGTGAGAGAGATTATCCAGTATAACGCTTTTACCAAGTTGGATGACCTGATCAAAATGGAACAGGACTTCCTCAACGTGCTGAAAGTATCCAGAAAAAATCAAATCATCCGGATCAAAAAGAACATTACCGGAAAGAAAAACTCCATGCTGTACCTGAACTTCCTTCAGGAAACCAAAAACCTGTCGCTTAACTCTGTAAACCTTATCAAGTCACACCGTGACTTTGTTATTTATAACGACAGCGACTACTTCTGATAGTGCTTAAGGATGCAGGGGTAACAATAATCTAACATTGAACATTGTATGAAAATTGGTATAGAGGCCCGGGGGTTGTTCCGGGAAAAGAAATACAGTAAAGAAGTGAGTGTACTGGAGACGTTAAAGACGCTTCAGACCATTGACAGTCAGAATGAATATGTTATCTTTGTCAAGCCAGACATGGATAATGCGTGCCTCCAGGAGTCGGCCAATGTAAAGGTTGTTGAAGTGAAAGGGGCCGCAGGTTCTTACTGGGAGCAGGTGGCGCTTCCCCGTGCAGTGGCCCGGGAGCGATGCCATATGCTGCATTGCACCTGGGGCACAGGCCCCGCATACAGCCCCATTCCACTGATCCTATCCATTGATGGTGAAGACCTTTCCCGTTGGCAATCCATGGGTGCTAAAGGATACTTTTCCAATTTTTACCGTAAGTGGGCTTTCCCAAAAGGGCTTTCCAAAGCCACCAGCATTATTACCACTTCGGAAGATGAAAAAAAGGCCATTGCAAGCGCTTTTCCGGGCACCAAAGCAAAGATCAGTGTGGTTCCTTCCGGGCTGGACCCGGAGTTTACCACCCGGCCGGATAAAAAAGAATGCCAACGGATAAAAGAAAAATATTCCCTGCCCGGGCGCTATATACTTATTCCTGCTTGCCCTGCAGTAAAGGAAAACATGACCACCATCCTTAAGGGTTATGCTTTATATTGCCGGAAAAGCAAACCCCTCCCGCTGGTTATCCTGGATTATTCGCAGGGTGAAGTGGAGCGACATCTGAGCAAGGGAAAGGAAAGCCAGTCGTATATTAAAGACATTATTACGCTTCCTTATATTGCCCGTCAGGATCTTCCGGCCATTTACAGCTCAAGTGAAGTGGTTCTTTATGCGGTGAGGTCTTTCGGCCATTCCGGGCCCGTACTGGAAGCCATGGCCTGTGAGGCCCCGGTGCTAACCGCCTCTACGGGATATATGACCGGTTTAACAGAAAATGCCGCCTATACCACCGACACCCGGTCTCACAAAGAGATCAGCCTGGGCATAATCCGCCTGATCACCAACAAAAAGCTAAGAACCACCGTGGTGCAAAAAGGAAGCAAAGTGGCCCGCAGTTATTCGTGGCTCAGCTCTGCAAAAAACATCCTGGGCATATATCAACAGCAAAAGCCCTGAGCCAATGCATCAAAAAAGGCTGCCTGACACCTGCAGGCAGCCTTTTGTTTTAGTTGTTGGCTGTTATCTTGTAATAATAGCCTTATTCCACAATGGTGATCCAGTTGTGCTTGTCATTCACATCGCCGTACTGTATTCCCTGTAGTGTTTTAAACAATTGTTCACTCACCGGCCCTGGCTTCCCGTCTTTGGCGATCACATATTCCTTTTTGCTTCTGCGGTCGTAGATCCTGCCAATGGGAGAGATCACAGCTGCTGTACCACAGGCCCCTGCCTCTTCAAAGGTTTCCAGCTCTTCAACGGGTACGGGGCGCCGTTCCACCTTAAGCCCCATGTCTTCCGCTAGTTGCATCAACGAACGGTTGGTAATGGATGGCAGGATGGTGTCCGACTTGGGGGTGATATAGGTATTGTCTTTAATCCCAAAGAAGTTGGCCGGGCCGGCCTCGTCGATATACTTTTTCTCTTTGGCATCCAGGAACAGGGGTGCGGCAAATCCTTCTTTGGCGGCCCTCACTCCGGCCCTCAGGCTGGCGGCATAGTTTCCGCCCACCTTCAGGCTTCCGGTTCCCTGCGGTGCTGCCCGGTCATAATCATCCACCAGTTGCATGCTTACCGGCTTGAAGCCCTCTTTAAAGTAGGGCCCTACCGGGATAACAAACACAATAAAGGTATACTCATCCGAAGGGCTTACCCCCACCTTAGGGCCTGATCCGAACAGAAGCGGACGGATATATAATGAGGCGCCGGTTCCGTGGGGGGGTATAAACTCGGCATTAAGCTTAACCACTTTGTAAATGGCCTCCTCAAAGAGCTCCTGAGGAACAGGGGCCATAAGGATCCCTTCTGCAGATGCCTGAAGGCGACGGCAGTTATCCCTCCAGCGAAACAGCCGGACACGGTCTTCTTTATCACGAAACGCTTTCATCCCTTCAAAGGCTTCCTGCCCATAATGCAGAGCAGTAGCAGCAATATGTACATCCAGATACTCGGATGTTGAGGCCTCCGGCTTACTCCAGGAGCCATCACGATATGTACAACGTACATTGTAATTGGTCTTCTGATAAGCGAAAGCCAGCGACTTCCAATCTATACTTTTCATAACGATACGATTTATTATAATGTATTTTTAACGCTGCTAAGATACCCTATTTTTATGATTTTCCACCAGGGTTACCTTGAAATGGCCGTAGTGATCTCCATATGAACCTCCTGTTGTATTTGTTTTTCTATTTCATTTTTTATCTCACTGATTTGATGGTCATCCAGCGGATTTTCCGAGACCAGGATCAGAGAAAGGCGCAGGGGGTTAAGGTTTATCACTTTCACTTCCCTGATGGTCACGTTTCCGGCAGTTACTTCTTCCACTTCTTTGGTTATATGGTGTTCCCTCACCATTTGGTTAAAGCTGAGGGCCAACGGAATGGACAGCGCAATAACCAGAGTCAAAGAGATGATCATCCCTTTGGTAGCCAGCTTTAAGGGACTAAATCCCATCAACATAAAGGTAACTGCTGCGGCCAGTACCATTCCGGCCAGGTTGGTAAACAAGAGCAGTGTGGCCCCAGAGAATATGGTCCAGTTAAGCCAGGCCAGTCCGATGGCAGAAACGGCCAGCGGTGGGATCAGAGCTACTGCAATGGCCACCCCGGCCAGTGTTTTGGCCACCTCTTCCCGGGCATGGGCATAGGCTCCGGCTACTCCGGAAAGCACAGCAATACCCAGATCCAGCAAGTTGGGCCGGGTACGTTCAAGTATCTCTGCTCCTGCGGCCTGAATGGGCGTAAGCCAGGTAAGCAATACGGCCGAAAGAACCGCCACCCCCATGCCGGCCAAAATGGTGCTCATGCTATTCCATATCAGCTTGCGGTCCTGACGCAATGTGCCCATACTTAACGATATAATGGGAGACATTAGAGGAGCCAGGATCATGGCTCCGATCACCACAGGGGTAGAGTCGGCAAACAATCCAAAAGTAGCTATTAATGTAGATAACACCATCAGCACCACAAATGAGCTCTTTAGCTGTGCATTTTCTCGCAACACTTTAAATAGCTCTTTAAACTCATCGGAAGAGGCATGACGAATAACTGGCAAGGTGCCTGAAGCCAGGGCCTCAGCAGCCTCCCCGGAGGGAAGTGCGGAGGTCTTAAATACCTCCTGCGATGGCCGGGAGGCAGCAGGCAGCTCCAGGTAAGCGCCAGGAAAGACTTCTAAAGGTTGCTTTTGCACATGCATCTTTACCTGACTACCGGTGAACTTGCGGTTGTCGACCAAATAATCACGCTCTCCATGGGGAAAGGTAAAGGTGAGCGCCGTGGTTTTAATATGAGCACCAAAAGGAGGCAGCTTGCTTCCTTGCCATAAGGAACCCATGGCAAAGTAAAACATGGATATTACGCTTCGTGGACTGATGAGAAAAGCGTGCATCATCCCATCGTTTATGGCCGAGTCTTCCAGCAACAGGCTGGATAACAGCGAGCTTTTCCGGTGTTCCGAAACCACTATACCTGAAACAGCCGTCTTTAGCTTGCGGTCATTGGGCAGATCCACCTCCACACGAAAAGGGCGGATATTAAAAAAGCGGGAAAGAAAACCGGCCTTCTTGCCCAAAATACCCTTCCTTTCCGGTGGCTCCTCACTGGTAAGGCGAAAGGTCTGTCCAATCACCAGACTATTGAAAACCGGGATATGGTTGCAATAAAGTATATCTGTCTTTACCGGCTCCGGTGACTCCTTATTCGCCAGCCCTTTAAAGTGAGCAATGGCCTTTTCCAGAGAGCGGCCCACCCCCAGCCCTTTACAGGCCTCAAGGGCCTGCTTATGGGGCAGTACCGCCAGCTGAAACCCCTGATTAGAAAGCTTGGGCAATAAGGCTTTAAGTTGCTCATCAGACAAATAACACATCACAGGCGCAGCAGGATCCAGATTGGAAGCCGCCTGTGGCGTATATGCTGTGGTGTGCGAAATTAAATCACCAGCCAAAGGAAGTACACGATCATCAACCTCTGCGGAAACCGCCGGATCAAATATCAGAACAAAAGTCATAGAATTGGGTTTTGACGGGAAGGCACATTCACCCCCTCTATTTTCAGCCAAAAATACATAAGTCCGGTGTAAAAACACAACTTTTTCACCTCCGATGAAAACCAGCTTTGCCCCATCCCTAAAGGGTGGCTGATTTTCAGCGATCTTAGGGGCGTGGTTGATCTTCTATTTAGTGAGAAGGGTTATTCGTTTCCAGCAGGATAAAAAATTGCTGGCCCCGGGAAAGGCTTTTGCTTTGCTGCAATTGGTACGATATTTTTTG
>PWNQ01000228.1 GCA_003557725.1 Bacteroidales bacterium | reverse complement strand
CACATCCGCTGAAAATCAGCTTTGCCCCATCCCTAAAGGGTGGCTGATTTTCAGCGGCTTCACCCTTTAGGGTCCGGGGCAAAAAGCCGCTAAAAATCAAAAGTAACCTTTTTAGATTGGACTCATAAAATATTGCTGATACCCAATCGACCCCTTTTGAGCTGCAAGCCAAATAGTATTCCGCAGGATTTTATTATTTTTGTTGCGGAATCCAGACCATAATAAAACCCATATATTGACATGATCAAGAAGTTATCAGAGCTATCCCAAATGGCTAAAAGCAAGGCCACTCAACGCCTGGTTGTGGCGGCTGCCGAAGACAATGCGGTCCTGAGAGCCGTAAAAAATGCTTCAGAAAATGGAGTCATCACCCCCATATTGGTTGGCGATACCACACGCATAAAAGAACTGGCCGCAGAGATCGGTTTTGACCTGGAGAAAATCCACCTCCATGAAGAAAGCAACCCCGCTGCTGCTGCTGTCAAGGCAGTCTCCCTCATTAGAAATAATGAGGCCGACGTGCTGATGAAAGGGAATGTAAGTACCGGCCCCCTACTGAAAGCCGTGCTGGACAAAGAAAATGGCCTGCGCAAAGGAGGCACCCTGAGCCATGTGGCGTTTTTTCAAACCCCTTACTATCATAAGCTTCTGTGCGTGACCGATGCCGCAATGAACATCGCTCCCGAACTGGAAGACAAGGTTCATATCATTAATAACGCCGTAGATGCCTTTCACCGCCTGGGAATTAATAGCCCAAAGGTGGCCGTTATTGGAGCCGTTGAAGTGGTTAACCCCAAAATGGAGGCTACCATGCATGCCGCCCTGCTGAGAACCATGAACGTACGGGGACAAATCAAAGGCTGTGAAGTGGACGGGCCACTGGCGCTGGATAACGCCGTCTCCAAAGATGCAGCAGAACTGAAAAAAATTAAAAGCAATGTGGCCGGAGATGCAGATATTATCATGCTCCCCGACATAAACGCAGGAAATGTGGCCTATAAAGCCCTAAGCTTCCTGGGTGGAGGCCTGTCAGCAGCAGTGATCATGGGCGCTGCCGTCCCCATTGTGCTTACATCACGCGCCGACAGCGAAGAAAGTAAGCTCATGTCCATCGCCCTGGCAGCAGCCATGGAGTAACATTATAGCTACCATAGTGAATCCAGACAATCATCACGCCTGAAAGCAACGTTAATATAAAATAATACCATAATTTTATTCATTGTTATCAATATTAAACATTAACAATATGACCCCCCATTTAATTTTGGCTATCAATCCCGGATCAACATCCACCAAGGTAGCCGTATTTGACAAAGACAAAGAGGTATTTCTCAAAAACATCAAACATACGGCTGAAGCGTTAAAGCCATATAAGGAGATTACCGATCAGTACGAGTTCCGTAAACGCATTATCCTGGATGAACTGGAAGCAGCCGGAGTAGAACCGGAAGCTATTGGTGCCATAGTAGGCCGGGGAGGGCTTATCAAACCCATTAAATCCGGCGTGTATAACGTGAACCAAAAAATGCTGGACGACCTGAAAGTGGGCATCCTGGGGCAACATGCCTCCAACCTGGGCGGCCTTATCGCAGCAGATATCGCCAAAAGCCTGCCAAAAGCAAAGGCCTATATCGCAGACCCCGTTGTGGTTGATGAAATGGAACCCGTAGCTCGTATCGCCGGACACCCCAGCTTTGAAAGGATATCCATATTCCATGCCCTCAACCAAAAAGCTATCGCCAGAACTCACGCTAAACAACAAAACCAGGAATATGAAAACCTGAACCTCATCGTAGCACATATGGGAGGCGGAATCAGCGTGGGAGCACACAAAAAAGGAAAAGTGATCGACACGAACAACGCACTGGACGGCGACGGACCATTCTCCCCGGAACGAAGCGGAAGCCTGCGATCAGGACAAATCGTAAAACTATGCTTCAGTGGAAAATATTCACAGAATGAAATGAAACAAATGCTCAAAGGGGAAGGAGGACTTATGGCATACCTCCATACCAACGACGCCTATGAAGTGGAGAAAAAAGCAGAAGCAGGTGACAAAGAAGCAGACCTTATCCAGGATGCTATGGCATACCAGGTGGCTAAAGAAATAGCAGCACTGTCAGCCGTCCTGGAAGGAGACATCGATGCCATACTGCTTACCGGTGGAATCGCACACGGAAAAGCAGTGGTGGGAGGAATAAAAAAACGAACCAAACACCTGGGACCCGTATTCGTTTACCCCGGCGAAGATGAAATGAAAGCATTGGCAATGAACGGGCTACGAATAATGAAGGGAGAAACTCAAGCCATGGATTATACCTGATACAGCCGTTGCATGCACCGTTTATGTGCTCCCCAAGAGAAACCAGATACGTAAACGTTGTATGCAACGCCCCTGCCAGAGGAAAAAGCAAACCCTCAGCTTTTAAAACCCTTTTTAATCAGCTTGCCGGGATTAATATCCACCATAATACTTTTATCGATATGGTCCAGCCGGATCTGTACCTTATGCCGGTTTTTCACCATTACCAGCATTCCCTCCAGTCCTTTCATGGGGCCCACATCCACCACCACGTGGTCGCCCAGATCGTACTTCTGGCCGGTCACCTGAATATTTTTTCCGGAAGACACCAGCAGCTTAAGGTTTTCTATCTGTTTATCCGGAACTCTGGCCGCTTTCCCTTCAAAATTAATAAAACACACCACCCCTTCCGTCCGTATTATTTTTAGATAATGATTTTCACTGGCCACATATACAAATACATAGGCTTTGATCAGTGGCTCATTCACCAACTTTTTCCGGTCCTTCCAAAATCGCAAAACCTTATGCATGGGCAGGAAGCATTTGACCCCCTGATCTTCCAGCATTTTAGCCACCACTTGCTCATTTCTGGACCGGGTGTAGATCACATACCATCCTCCGTTACTCATATTACAGTACCGATATTCTTCGTGCCCTACAAACTCCAGTAGGTCATTTTTTTCATTTTATTCCTGTACAACCCTTTCACATCCACAAACACTCCTTTTCCTCCACACATTTTCAGGAAGTCGTCTTCGGTCATTTGGGTATATTCATTATGGGCTACTGCCAGCACCACCGCATCGTAGTCTCCTTTTGGTTTGTCTATAAGTGAGATCCCGTACTCCTGTTTCACCTCTTTAGGGCAGGCCCATTGGTCGGTAGCTTCCACATTTACGCCATAATCTTCCAGCTCACGGATAACATCCACCACTTTGGAGTTTCTGATATCGGTAACATTTTCTTTGAATGTGATTCCCATGACCAGCACCCTGGATCGCAGCACATTTATATCTTCAGCGATAAGCATTTTCACCAGTTCCCGTGCCACATAGCGCCCCATGGCATCGTTCACATACCTTCCTGAGTCGATGATCTGTGGGTGATAGTTGAGCATTTTGGCCTTATAGGTAAGGTAATATGGGTCTACGCCGATGCAGTGACCTCCTACCAGGCCGGGGAAGAATTTGAGGAAGTTCCATTTGGTACCGGCGGCCTCAAGAACGTCGTATGTATTGATTCCCATGCGGTTAAAAATAACCGACAGTTCGTTCATCAGAGCTATGTTCACATCCCGCTGGGTATTTTCAATAATTTTTCCGGCTTCTGCCACTTTAATGGTGGGTGCCCGGTGCACGCCGGCCTGGATAATAAGTTCGTAGGTTTTGGCTATATTTTCCAGCGCCTCCCGGTCGCTTCCCGAGACAATTTTCATGGTGTTGGTAAGGGTGTTCACCTTATCGCCCGGGTTAATACGTTCGGGGGAGAATCCCACTTTGAAGTCTTTCCCAAAAGTGAGGCCCGACTCTTTTTCCAGGATGGGCACACACTCTTCTTCAGCTGCTCCCGGGTACACAGTAGACTCATAGACCACGTAATCTCCTTTTTTCAGGGCGCGTCCCACCATTTCTGAGGCACTGATCACCGGCTTCAAATCCGGCATGTTAGCATGATCAATGGGCGTGGGCACACCCACCACATGGAAGTGGGCTTTTTTAAGGTCTTCCGGGTTGGAAGTAAACTCAATATCACGCCCGTCAAAAGCGGAGGGGTCCAGCTCCCGGCTGGGGTCTTCCCGGCGCTTCATCATTTCCACCCGTTCATGGTTGATATCAAACCCCACAACAGAAACCTTTCCGGCAAACTCCAAAGCAATGGGAAGCCCTACATAGCCCAGGCCTATCACGGATATCCTGGCCTCTCTTTTCAATAACTTTTCGTAAATGTTCATCCGAATACTATTTGTTTTATGATTAATCCTGGCCTGAAAACTCAACAGAAACGCTTTTCCTGCTGGTGTTATCCCGTTGATTCTGTTCCCTTTTCCACACCTTAATTATTTTGTTCACAATTGGCAAGCGAAAGTAATATTTTTTTGCTTCCGGGGCTAGTGATAATTTCTCACATAAGTGATCTCGGGTAAGATTATGCGAAGGGCTTTTTCTATGGATTCTTCGATGCTGTCCAGGTGCGTTTTAAGCTCGATATCCGGGTTTTCCGGCGGCTCAAAGGGGGAGTCGATCCCGGTAAAGTTCTTGATCTCACCCCGGCGTGCTTTTTTATAAAGCCCTTTGGTATCCCGCTGTTCGCATATTTCAAGCGGGGCATTGATAAACACCTCCAGGAAATTTTCATCCCCCACGATTTGTCGGGCCGCAGCACGGATCTTTTTGGTGGGGCTGATAAAGCTGTTTATGGTTATTATGCCGCAATGGATAAACAGCTTGTTTACTTCAGCAATACGGCGGATATTCTCCATACGGTCTTCCTCCGTAAAGCCCAGATTATTATTGATCCCTGCCCGGATATTATCCCCGTCAAGCACCTGGGTAAGAAAATTCCGGCGGGATAAAGCTTTTTCCAGCGAGGAAGCCACAGTAGACTTTCCTGACCCGGAATAGCCGGTAAGCCATATAACCCGCGATTGTTGCTGCAACAGCGCCTCTTTATCTTCACGCTGAAGGATCTTGTGATAGGTGTGAATATTGGGTCTGTTTTTGCTCATCGTTATTTGTGTTTTTAATGATATGAACCCTCAGGCTCCGGTCCTGGGCCGCCTGACATAAACCGGAACAAACCCCGGAGAATAATGTAAGCCATATCCTCAGAACCTGAAAACCCTGTATTTTAACTTCGCTGAGAAATTATGTGCAAATTTACAGAAAACACCCGTTGGTTTGATCTAAAAACAAAAAACTTTTCCATACCCAAAAAATCAGCCCGGCCCGTATCTTAAATACCCCTGTTTTTCAGCGGCTAACCTTTTAGGAACCATAAAAAGCGCCTGAAAAGAACGATTTTTACCTTTTTACCTCCCACACCCCCGTTATTGTCCGTAAAAAAAATTACTTTTATACGCTATTTCAAGCCGGGCAAATCATTATGCTTAATTTTGACAGTATTGTAGTAATTATCTGCATTTTATTTATTTTGCTATCCCTTTACCGGGAATGGGCAGGGCCGGCATTCACATTTGTATTGGCAGTCACGGTGCTGGGCGTTACCGGTGTGCTCACCCCCACAGAGATGATCGGCGGCTTTGCCAATGAACAGGTTGCTGTGATCCTGCTGTTGCTGTTGCTGGGAGATACCATTCGGAAAGCAGGCGTTTTGAATAATCTTTTTGACCGGGTTTTCAGCCGGGCTCATACCTATAACGGGTTTATGTGGCGCATGATGACGCTGGTATCGGCCTTTTCGGCCTTTTTAAATAATACCCCCCTGGTAGCCATCCTTATGCCTTACGTAAGCACCTGGTGCCGAAGACATAATATTGCCCCTTCCAAGCTGATGATCCCCCTGTCTTATGCAGCCATGCTGGGAGGATGTGCTACCCTTATCGGAACATCCACAAACCTGATCGTCAACGGACTAATCGTTGAACAAAAAGGAGATTATGGCCTTAGGGAGTTGGAACTATTTGATTTTGCCATCGTGGGTGTGCCCATGATCGTTATAGGTATTACCTTTATGATGCTGGTTGGAAAACACCTCCTCCCCAACCGCAGCGACATGATCACCAATTTTCGCAAAAAAAGCAGGGAATATCTGGTTGAAGTACAGGTCCGTCCAGGGAGCAAGTTTATTGGAAAAACCATCGAAGAGGCCAGCCTGAGGAACCTGAAGGGGCTGTTTTTGGTGGAAATATACCGTAACGGGTTTTCCATAGCGGCCGTTACCCCCAATACTGTCCTTAAAGAGAACGACATCCTAATCTTTGCAGGAGATACGGATACCATTGCGGATATGATCAACTCCAACACAGGCCTAAAGCTGACCCAGGTGGGCATGTTCGCCAGGAAAACCCACACGGAAGTACGGGAAGTGGTTATCTCTCAAAACTCCACACTTATTGGAAAAACCATCAAAGAGGCCTACTTCAGAGGGAAGTATGATGCTGCAATTCTTGCAGTCCACCGAAACGGGGAGCGCATATCGGGTAAGATCGGCTCTGTTAAGCTGTCGGCAGGAGACGTACTGCTGTTATTAACTGGTATAGATTTTGAAAAACGATCGCAGGATACCCAGGACTTCTATTCCATCTCCAAGCTGCGCGACTTTAAAAAGCTTCCCGGCTGGAAGGTGGCCATTTTACTTGGAGGAACGGCTATGGCCATCCTGCTTTCCGCCCTGGGGGTGGTAAAGCTTTTTATCGCACTGGTGATCCTCATTTGCCTTATAATCTTGCTGGGCATTGCCAATGCCAAAGACCTACCCAAAAGCCTCAACTATAACCTGGCCGTAATCATTGCTCTGGGACTGGCCATCGGCACGGCCATGATCAAAACCGGAGTGGCCGAAATCATTGCCGATCTGTTTATTAAAGCCATGGAACCCCTGGGCATATACGGCATACTCTTCGGCCTTTTTGCTATTACGGCCCTGATAAGCGGATATATTACCAACCAGGCCATCGTGGCCATCATATTCCCCATTGCCGTCAGCCTGGCTACAGACCTGGGATACGACCCCATGCCTTTTGTCCTGCTTATCTCTTTCGCCGCCTCCGCCAGCTTTATCACCCCCATCGGATACCAAACCAACCTGATGGTGTACGGCCCCGGAGGATATAACTTTAAGGACTATATGAAAGTGGGCCTGCCCATGACTATTATATATATGATCGCTGCCGTGTTTATTTTGGGATATACCTACAACCTGATCTGAAAACCACTACAAAACCCGCCGGGGATAATCGATAATTTCGCCGCTACCCCGCGCGCGCCCCTCTAACTCCCCTAAAGGGAAGGACCGGGCCAACCCACGGCAGCTTGCAGTGAAGAAACGTTGGTGAGCCAACCATGCGCGGTGGCCCCTCCCCTTTAGGGGCCGGGGGCGCGCGCCGGGAAATGAGGCGAGGAGGCGAGAGGGCGAAAGAAGCGACTTAAGCGAACCAAGCGACTGAAGTGACTGAAGCGAACGAAGAGACAAAGTACCGAAGCGAACAAAATTGAAATTGATCAACGATTCAACGGATCAACGATTCAACAAAGAAGCATAAATAACTGGAAATGAGCAATATATAGAATTATAAACAGATAAAAATTTAGCCCCCTGGCGTAAAGCAACAAATGTTAAAAGACAGATTAACAATAAATGAGCCCAATCTAAAAAGGTTACTTTTGATTTTCAGCGGATGTAAAAAATGTGTATTTTTAGATCGGACTCATAAATTAAAAAAATATAAACATATGAAACGCCCATGACAGGTTTTTTGACACACAGGAGGATGATTATTTCCTTACCGGAAAGCTCCCGCGCGCGCCCCTCTAACTCCCCTAAAGGGGAGGACCGGGCCAACCCGCGGCAGTT
>PWNQ01000104.1 GCA_003557725.1 Bacteroidales bacterium | reverse complement strand
CCCCCCACCCCCCCGCCGCCGCCGCCGCCGCCACCGCCGGCGTTTTTATCCCCGTCCCTGTTTTCGTTTTCACCATCATTTTTCGTGTTGTGGATGTTTGCATGCGGAATATTCAATATCAATATTCCATGAATATGATTGGGCATGACCACAAAATTACCTAATTCTACAAATTGTGCATGGTTTGGGATTTGGTACCATAAAATATGGGCAATCACACCGGTTTTGGAGAGATTCATTTTTCCATTTTCTACTTTTCCGAAAAAATGCTTCCTGTTTTTGGTGCATATTGTAATAAAATACGCCCCGTTCCACTCATAATTCCACCATTGGGCTCGGGCAGATGTGATGCGGTATTTGTTTTTGAATTTTGTCATTAATCCAATACTTTTTTTTCATTTTCAATACTTTTTCCTGTAAAGGTCCGCTTTCTCTTTAAAGTCCTTTATTCATGTCTTTTAATATATTGTCAAATCTATTGTTCATTTTCTGTCGGGCGTTGGCAAAATTCAAGCTCTTTTGGCATGTGTGTGCCCTGCATGAGCAAGAGCACACATTTGTTTGTAAACCCAATAATTCATTCAAATATATACAGAATTTTTTTAAGAGCCAAATAAACATTTGTAATTATTTCCAGCAAGCTACGTCTTTTCCAATATTTTGAAAACGTTTTTCCCCAATCGAATGGGGTCCGGTGCCGTCGTATGGGGTACGGTATCGTCGTATGGGGTACGGTGCCGTCGTGTGGGGTACGGTGCCGTTGTATGGGCCCGGTGCCGTCGTATGGGCCCGGTACCGTCGTGTGGGGTATGGTACCGTCGTATGGGGTATGGTACCGTCGTATGGGGTACGGTGTCGTCGTATGGGGTATGGTATCGTCGTATGGGGTACGGTGCCGTCGTATGGGGTACCGGTACCGTCGTATGGGGTATGGTACCGTCGTGTGGGGTATGGTACCGTCGTGTGGGGTATGGTACCGTCGTATGGGGTATGGTACCGTCGTAGAGACAGGGCATGCCCTGTCTGTCTTTACAACGTACCGTATCGTTACCGTCGTTACCGTATCGTTACCGTCGTATGGATCACCGGTGTCATCTTGGTTATCATTGTCGGGGTGGCAGGATTTGAACCTGCGACCTCCTGCTCCCAAAGCAGGCGCGCTAACCGGGCTACGCTACACCCCGAAAACTCATAAAATCAAAAACTTGTTTGTTTACTGAGCACAATAAGTGGAAAGTGGCGGAGAGAGGGGGATTCGAACCCCCGGTACGCGTTAACGTACACATGTTTAGCAAACATGCGGTTTAAGCCACTCACCCACCTCTCCTTAATTCTTATCCAGGTTCATCATGTCAAAAAACGATCCCTCAGCGGGAGTGCAAAAGTAAGTAATCCCTTTTTAACCGCCAAATATTTTTATCTGTTTTTGGAAAATTTTTCAAAGCGTTATAGGTCAGAATCTTGTAATAATAAACTCGGTGCGTCGGTTTTGGGCACGGCCTTCTTCCGTGTTGTTATCGGCAATGGGTTTGGTTTCTCCAAATCCCTTATGGTCAATTCTTTCCGGGTCAATACCCATTTCCAACAGGGCATTATACACCGATTTTGCCCGTCGTTCTGAAAGCTGTTGGTTATAGCTTTTCGCTCCCACGTTATCTGTATGGCCGTAGATGGAAATGCTGATATGGTTGTTATCTTCCAGGAACCCCACAAAATCCTGGAGGACAACATGCGACTCGCTGGTAAGCTGGTCACTGTCGGTGGCAAAGTAAATATCGTGGAGCTCGTATGGGTCGTTTAAGCGAAAGGGCTTTAGCTCCAGGTTTACCTGTGCCGGGCGCATATATGAAGGAGACTTTCGGGAGATATAGCGTGATTCATATACATGCTCCCTGCTGTTTACGGTCATCATATAGTCGGCATTAAAGGGTACGGCAGCCACGTAGCTCCCTGTTTGCTGGTCTACCTCAATGGTAGTTACCGTTTTACTCTCCAGGTTTTTCAGCTCGATAGTTGCACCCTCCACCGGCAAATCCGTATTTTCATCTTTTAGGTTTCCTTTAAGGAACAGCACTTTTTCCGGTTTTGCTTCTTCGTACAGGTCGAAGGAATATATATTATACATGTCTCCCTGTCCGTATTTGGTGGAGGCAAAGTATCCTTTTTGTCCGTCGGTGCTCACCATAAACCCGATCTCATCGTCTTCTGTATTGATGGGGTATCCCATGTTTTTGGGTTCGGTCCAGCCGTCTTTTCCCAGTCGGATAAAAAATATATCATATCCTCCCAGGCCCCGGTGTCCGTAGTACCATTGGTCGGTTTCCTCATCGTACCGGTCGCGTGATGAGAAGTACAGCGTTTGGCTGTCGGTATGGATAAAGGGGGAGGCTTCATCGCCGGCGGTATTGATGGCCGGGCCCGCATTTTGTGCTTCTCCCCAGGTGCCGTCCTCTTGCTTTCGGCTGATATATATATCATATCCACCGTATCCGCCGGGGCGGTCGCTCACAAAGTAAAGGGTATTGCCGTCGGAGGATATGGACGGCATGGCTTCCCAGGTATCCGGGTTGTTCACATTCTCTCCCAAGTTTTTAAAATCCCACCAGGTCTCACCGTCATAGTGGGTATGATAGATGTCGCAGTTAAGGTAGTTTTCCTCATATCCGCAGATGGTCATATACAGGTTCCGGTTATCGATGGTAATGGTGGCTCCTCCCTGGTTTTGTGCCTGGTTAAAAGGATGTTTCAGGGGTTCGCCCTGGTCAAACACATTGGGAGCTCTTTGTTGAGCCTGTATAAACAGTTCCACAAGGCGGCCTTCCTGTTGCCAAACCACGCTTCGGTCTTGGGGCACTTGTTCCACGCGTCGTGTAAAAAAGAGGTGTTCCTGGTCGGGCGACAGCAGGGGCATATATTCATCGCCGGAGGTGCTCACATCCCGCACTGGGCGAGGGTCGAAGGGGACTTCATTGCTAAAGATATTATGGTAGAAGCGGGCCATCCCATATTTTTCATCTGCCATGGCGATATCATTTTCTCTCACCCTTCGTTGCCCTTCCAGGTCACTTTCCAGAAATGTTTGAAAGTAGTCTGCTGCCTGGGCCCATTCCTCCCTTCCGAAGTGAATCTCTCCCAGGTAATAATACGCCTTTACATCCGCTTCCGGGCAGATGTTTACGGCCTCTTTAAAGCTTTCTTTGGCCCGTCGTAAGCTGCCTTCCCGGAAGTAGGGGTTTACGTTAATATATCCGCGCAGAAGGTGTGCGTGATAATTCTCTTCACTATGTTGGATGGCTTGGGTAAGGTGCCTGTTGGCTTCGCTAAAGTCTCCTTCCTGATAGGCCTTTTGCCCGTTTTTGTAGGCCCGTTCCGACCGGCGGGAAATGTCTGCCGGGCAGTCTGCCTGACCGTAGGCCGGCGTCACTAAAAGGCCGGGGAAAAGAATAAGCAATAAGGGTATAATGGCTCTGACAATCATTTTTTTAATCTGTCTTTAATTCCACCGGGTTCTTTTCATTGCACCCGCTAAATGCTTGTTCCCACACTTTTGCATCTGGCTCTTTTCCGTTTAGTGCTCATATCCGGAAGGGCTCATATCCGAAAGTGTTCATATCCGGAGGTGTTCATCCGTTCTTTTACGCCGGGGCATAAAGCCGTTGTGCAAATGGATACAATATGAACGGCACATTACATTAATTCTTATATAATCTCCAGCGATTTTTTCCAGGCCAGGTGGTCGGCCATTACCAGTGCCGTCATAGCTTCCACGATGGGAATGGCCCGTGGCACTACGCAGGTGTCGTGGCGTCCTTTTATGGTATGTTCTTCAATTTGTCCTTGCCGGGTTAGCATATATTGAGGTTTTCCGATGGATGACACCGGTTTAAAGGCCACCCGGAAGTAGATATCTTCTCCGTTGGATATGCCGCCCTGTATCCCTCCGGAGCGGTTTTCTCCGTGGCGGATGGTGCCATCTGCGCTTTTTCGGAAGGGGTCGTTATGTTCTGACCCTTTCATTTGGGGGGCGTCAAAGCCTGCGCCCAGGTCAAATCCTTTCACGCTGTTAATGCTAAGCATGGCTGCTCCCAGGTCGGCGTGCAGCTTATGGTATATGGGGGCGCCCAGGCCCGGGGGTACGTTGCGGATAATGGTGGTGATCACCCCTCCGGTACTGTCTTTTTCTGCTCTCAAGGCCTTTAAAACCCTGGCGATCTCCGTGGTCTTTTCCGGGTCAGCAAACCCATAGATATTATTTTGTGCTGTTTCCTGGTGGATATCACCGGGAGAGACATCTGCTTTCACGGGGCCCAGTTGTGTGACGGCGGCGGAAATAGAGATATTATGCTTTTTCAGTATGCCGTGAACGATGGCTCCGGCCACAACGCGAGACACTGTTTCCCGGGCGGATGACCGTCCGCCGCCGGGAAGGTCGGCCATCCCAAATCGCTTCTCATGGGTGTAGTCGCTGTGTGAGGGGCGGTATAAATTTTTCAGGGCCTGATAGTCTGCTGGTTGCTGTCGGCGGTTTTCTACCAGAAAGGCCAGTGGGGCACCGGTGGTTTTATGGTGTTTAATGCCTGAAAGCCAAGTAATAGCATCTTCCTCTTTACGTGGTGTCCCTCCTGAAGCCTTCTCCGGCCTTCGCCGGGCCAGTTGCGTTTGGATAAAGGCATAATCCAGCTCCAGACCTACCGGCAACCCTTCCAATATACCACCGATGGCTGAGCCGTGCGACTCGCCAAAGCTGCTGAAGCGGATAATATGACCCAGTGTGTTAGCGCTCATTGCCGGTAATGATGATCTTTTGTGTCAGGCGTTCATAAGGAGTGGACAAAAAGACAACATAAACGCCGGGAGAAAGGTGCAGTTGTAATTCCCTTTCCTTGCCCGTAAGCCGCTTTATCAGCTTGCCTTCTATGCTTCGCACCTCCAGCCTTTCATATGTTGTTTCTTCAGGGATAATTATGTTGACCGTTCCCGGCGACGGGTTGGGATAAACGGTGAGCAGAGGTTCTCCGCTTGGGTTTTCTTCTACGGATACCACGTCGGAAGTAAACTCCAGCTCAAATCCCTGTGCGGGATTAAAGGGTCCGGTACGGAATATCACCAGCATTTTTCCGCTGGGGGAAGTAACCGGTGGGGGGGTGGCATTGCCGTGGTACATGGCTAGCTGCGTGCCCGGCTGAGTAGAGGGGTCATAGAAAGCAATAAAGTCATTGTCGTCGTAGGTGTCCAGCATGGTCACATGGGCGGTTACGTAGCTGGCTCCCGGTGGGGCGATAAGCCAGCGGCAGAAGGTATTATTATTATAGTTATCGTTGCCTGATCCGTCGGTAATGGTGCCGCTGCCCACCGAGTCTACCATGGTGAGCCCGCTGCAGTAAACCGGCGGAAAGGCCTTATAGGCAGCACGGAAACCCTGTGCTGTGTTGGCCTGATCGGTATGGAAGGTGATATACAGGGTGCTGCCCGACGAGGTGATCACCGGCGGTACTGTGTCGCCGCTAAGGGTAGCCAGCAGGGAGTCGGCAGCAGAGGTGCCGTCGTAGACCCGGATAATATCCTGACCTGGCTCCGTATCAATGCGTTGAAACTGCAGTTCTATAAATTCGGTGGGACTGTCCGGCTCGATCAGCCACGAGCAGGATGCGTTGTTCTCGTAGTCCCAGGGGCCGCTGCCGTCTTCCAGCGTGCCGCGCATTCCCGTTAACACGTTGTTGCTGCTGCTATTGCAGCCAGGGGGGTAACCCGGTCCGGGCTCCAGGTTGAAAATGGCCGTCTGGCCATAGGTGAACTCACTGTTGCCCGGTGTAAGGGAAGAGATATAATAGTACCCATCATAGCTTCCTCCCCAGCCCCAGTTGAAGTGGAAGTGGTCCGTACCCTGGTATCCGTCCAGGTTAAAGGCATGTCCTGCAGCAAAGTTCTGTGGATAACCTGCATAGATCAGTGGCCGTTTTTGGTCGATCTCCTGGATGATCATGTTTTTCCACTGGGTAAGGGTATAATCGTTTTTATTCCTTCGCTGCGCGGAGTTATCAAAGTTAAAATAGTTGACCATGGCTGGTGTTACAGCGTTCATGGATGCCCCGGATCCGTTGGGACTAAAGTTCATATTCACTGCCACGGCTGCATCGTACATCAGCGTTGCCACCTGGTCGTTCTTACGGTTGTCCAGGTCATCCACCATAGAATTATAGTCGTAGATGGCATTGCCAAAATTGGCATATTGATAGCCGTATTTATGATGATGATAGCCATGGCTTCCTGTGCCGCTCTCGGGATAGCGGAAGTAGTACATTACCTGGACCATGCTCACGGCCACGCATCCTGCATAGGCTCGTCCGCCGGGCCCAAAGTCGTCCTGTGGTGAACTGGCATTATAGGGCCAGTCCTGGTTCCAGATGGACGGCAACAGCGGAGAGCTTCCTTTAGCGCCCGTATCATACTCGCCTCTTAGAAGCAGGGCCCAGGCTGCAGCCACATCCCTGTGGGGCTTAACACCCCAACGGCGTCCATCGGCAATGATGTCAAGGTTCTTGTCTTGCCAGGCCTTTACCGAAGAATGAGCCCGTTCCCAAACCGGTGCATCACCAAAGCCATATCCGACAACGGGATAAGCAATGGCATCCGCAGAAATAAAAACAAAACCCCCATGAGTATAGTGGAAAAGGTATATTAATGTGTCATTATCATGGGTCAGATAATCAATATGATCAATGCCTGGCTCAAAACCCGCTGCCGCCCCGGGACGGTCCATGGAAGAGGAAAAGTTCATGGCCGCAGTATGGGCTGTGGTAATATCCACCGGCTGAGAAAACAAGGAAAAAGAACCAATCAGAAAAAATAATAAACCAATAAAATATATGCGCATATAGAACTCAATTTTTTACCGGTGTGCACCTCTCGTTAGTGGGTGTATGCACCCCGGCGGTTATACCTGTGCTGAGAATAATACCATGTAGAATTATATAAAAACATGGCCTTCATCTTTTTTAACCCGTGGTGGCCCTTGAAACCGCCGGGGCCGGCAGGCCCTTTTGCGGCAGAACATCACCTAAGGAAAACGGCAAAAATACAAATATATTGATACCAACGGCAGCGAAAACGGGCCGTGGTTTCAAAAATCCTTGTAATTTTGTAGCTTGAAAGCAGGACTCCGGTCTAAACAGTACTTCGGTCTAAACAGTACTCCGGTCTAAAAAGGTTACTTTTGATTTTCAGCGAATGTGAAATATTTGTTTATTATACCGGAACCAGGCAACAGATACAGCACTATATTTCCCGGAATGTTAAAATTGAGATATTATTATGAGAACACGTATTATCAACATAAGAAAGCTTATTCAGGTGGAGGATTCTCCTTTTCGGTCTTATGTTTCGGGTTCTGATATGGCCCGTTTGGAGATGTTGGAACATGCATTTGTTTTGGTGGAGGATGGTTTAATCTCTGATTACGGCCCCATGGCTTCTTTGCCTGAGGGTTCTGTTGATGAGACCATTGATGCATCGGGTTCTTTGGTAATGCCAGCCTTTTGCGACCCTCACACCCATCTGGTTTTTCCGGAGACTCGTGAGATTGAGTATATTGATAAGATCAAGGGTTTGTCTTACGAGGAGATTGCCCGTCGTGGCGGTGGCATACTTAACTCCGCCGGAAAGATTATGGAAAAGTCGGAGGATGAGTTGTTTCAGTCTGCTATGGATCGTTTATCGGAGATCACTGCTTATGGTACCGGGGCGGTGGAGATCAAGAGTGGCTATGGCTTAACCACTGAGGGAGAGCTGAAGATGCTACGGGTGATTAAGCGCCTTAAGGAAGCCAGTCCGCTGACCATCAAGGCTACTTTTTTGGGTGCTCATGCGGTGCCGCCTCAGTATAAAGAGGATCAGACCGCCTATGTGGATCTGATCATTAACCAGATGCTTCCTCAGGTGGCCGAAGAGGGGCTGGCCGATTACATAGATGTGTTTTGCGATCGGGGCTTTTTCACCGTAGAGGAAACCCGCCGCATACTGGAAGCCGGAGCCCGCTTCGGGCTGCCGCCAAAGATACATGCCAATGAGCTGGACTACTCCGGTGGTATTCAGGTGGGTGTGGAAAATAATGCCCTGTCGGTGGACCACCTGGAATATACGGGTGACCAGGAGATTGAAGCCCTGAAGAAGTCCGCGACCATGCCCACCTTGCTGCCCGGAGCGTCCTTTTTCCTTAACCTGATCTATGCACCTGCCCGCAAAATGATCGATGCCGGACTGCCTGTGGCCATGGCTTCCGACTTCAACCCGGGGTCATCCCCGTCGGGAAACATGCAGTTTATCCTGTCTCAGGGGTCTATTAACTACCGGATGCTCCCGGAAGAAGCCATCCATGCCGTAACCCTTAATGCCGCCTATGCCATGGGCGTGGAGAAAGAGCTGGGGACCATCGCCCGGGGGAAAAAAGCCAACCTGATCATTACCAGGGAAATGGCCAATTATGAGTTTTTACCTTATTATTATGGGGCCAATAAAGTGAAGCATACCATGATCAATGGAAAGATTGAAGCAACAAACCGTTAAAAAAATAATGAACTATGAAAAAAATTGTGGAGTGCGTCCCCAATTTCAGTGAAGGACGCGACATGAGTATTATTGAGAAGATCACCGATGAGATAAAAAAGGTGGAAGGGGCCAGTTTGCTGGACGTGGACCCCGGTGCAGACACCAACCGCACGGTGGTGACCTTTGTGGGGGAGCCACAACAGGTCATTGAAGCTGCTTTTCAGGCGGTAAAAATGGCTTCCCAACTGATAGACATGCGGAATCACAGCGGTGCTCATCCCCGTTTCGGGGCCACCGATGTTTGTCCATTGGTGCCCGTATCCAACATCTCCATGGAGGAGACAGTGGAGTATGCCCGCAAGCTGGCTAAGCGTATTGGTGACGAGCTGGACATTCCCATTTATTGTTATGAGCATGCAGCCTTTAATGAGGAGCGTAAGAACCTGGCCAATTGTCGGTCCGGAGAGTATGAGGGATTACCACAAAAGCTGGCTGACCCGCACTGGAAGCCCGATTTCGGACCGGCGGAGTTCAATGCCAAAGCAGGGGTCACGGCCGTGGGTGCCAGAGATTTCCTGGTAGCTTACAACGTGAACCTCAACACCACATCTACCCGCAGAGCCAATGCCATTGCCTTTGATGTGAGGGAAAAAGGACGGGTGAAGCGGGAAAATGATAAGATCACCGGAAAGCCGGTGCTGGATGAAAAGGGAAACAAGGTGTGGATCCCCGGAAGCCTGAAAGCCGTTAAAGGGATTGGCTGGTTTATAGAGGAATATGGCGTAGCCCAAATATCTATGAACCTCACAAATATCAGCGTTACTTCTGTTCATGAGGCCTTTGATGAAGTGGTGAAGAAAGCACAGGAAAGGGGAATACGTGTTACCGGATCTGAGATCGTGGGGCTTATGCCCAAAAAAGCTATCCTGGATGCAGGAAAGCACTACCTGCACAAGCAGCAGCGCTCGCTGGGAGTATCTGAGGAGGAGCTGATAAAAATTGCCGTGAAGTCTATGGGACTGGATGAGCTTAAGCCCTTTAACCCTAAAGAAAAGATTATCGAATATATGATGGATGACCACAGCCAGGATAAGCTGGTGGATATGTCCATCAAAGACTTTGCCAATGAAACAGCCTCCGAAAGCCCGGCCCCCGGTGGAGGATCGGTGGCCGCATACGCAGGAGCAATGGGGGCCGCACTGGGCACTATGGTGGCTAACCTGTCATCCCACAAAAGGGGCTGGGATGAGCGATGGGAAGAGTTTTCCATCGTGGCGGAAAAAGGACAAGCGAAAAAAGATGAACTGCTGTTCCTGGTAGATGAAGATACCAGCGCCTTTAATAAAATTATGGAGGCCTTTAGACTGCCTAAAAAGACTGAAGAAGAGAAGAATATCCGTGACCAGGCTGTCATTGATGCCACCAAATATGCCATTGAAATCCCATACCGCGTAATGGAAACATGCTATGAGTCCATGGAAGTGATGGAAGAAATGGCCCAAAAAGGAATGGAAAGCTCCATCTCCGACGCCGGAGTAGGAGCCATCTGCGCCATGGCAGGAATAAAAGGGGCATACCTCAACGTGAAGATCAATACCAAAGACTTTGATCAGAAAGAATACGTGGATAGGATGCTTGAAAAAGCCCTGAATATAATCGAAAAAGGACGGAAAAAAGAACAGCAGATCCTGGAAATGGTGGAGAAAAAAATGGGATAAGATTGGAAGTTTTTTAATTATCATAACAGCGGCTGCCCGGCCCGGGTAGCCGCTGTTATTAACTAACCCCAATGTATATGCCAGTGAGCCCTGTTATTAAAGAATTCCAACATATATGCCAGTGAGCCCTGTTATTAACTACCCCCAATGCATATGCCATTAATGATAGAGATGCCATTGACCGAGTGGATAGGGTATGGTGCGTCGGCGCTCATTCTCATATCCATGATGATGGCATCCGTATTAAAACTTCGGGTGATAAACCTTCTGGGGAGCATTTTGTTTGTGGCTTATGGCATTATTATCCAGGCTTATCCTGTAGTTTTTATGAACGGCTGTATTGCTGTGGTAAATGTGTGGTATATTGTACATATCCGGAATGAAGGCCACAAGGCCTGGCATGTTTTGGAGGTATGTTCCGGGCAGGCGTTTATTCAGGCTTTTTTCAAAAAGAATAAAAAAGCATTACGGATGCAGCTTCCTGCCTTCACGCCCGGGGAGGTGCAGTTCGGTGCATGTTGGGTATTGATAAAGGGAATGCGTATTGCCGGCATATTTTGCGGGAAGTATGAGGGTGATCATACGCTTATGGTGCAGGCGGATTTTATATCGAAAGACTTTCAGGATTTAAACATGCAGGGCTTTATGTATAGCCGGGACAATATACAGCAGTTAAAAGACAAAGGGTTAACCCGTTTGGTGGCCCAGCCTCAGTCCCAAGAGCATAAGCGCTATTTGGAAGATATGCATTTTGTTGCTGTTGAGGGCGGTTTGGTTTCCGGCCGGGAGTGCCTCCCCCTGATGCATCGTAATATTTAAGACTTTAGAGCTGGCTGTTCAATAGCTTACTGCTGTTATCCAGCACCGTTTTTAGATGGGGGCAGTATTGCAGCTCTTTGAGGGCATCCAGGCTGTGCTGGTTATGGAGGTCGGTGCCTGCAAAGGAGTACATGTTATTTTCCAGCAGCCAGAGGGCAGTTTTTTTTGCCAGTTTTCCATGGTATCCACTAATTGATAATAGGTTTAGCTGCAGATGGATGCTTCTGGTGCGCATTTCCCGGTATCGTTCTGGTTGGTTATGCCAGAACGGATACCGTTCGGCATGGGCCAGGATCACCCGGTATCCGGCGGTTTGAATATCAAAGAGCATGTGGTTCAGGTTTATGGGTTCCGACAGGTATGACAGCTCTACCAGCAAGTATCGTTCCCCCAGGGGTAGTAATTGGTTGTTTTCCAGCTTTTGGGAAAAAGCGTCATCCAGGAGATATTCGGCAGCAGCTTCTATCTCTATGGGTATGCCCGCATCGGTTGCTGCTTTTTGCACCTTGGCAAGTCCGCCAAGAATGGTTTCCGGAGTATTTTTATACATATCACCCATAATATGGGGGGTGGTGACCACCTTTCTAAAGCCCAGATCGTAAAGCCCGCGCAGCATGTCCATTGCTTCATCCACGGTCTGCACCCCGTCGTCGATGCCCGGGATCAAATGGGAGTGCATGTCTGTCTTCAGTGGCGACAGATCAAGAGGATGGCTCAGCTTTTTGGGCCTTTTCAGCCTTTGAAAAAAGTTCATGGGAATTAGCGGTTATGGTATTGGTCCTTATAATAGCTTTGGTAGCGGCCACTGGTTACCTCATCCAGCCACTCCTGGTTATCTAGGTACCATTGTACCGTCTTTTTCAAGCCTTCTTCAAAGTTTACTGAAGGTTTCCAGTTCAGCTCCGTTTCAATTTTAGAGCAGTCGATGGCATATCGCATATCATGGCCGGCACGGTCTTTTACGAAGGTGATCAGCTCCCGGGAGCTGCCCGCTTTCCGGTTCAGCAGCTGGTCTGTAAGATCACACAGCAGCTTGACCAGGTCAATATTCTTCCATTCGTTGTTGCCGCCGATGTTGTAGGTCTCCCCCTCACGGCCGCCGTGAAAAACCATGTCAATGGCACGGGCATGGTCTTCTACCCATAGCCAGTCCCGCACATTTTCACCCTTACCATAAACAGGCAGGGGTTTTTTGTTTTTTATGTTGTTGATTACAAGAGGAATAAGCTTCTCCGGAAACTGGTAGGAGCCATAGTTGTTGGAACAATTGGAGAGAACCACAGGCATTTTAAAAGTGTGGTGATAGGCCCGGACCAAATGGTCAGAGCTGGCCTTGGAGGCAGAATATGGACTGCGCGGGTCATAGGGAGTATCTTCCGTGAAAAAGCCCGTATCCCCCAAAGAACCAAAAACCTCATCTGTGGAAATGTGATAAAAACGCTTGCCTTCATAGTTGCCGTCCCAGATATGACGGAAGGCATTGAGCAGATTCACTGTTCCAACAATATTGGTGTGGATAAACGCCGTAGGATTACTAATAGAGCGGTCTACATGAGATTCAGCTGCCAGGTGAATCACCCCGTCAAAGCGATACTTACGGAATAGCTCCGTAATAAAGGACTCATCTACGATGTCACCTTTTAAAAAGGTGTAGTTGGGCATCCCTTCCACATCGGTGAGGTTTTTTAGATTCCCTGCATAGGTGAGCGCATCCAGGTTATATATAGTATAATCCCTGTGGGTTTTCAGCATCCTGCGAACAACATGCGACCCAATAAAACCGGCCCCTCCCGTAATTAAAATGTTTTTCATAACAGCAAAAATTTGAAAGTGCTAAAATACAATAAAACTTCTAAACAGAAGCAATTGGGGGTGATGCAACAGGAAAAGCGTATCTTTGCCTTCTTTTTTATCTGTATATATTTTTATAAACTGTTTTCTGTGTGTTGATTATGTGTTCATTGCCACAATATCTGAAGAGGCGGCGTTATTATAGCCGTTTTCCCGGTGCGCACACCGGTTCTATATTTAGGGGAGTTAATAGGGTGCACCCGGATCTTTGCGGTGAGAAAATCATTTTGTATTCATAATGCGCAGGTTATAATTTAGTAATCATTATGAGGACCTTTGTTATTATTGTTTTGATGTTTTCCCTGCCCCGGCTCCATGCTCAGGAGCCGGAAGGTTATGGTTGGGAAAGCGGTTGGGAGAATGGCTCCTGGATACATAGTGATGATCAACGCTTTAAGGTAATTTTCGGCGGGCGCATATATTATGATGCAGTGGCCACCATCACCTGGGATGATTCATTAAGTTCCTATGCCGGTCCTTCAGGGGATGGCGCTTTTCCACGGACAGTCCGGTTTTTTAATTCCGGTCGGATTTATGGTAACATAAATTACAAATTGGGCATTGATTTTTCCGGTGGTATTGCGAGCCTTAAGTGTGCCTGTGTTCGCATGGATCAGATCCCATGGTTAGGAAGAGTATCCCTGGGTCATTTCAAGGAGCCTTTTGGCCTGGAGGAGCTCACCAGTGCCAATTATATCACTTTTATGGAGCGCTCCCTGGTCAGTCCTTTTACCCCGTCCCGAAATTTCGGTTTAATGATTAATAATCAAGCGTTTAATAACAGGTTCACCTGGGCTGCCGGTGCTTTTCGTGATACGGATAGCCAGGGAATGGCTATTGGTCATTGGGAGTCCAGCCTGAGCTTTACCGGGCGGGTCACTGTTCTGCCCTGGATCAGTGAAGAAAATAATAACCTGTTGCATTTGGGACTGGCCTTTCGCAAGTCATTACATGACTCCTTAAGATATCGCTCTTCGCCGGGTGTCAGGCTTCAGCCCGACTTCGTGGATACCCAATACATGGGGCAGGTATGGGGGATCAACCTGTCCAGTGCTGAACTGGCCGCCATTTGGGGTCCTTTTTCACTGCAGGGAGAGTATATGATAGCCTTGATTAACCGGGATATTGCCGACACCACCACCGGGTTTACTAAAGGTGTTGAGAACCATTTTTCTGCCTTCTATGTGCAGGCCGGTGTTTTCTTAACTCCCGGAGATCAAAAAGCTTATTCAGGCTCATCGGCCACATTTGACAGGGTGCGGCCCGGAAATAACTTTGACCTCAATGGTGGCTGGGGAGCACTGGAGCTGGCGGTAAGGTATTCCCGGCTGGATCTGGTGGATGGGGAAAGCCTGGTTACAGATCGTGGCTTTGTCGGATCCTCCCTTATTCCGGGGGGGGTGGTGGATAATATCACCATTGGGGTAAACTGGTACTTAAATCCGGTTACCCGGATAATGGTCAACTACACTCATGCCTCTTTAGCCAATGCGGGGGGACATATGAACCCCGATGAGATTGCAGCAATAGGAGCCGCAGGATTCTTGCAAACACGTTTTCAGGTGGATTTCTGATCTGGTGAGAAAAGGCCTTGTTGTGTTGGGAGTATAAAAAGCGGTGGTTATTTTTTCAGGCTCATTTCCCATTTCCAGGCCGACCTCATCATTTGTTCAAGGTTTTGTTTTGCTTTCCATTGCAGTATCTTGTTGGCTTTTTCCGGGTTGGCCCACACCTTTTCCACGTCACCGGGCCGTCGGGGAGCGAAGGCATAATTGAGTGGTTTGCCGGTCACTTTTTCAAAGGCTTTGATTACATCCATCACCGAGTAACCGGTTCCCGTGCCCAGGTTGAATATTTCCACCGGGTCTTTATGCTTGCCTTGCAACATTCTGTCCAGTGCTTTCACATGAGCATGGGCCAGATCCATCACGTGGATATAGTCTCTTATGGCTGTGCCGTCGTGGGTATTGTAGTCATTGCCAAACACCTTAAGCTGGTCGCGCTTGCCCGCAGCGGTTTGTGTGATATAGGGTACCAGGTTATCGGGAACACCCAGGGGGAGTTCCCCAATATGGGCCGAATCGTGGGCACCAATGGGGTTGAAGTAGCGCAGCAAAACGGCCCGCATACCGTCACAGGCTTCCGAATGAATATGATCGGTGATCATCTCTTCCGAGATCTGCTTGGTGTTCCCATAAGGAGACAGCGCCTTTTGTACCGGGGCCTCTTCCGAAACAGGAAGCTCCTCAGGCTGACCATAAACCGTGCAGGAAGAAGAAAAGACCAGGGTGGATGAACCGGTGTTATCCATGCCCCGAAGAATGTTCATCAGCGATATAAGATTGTTGCCATAATATTTCATAGGATTGGCTACCGACTCGCCAACGGCCTTGTGGGCAGCGAAGTGTATTACCCCTTCAATGTCTTTATGAGCCGAAAAAAAGGCCCTGGTCCTGTCAGCATTACACAGGTCAAAAACCTCTAAAGCTATAGCCTTTCCTGTGATACGAAAGATGTTTTCCTGCACCTCCCGGCGGGAGTTGGACAGGTTATCCACCATTACCACCTCATAGCCATGCTCCTGAAGAGCCACTGCCGTATGGGAGCCAATATAACCCATACCCCCGGTAACTAATATCTTCATAAATTTTCTATTGCAAAATGTATATAATAATGTTTGAGTCCGGTCTAAAAACACACATTTTTCACATCCGCTGAAAATCAGCTTTGCCCCATCCCTAAAGGGTGGCTGATTTTCAGCGGCTTCACCATTTAGGGTCCGGGGCAAAAAGTCGCTGAAAATCAAAAGTAACCTTTTTAGATTGGACTCATGTTTAAATAAACAGGCCGGGACAAATAGCGGCTAAAAAAAATAACCGTGTATGCCGGGCTTATCACAGAGCCAAATGCCCCTTCTTGTTACCCGGAAAACCCCACCTTTTTGATTGGAGCAAATATACATGTTATTATGGAATGGGTGCCAGTTCCGGTTTGCTTATGGTGCAGTTCCGGTTTGCTTATGGTAGACGGTGTCATTGGAACAACCCTTTGTTGGAAATCCATAGTAATCTTTTTTTGCCACACTCAATAAAGCATACAGTAATTCGTTTGCTAGTCATAATCAATTTGGCAGAGAAAAGATGATTAAAAACCTTTCAGTCATAGCATTGCTGTTTGCCACCGTTTCGCTGTATTCTCAGGGGCTTACAGATACCACCTTAAGCGTTTCTATGATCACCATTAATTTAGGGGGTCAGATGCCCGGGGAGGACCTGGCCGAGCGTTACGGGTTCAGTGGTTCCGCGGGTGCTTCATTTTGGCATAAGACCTCTTCCAATTGGTTGATGGGGGCTGAGTTCAACTACATTTTCAGTGAGAATGTAAAGGATAAAGACCATATCCTTTCCAATATTTCCACCAGTGAGGGAGCAATTATTGATGGCAACGGTCAGTTTGCCGAGGTATACTATCATCAGCGGGGTTTTTATACCGGTATTGTTGGCGGGAGGTTATTTCCTGTTATTGGCCCTAACAAGAATTCGGGTTTATTTTTTATGGCTGGTGCGGGTATTTTGCAGCACAAGACCCGTATAGAGAATCCTGAGAACAAGGCTCCTCAGATCAGTTATGATTATGCCCTGGGCTACGACCGGCTCACCCGGGGGTTTGCGGTGAGTCAGTTTGCCGGGTATTTACATTTAGGCAGCAACCGGTTGAGCAGCTTTTATGCCGGGGTGGAGCTGGTTCAGGCCTGGACGCGGGCTCAGCGGGAACATGATTTTTCCCTGATGAAAAAGGACACCCGGGAGCGCTTCGATACCCTTTACAGCATCCGTATAGGCTGGGTCATCCCCATTTACGGTCGCACAGTCAGTGAGTATTATTACCATTAGCCCATGTGGATCTACGAGGTTGTCATTCACCTGTACCGTTTAGCCATTGTGCTTGTTACCCCGTTTAACCGGAAGGCACGTTTATTTGTTCGGGGCCGTCGCGGCCTGATCCATCGCTTAAGGGAAGCCCTTCCAGATGATCGTCCCGTGGTGTGGTTTCATTGTGCCTCACTGGGCGAGTTCGAGCAGGGGCGTCCATTGCTGGAGGCCTGGCGCCGCCGTTATCCTGACCATTTTATCCTGCTTACCTTCTTTTCCCCTTCAGGTTATGAAGTGCGCAAGGATTACCCCGGTGCCCATCATGTATGTTATCTGCCCACAGATACCCGGGCCAATGCCAAAGCCTTTACCGGTGCCATAAAGCACCTGCATGCTGCACTGTTTATCAAGTATGAGTACTGGCTCAATTATATAGCAGCCTTGCACCGGCGCCGCACTCCCGTATACATGGTGTCCGGCATACTCCGCTCTGACCAACACTTTTTTAAGTGGTACGGCGGGATCTTCCGGCGCGGGCTGGGGCGCTTTCGCCATTTTTTCCTTCAGGACCATGCCTCAGGAGCCATGTTGAAATCTACAGGCATACGTAATTATTCCGTGAGCGGGGACACTCGTTTCGACCGGGTCCTGGAGATTGCCGCCAATGTGTCGCCCTTACCCTTTTTAGATGATTTTTGCCGCGATGCGCTGGTGGTTATTGCCGGGTCGTCCTGGCCGGAGGATGAACAGCTTTTTGCTTCCCATATGCCCCGCCATGACGGAGGAGCCCTTAAGCTGATCATTGCTCCTCATCTGGTGGATAAGGATCATATAAAGCATACTATCAGTCTTTTTCCTGACCATGAGGTGGTGTGCTGGAGCCGAAGGGCCTCCGTTCACCGGCCACAGGACGCACGCGTGCTTATCATTGACACCATAGGGTTACTATCCCGTTTATATCAGTATGCACAAGTGGCCTATATTGGTGGAGGGTTTGGCAAGGGTATCCATAATACCCTGGAAGCAGCTACTTATGGCATTCCGGTGGTTTTTGGTCCTAACCATCAACGGTTTAAAGAAGCGAAGGACTTGCTAAAGGAGGGAGCTGCTTATGCCATTACCGATGGGCATAGTTTTCATCAGTGTATGCATCAACTCATCACCCAAGCCTCCCAGCGGGAGCAGACCGGAAAAGCTGCCCGCAGGTATGTGGAGCAGCAAAGCGGAGCTACGGAGCACATTATGAGCAGACTGGAGAAGGAAGACCATGCCGTTTAACAAAGTTATCCCTTTTTGTTAACAGCCGTAGCCAGTATGCGGAGAAAGTGTAATTTTGTGGAAAAATAAAATTACCGTTATGTCAGAAGCAGATAACTTGCAACAGTTAGCCACTCAGGTGCGCAGGGATATTCTTCGCATGGTACATGCCGTCAATTCCGGTCATCCGGGAGGGTCGTTGGGGTGTGCCGATTTTTTGAGCGCTTTATATTTTGAGATCATGGACCTGGAGCCCTCTCAATTCCGTATGGATGGCCGGGGGGAAGACGTATTTTTCCTCTCCAATGGTCATATTTCCCCTTTATGGTATAGTGTTTTAGCCCGCCGGGGCTACTTTTCGGTCAGCGAGCTGGCCACCTTCCGAAAGCTAAACAGTCGATTGCAGGGCCATCCTTCCACGGATAAAGGGCTCCCGGGCGTACGTATGGCATCCGGATCGCTGGGGCAGGGATTGTCTGTAGCTATTGGACAGGCCCTGGCAAAAAAAATGGATGGGGATAGCAAGCTGGTTTATAGCCTCCATGGTGACGGAGAGCTCCAGGAAGGGCAAATATGGGAAGCCGCTATGTTTGCTGCTGCCAACAAGGTGGATAACCTTATCGCTACCGTAGATTATAACCGTCAGCAAATCGATGGCCCCCTGGAAAAGGTGATGGACTTGTTCGACTTAAAAGCCAAATGGGAAGCCTTCGGGTGGAATGTGTTGGAAATGAACGGACACCATATCCCGGAGATCATAAAGGTGCTAAAACAGGCCAAAAATATCACAGGAAAAGAAACCCCCATCCTTATCCTTATGCATACACAAATGGGTAAAGGAGTGGACTATATGGAAGGAACCCATGAATGGCATGGCAAAGCTCCCAATGATGAGCTATTGGAAATAGCCCTGCAACAGCTTCCGGAGACCCTGGGAGACTATTAAACCCGGGCAGCCAGGCCATGGGATGAAATTTAAATAGTGCTCATTATGAGAAAGGTGTTTATTTGTTCGCTGCTATGTGTTTTTACCTTTATCCTGATTCAGGGAGAGGCTTTTGCTCAAACCCATCATAGCCAGAGCCGCCCTGCTCAGACCACCCGTATATTGTTTGTTTTTGATGCCTCATTAAGTATGTATGGCCGCTGGGACGGCGAAGCGAAGATCACTATTGCCCGACGGCTTATGCATGACCTGTTGGATAGCCTCAGGCATACGGATAACCTGCAGATGGCTTTGAGGGTTTATGGCCATCAGCACCAGTTTCCCCCGCAAGTCTGTGACGATACACGCCTGGAGGTTCCTTTTGGCCACGATAACGTGGACCGCCTTAAGCATAAGATCAAAACCATCGTCCCCAGAGGAACGACTCCCATTGCCCTGTCGCTGGAAAAGGCGGCCGGTGACTTCCCCCACTGTGCCGATTGCCGCAATATCATTATCCTGATCACCGATGGCATTGAAGAATGCGGCGGAGACCCCTGCGAGGTGTCTCTCAGGCTACAGCAGCATGGCATATTCTTAAAGCCTTTTATCATAGGTGTGGGCGACGGAATGCGGGAAGCGTTTGAATGCGTGGGAACCTATTTTGATGCCCGGGACCAGGAAGGGTTTCGCTATGCCCTTAATGTGGCCATACATAAAGCGCTAAACCCCACTACAGCACAAGTTAACTTGCTGGATATTGAAGGACATCCCGTGGAAACAGATGTGAACATGACCTTCTATAACAAGACCACGGGAGTGATGATGCACAACCTTATCCATACCATCAACGCCAAAGGCTTTCCCGACACCCTGGACCTGGACCCCATGGTGGATTACCAAATGGCGGTTCATACCATCCCCCCCATATCCGTAGACTCCTTCGGGCTCAGTACCGGAAAACACAATATCATCGGATTGGATGCCCCACAGGGTTACCTGCAGGTAGCATTCCAGGGACGCGGTCATCGCGATCACTTTGTGAATTGCATCATTCGAAAAAATGGAGAAATGAACACCCTTAATGTACAGGAAATAGGAAAGAAAGAGAAATACCTGGTGGGTAGTTATGACCTGGAGATCCTTACCCGTCCACGTATTTACGTGGAAGGCATAAGGGTACGCCAAAGTCATACCACCACAGTGGAAATCCCCACACCCGGGCTGGTCATGGTACGTATGGGCACCATGGGTTATGGTAGCGTGTATAAATATGAGGACAACGACAGCCTCACCTGGGTGTATAACCTGCCGGAAGACCAGCAACAGCAGTCTTTGTTTTTGCTGCCGGGACACTACAAGGTAGTTTTCCGTGCCCGCTCCATTACGCAGGCACGGTATACCCGGGAGGTGGATTTTGAAGTGCGCCCGGGACGCGCTATAACCGTTAGTATTTATAATTGAAAAAAATGTAGTTATGATCACTTATGAAGTAAAAGGCCATAAAGATACACGTTCCGGTTTTGGAGAAGCCCTGTTGGAGCTGGCTGCTTCTGATGAACGGGTGGTGGGATTATGTGCCGACCTTACCGGATCCTTAAAAATGGGCGACTTTGCCGCTGAATATCCCCACCGGTTCTTTCAGGCCGGAATCGCTGAAGCCAACATGATGGGCGTAGCTGCAGGAATGGCATCTGCCGGAAAAATTCCCTTTGCTGCCACCTTCGCCAACTTTGGCTCCGGAAGGGTATATGACCAAATCCGGCAATCTATTGCCTACAGCCGGAATAATGTGAAGATATGTGTGTCTCATGCCGGACTGACCCTGGGTGAAGACGGGGCCACCCATCAGATGCTGGAGGACTTGGGAATGATGAAGATGCTGCCCAATATGTGCGTGATAAACCCCTGCGACTTCAACCAAACCAAACAGGCAACTCATGCCATCGCCCAATATGAGGGACCCGTATACCTGCGCTTTGGAAGACCCAAAATGCCGGTGTTTATCCCGGAGGATATGCCCTTTAAAATTGGAAAGGCCATTACCCTGAAGCACGGAAAAGACGTGACCATCATCGCTACCGGACACCTGGTGTGGCCCGCAATGGAAGCAGCAAAAGAACTCCATAACAAAGGAGTGGACGCAGAAGTGATTAATATGCACACCATTAAACCGCTGGATACGGATGCCGTAATTCATTCTGTCCGAAAAACAGGATGTGTGGTCACGGCGGAAGAGCATATGCTCAATGGAGGTATGGGAGAGAGCATCGCCACACTGTTGAGCAACAGAATGCCCGCGCCCCTGGAGATGGTGGGTGTGGCCGATACCTTTGGCGAAAGCGGAAAGCCGCAGGAGCTGATGGAAAAATATGGCCTTACTCACCAAAATGTGGCCAATGCAGCACTCAAAGTGGTGCAGCGTAAGACATAACCATTGAATGTCATCCACCTCAGATAAAGAAATACTGGAGCTGTTTGGAAATAAAAAAACACGCTCCCAGGCATTTAAATTGCTGGTAGAAAAGTACCAGAAGCAAGTGTACTGGATTATCCGGCGCATACTTCATGTACATGATGATACCCACGATGTAATGCAGGATACCTTTATCAAAGTGTGGCAGAACCTGAACTCCTTCCGGGGAGAATCAGGATTATATGCGTGGATTTACCGGATAGCCACTAACCAGGCATATACCTTCTTAAGGAAGCGAAAACAACGGCTGGGGGCAGAATCAGGGTGTGAAGGAAACCACCTGGCCGCACAACTGGCCGGAGACCCCTGGTTCGACGGCGAAAAAGCACATCTGAGGCTTATGGAAGCCATACAAAATTTGCCCCTAAGACAACAAACCATCTTTAACCTGAGATACTTCCAGGAGTATTCCTATGAAACCATCGGGAAAGTGCTGGAAATATCAGAAGGAGCTGCACGGACATCCTACTTCCTGGCGGTAAAAAAGATTAAAAAATATCTGGATATTGATTAAACATTATGCGATAAACAGCGTCTAAAAAATGAAAAAAAGAAATAATAATACCACAGGAACGCCCATAATAGTATTTAACCCAGTTGCCAGACCAAAGCAATGAGCAGGAAAAAGAAAGATCATGGTGAAGAGCCGGATGTTAGTCGCTTGAAAGCCTTCTCCGGCAAGGATAGCTATAAAGTACCTCCCGGGTATTTTGAGGCTTTTCCACGGCACATGATGGAAAAGGCAGAGCATTTTTCTGCCGGATCCGCCACGTCTGTGTCATCACCTATGGGTCAAATAGGTAGCTGGCTTGTTTCCAGACCCTGGACAATGGCTTCTGCTGCCGCTGCACTGGCTCTTCTGGTTACCCTTGCCATCGTTTATGAGCGCCCGGAGCAGCCTGCTGTACCCCAATATACCCAGGTGCCTGCCACCGATACTGCCGATGGCCATGAAGAACGGGGGGGCGAACAGATCAGTACCCGGCAGGAGGATAGCCAGCAGCAGGATCGCCAAAAGGAAGAGGAAAAGCCTGACCGCCTCCAACGCACAACCCCTGCCTGGGAGGAAACCCGGAAGATCGCCGGAAAACCCTCCCGCCAAATAACACTCCCCGAAAGCCAGGGATATGATTCTTTGCAAAATGGACCACCACCCATGGCACTGCCAACCCCTGATGAAGATACATCCACACAGATGCAACAGGGCCCTGGTCACCACCCCGACCCCGGAGTGCCCTTCATGGCACAGCAGGAAAGCACCAGCCCTGGAGGCGAAAGCACACCCTCTGCAACACCCCGCAACGGCAGCCAACAGAAACAACCCGTGGCCAGCCACGGAGAACAACCCATACCAAAATTGTTTCCCGTGGAAGATACATGCATCCACACACCCCTAACCTTCCACCTTCCGGATTTGCCCAATGGATATAGTGCCCGGTGGGAAAGCCGGGGAAGAAGCAAAACACTGAGAGTATCTGCCAGCGGAACCTATCAGGCACTTATTACCAATGCCCGGGGAGATACCATCTCAATACAGGAACTAAATGTTACATACCTCCCTAAGCCCCCGGCATACTTGCAAAGACAATATACCGCCTGCAGAGGGCAAAACCTTAAGCTGGACCCGGGGTTTTACGATGAAAACTACCGCTTCCAATGGTCCGACGGCGTGGAAAGCCCGGTCAACTTCGTGTCTTCATCACAGCCCGGAGAAAAGCAATATGCCTTGAAAATCACCGGATGTGAAACGTATGTTTATCAAACCAACGTAGTTTTTAACCCCTGCGAACTGAAAATCCCCAACGTGATCACCCCCAATGGCAGTGGAGCTAATGATCACTTTGTTATCGAAGGTATTGAAAATTACCCCGGAAGCAGACTGATCCTGATGGATAGAAACGGAAACCAGGTATACAGCTCCCATAATTACCAAAATGACTTCGATGGACAAAACCTGCCCAAAGGAGCATACTTCTATATCCTTGTCATTAATGATAATAATCAAACCACCCGTAAAGGGATACTCAATATATACTACGAATAATACCCTTGCTCATGATGTTGGAAAGCTCCGCCATTAGTGCGGAGCTTTTTTATATGTGGCCTTTTTGCTAATTTTGCCGCTCAAAAATGTAGAAAAGTGAAAAGCAGATTGGGGCATCGACGGGAAAAGGCTAACTCCAATTTGACGGGAACCCCAAACAAAAAGATCAATAAAAGTAAACAACCTGTAATTTATATGCCCATGAAAGCATCGGTAGAGATCAGTTATTATCCGCTAAAGGAAGAGTATATCCCTGTCATTAGTGACTTTTTGGATCGTTTAAAATCCTATGAAGAATTGGTTATCAAGGTAAACACCATGAGTACCCAGGTGTTTGGCGACTATTTTAGGGTTATGGAAGTGCTTACCAAAGAGATGCACACCTCGTTCCGGCAGCCCGGTTCCGTATTTGTTCTCAAGGTGATTAACGCATGCCTTGCTCCTGAAGTTAAATGATATATAGCATAGTGGAATATGTTTCAGGCAATAGCGTTGAACTGCTGGCCATGGCCCTGGGTATGGTGTCTATCGTCTTGCAGATCAAGCAAAACCTGTGGCTTTGGCCGGTTAATATAATAATGGTAAGCCTGTATATTTTTGTATTCCTGGAAGCTCGCCTGTATGCCGATATGTCATTACAGGTTTATTATTTGATAATGAGTATTTATGGATGGGCCTACTGGATAGTTGGGAAAAAGGGCAGGGGAAGGAGCCATGGTCAGACTGAACACCGCCAGAGGGTTCCGGTAACCAATACCCGCCGGAAACAATGGTTCATTGTGGCCGCCAGTGCCGTTTTATTCTATCTGGTTATCTGGTATATCCTTGATCATTACACTAACTCCGATGTGCCCCGCCTGGATGCATTTACCACCGCATTAAGCTTTGTGGCCACATGGATGCTGGCCAGAAAACTCATCGAGCACTGGCTCATCTGGATCATTGTTAATGTGGTATCCGTAGGACTATATATTTATAAAGGCCTTTACCCCACTACAGTACTCTTTGTAGTGCTGGCCGTGCTGGCCGTCAAAGGATATTATGAATGGAAAAAAGAACTGAAAGTAAACACGTAAAGCATATCGTAATCACCGGACCCGAATCCACCGGAAAATCATGGCTGGCACAAAAACTGGCTGAACACTATAATACCGTATGGGTGCCCGAATATGCAAGAACCTACCTGGAAAGGATCAAGCGCCCCTATCGCCGGGAGGATATCCTGCATATCGCCAAAAAACAAAGAGAACAGGAGGTGATAATGACACCTAAAGCCCACAAATACCTGTTCTCAGATACCAGTATGCTGGTAGCCAAAATATGGAGTGAATATGTGTTTGGACAGGTCCACCCCTGGATACTGGATACACTCCATAAACACCCCTGCCAACTTTACCTGTTATGCAATATTGATATCCCATGGCAGCAAGACCCCTTGAGAGAACATCCTAATGCCCGTAAAGAGCTTTTAAACCTGTACATCAATGAACTAACCCGTAATAAGCTACCCTTTGAGATGGTTGAAGGATTGGGAAATGACCGAATACAAAATGCCATTAATGCCATTCAATCCCGACTGCCTGAAAAAAAATGATGTGGCTGTTGCGATAACCTCATAGCCTTCAATACAAAAGCGGTATTGCGCCACCATAAAGCCGCTGTAAGTTTAAAGGAGCCTTTTTAGACCGGACTTAGCTATTTTGGACCGGACTTAGCTATGCTCAATATAAAATATCATTTGGCCCGGATTATAATTATGAGGTTTTTGTTACTATTGAGTTTTTTTTATCTTTGCTATTATGAAACTGCATCACAGAATATCTTTTAAAAAACTGATAGTTAGTACATTTTATGCTTTAATCATTAGCTTGTTGCTGGTCCCGGCACAGGGAAAAGCCCAATGGGGAGGATACCATGCCTTTGCTACCGACTGGGAAATAAACCTTCATTTGGGCATGACCTCCTTTTACGGTGATGTTACCGATAACAAAAACCGTATTTATAACAATTCTCCCTTTCATCGTTACTTTTATGAAGACCGCGGACTGGCTTACGGGGTCATGTTGCGCAAAAATATGACTCCCTATTACAGCCTTCGGGGCGTTTTTCTCCGGGGTAAGATTTATGGGTCGTCCGACAGGTATAAGTTGTATTTTAATGCGGTTACCAACCATTATTATCTGGGTGCAAACCTGAACCTTTCCACCCTTATGCTGGGAGTGGATGATAACCGGCCCTGGGAGCTGTATGCTTTTGCCGGCATAGGCTTCAACGATTCCCGGACCTGGCTGTATGATGCCACCACCAATGAGTTGAAGAGCACCAACGGCTTTGGCCCTGAACGGTGGCTGCGCAGTACAGAGGGAATGGCCAGAGCAACCACCATTCCCTTTGGGCTGGGATTTAGCTATGAGATACATGATAACTGGTCGTTTAACGTGGAAACCAGTATCCATGGCGTAAATACTGACCGGCTGGATGCCTATGTAAGCGACGATACTAAAACGGAAGGGTTTGGATACTCCTCCCTGGGGGTCACATACCATTTTAACCTGCCTTATGAACTGAACTTTAGAAGGTACCCAAGAACCCCGCGAAGAAGCAATGATCCGGCCATCGTAGAATATAACAAACGAAGACAGGTGGTTATGGATACAAAGGCCAACCGGCGCGCCGCACGGCACCGCTATAAACGACCCGACCGGAAAAACTTTTTCGACCGGCTGAGAGATAGAATCAGATTGCTACGGCGTCAGTGGTAGGAGGGAAGGGATCGGGAAAAGCCGCCCCACACACCTCACAGTAGTTCATGAGGCCGTTGTCGACGGTTAAATTAGAAATGCAAATATCAATTATGAGTCCAGTCTAAAAACACACATTTTTCACATCCGCTGAAAATCAGCTTTGCCCCATCCCTAAAGGGTGGCTGATTTTCAGCGGCTTCACCCTTTAGGGTCCGGGGCAAAAAGCCGCT
>PWNQ01000160.1 GCA_003557725.1 Bacteroidales bacterium | reverse complement strand
CTCCTATCATTCGTGCATTCGTGGCCATCCCCTATCATTCGTGCATTCGTGGCCATCCCCTATCATTCGTGCATTCGTGGCTAAAAAATATTACAACACAATTCTTTTTGAATTAATTTTGAGTTCCCCAAAATTTACAATTAAAGCAAGTTTGTTATTTGAGACTTTCAGGTAATTGATGGCTTGAGCTACGAACTCATCCGCAATACCTGATACAGCCTTTATTTCTAGGATAATTTTTTCAAATACAACAAAATCAGCATAAAACTTATGCGGCAGAATGATCCCCTTATAATTCACTTCGTATTCTCTTTCTCTTTGATAAGGGATACCGGTTTTTTTGAATTCATATTCCAAAGCATCTTTATAAACGATTTCCAGAAAGCCTGGTCCGAGATTATTATGAACATCAAAACATTTACCGATGATTTGATAGCTTTCTTTTTTGTAGATCATATCACTCATTTTGTTTAGATTTAAAGATTTCTATGAAAATAAAATTAAGCAAAATATTCATTAAATAGCCACGAATGCACAAATAATTCGTCTTTAATTCGTGGCCATCTCCTATCATTCGTGCATTCGTGGCCATCCCCTATCATTCGTGCATTCGTGGCCATCTCCTATCATTCGTGCATTCGTGGCCATCCCCTATCATTCGTGCATTCGTGGCCATCCCCTATCATTCGTGCATTCGTGGCCATCCCCTATTACCAATGCTTTCTGGCTCAGCAAGTGTACTGGTGTATGTGTTTCCTCCGCCAATTTTTTCCACTTTTCCCTGTTCCACGGGGGCACCTTTCCGGTAAGAATAATTTTTTTTGGGGTTATGCTATCCAGGACATTATTTGGAATGGCCCGGTGGTGGTGTACCACTAGTAAGTCAGGCGGGGTGGTCAGTTTAATGCTGTCGTGGCGTAATATATACACCAGGGTATGGTTCCATGCCAACATATTATTATGGTATTGCATAAAGGGTTTTTGGATAATGGTATCCTCCTCTATTCTTTTTATTCTGGCCTTTTTCAGGCCTTTGTTCACCCAGTGGTCTGTCATATTATATTCCACGAACATTGGGTCGGCGGCTGTGGTGCTATCCATCAGCACCACATTCTCCTTTCCGGCGATCACCTCCAGGGCCAGTCCCCTGCCGGCATGGTAAAACACCAGTTCATAGCGTTGGTGGTTTTCCATATAACGGGGCAAAAAGCTGTACATCAACAAGCAGGATATTACCAGGGATGCGATGAGAGCCCGGTGGCTGTACCCGGTGAACCAGCGGTATACCAGCATTATAACAACATACACCATCAGCACCTGGAGAGCAGAAAAGCTAATAAACTCCAGTGATGCTCCGGGCAGTGAATATATGGCAAAGACCGTAGTTTTCAGAACCCACAGAAAGCTATACAACAACCAGGCAAAGAGCCATGCCAGGGGATGGAAGAAAAGAAAAGCAAAAAACAAAAACCCTGAATATATGATCAGGCTGGACAATGGGATAACGATAAGGTTGGTGATCAGAAAGTAAACGGGGAATATATGAAAATAATGCACTGCCAGCGGGAAGGTTCCCAGTTGAGCGGCCAGGGAGACGGTAGTGATAGCCCAGGCCTTTTGCAGAATCTTATTTTTGGGCTTCCAGCGGTTATAAATGATTGGTTGAAAAGTCACTATTGAGAACACGGCCAGGTATGACAATTGGAATCCGATATGCGTAATGATCAGGGGGTTGGTAATCAGCAGGAGGAATGCAGATGCGGCCAGCGAGTTATATACGCTGGTGGGTCTGTTAAGGGCTTTCCCGACGATAACAAAGGATATCATGGTTGAGGCCCGCATTACGGAGGGTGCCATTCCGGTGAGCATAGCGTAGAGCCATATCATAATAAGCAGCACCAGGGCTTTAATTTGCGGGCCATATTTTCTGCGGTTAAGGAATTTAAGCAGTTGGTCCAGGATAAGGAATATCACTCCCACATGCAGTCCGGAGACACACAATATGTGCATTGCTCCTGCGGCAGCGAATCCGGACCTCAATCGCGGGTCCATGGTATCGTCGCGTCCCAGCAGGATGGCTGCCGCCAGGGTATATTCATAGCGGCTGAAGCCATAAGCTAAAAGTTGTTTTAGCAGGTGTT
Organism: Bacteroidales bacterium; assembly: GCA_003557725.1. Taxonomy (GTDB): domain Bacteria; phylum Bacteroidota; class Bacteroidia; order Bacteroidales; family PWNQ01; genus PWNQ01. The sequence goes on along the minus strand of PWNQ01000160.1, from coordinate 5,767 downwards.
CCCGGGTATCCATGACCGCTCCCCGAAAGTCCCGGCGGCGCTGCTGTGGTTGTATGCGGATATGTTCGGCACGCACATAAGCCTGATGGGTGATCCCGTTGCGTTCCAGGTATTTAGCATAATCAAACTGATCGGGGTTTACCGGACCGGAAGGGCGCTGCCAGCGGGTATAAAGCATTAAGCGCGATCCATAAGCTAAACGGGAAGCCAGCATGCTGTCTTTTTCCAGATATAACAAAGCCTTCCGTGGGGCTATCGGCAAGCTGTCACTTCCCAATACGCGCACAAGCACTTTATATGAGTTTTCCTTTTCCTCCGGATACTCCAGGGTCTGGGCCAACCATACCCCCTGGTGACTTAGTGCTTCATCATCAGCAGCGGCACGGGTACTTTGCACATGATAACGGGCTAAGAAGTAACCGGCAGAAAAGACAAATAATACGGCATGAGCACCAAATAGCCAGCGAAAACCATAAGGAGGGGGAAAGAAAAAAGCCATGGTTAAAGCCATAATGCCTGCAATGCCCGCCAGGGCAGGCACCCATAATGGCAAAAAGCCATGTATCAAGCAGATGATTCCACCCATAAACGGAAGGATCAGCCGCAAGAGGGGGAAGTGACCCCATTTTGCTCCGGGACGCTCCATGGTGTTGTGATTTCTATTATAAAAATAATAAAAAAATATAAATCACACAAGAAAAGAATGATTGGATTTGGGCCTGCCGTAAGCGGTGTGGATGGGATAGAAAGAGATAACTGCCCATCGCAGGTCGCGCGAGGGAGCGGGCGGCGGGGCGGCTCGTCAGGTTATTTCAACGCAGTGGCCATCAATACATACTCGGTCTCCGCGGGTGATCTTTCTTCGTTTACGGGTTTCGGTCACGCCGTTCACTGTCACACGGCCTTCTTCGATAGCTATTTTAGCCATCCCTCCCGACTCTGTCAGGTTAAGCAGCTTAAGCAAGGAGGCCAGGGGGATAAACTGGGTTTCAATGGCAAATGTTTCCATGGGGCAAAGGTAATGAAGAAACGGTTAATGGTTAACCTCTTCTTGCACTACCCTGCCCCGGGAAACATTTATTTTGTGCTATATTCTGAGTCTGGACTGAAAGGTTACAACGGTTTTTCAGCGATTGTAATAAATAGATATTTTTATACCGGGCTCATTCTGTTTTGACTTAAAGTATCTCCACGGTTACTTCGGGTCGGTTAAAGTCTTTGGTAAGCCGTTGGTATTCGGGATCCACCACCACTTTAGCCGGGCGGCGGTCCAGCTTAAAGCTTAACAGGTTGTCACTGTCTCCATTGACATGTATATACTTCATGGCCACCAGCTCATCATTATCGCTGTAGAAGCCTACCGGGATAATATCATTAAAAGGCACCCGGGTTTCTTTCCCGTTTCCGTCGGCATAAAATTTAGCTGTCCGCAATTCCACATCCACGAAGTACTCCAATGCGGGTGTGCGTTTGTACTGTGCTTTTACTATATCAAATTCATAGAAGCATATTTTGGTCAGCTTATCATCGATCAGTCCGTGCAAGCTATCCGGAGCGTGGCTTTTCAGTATTTCCAGAAAGTCGGTACTTAGGGGATAGGGTGCTGCACTATAGGCAAATTGTTTGAGCATTTGCTGTAGAGTCCTGGTCATGATGTGGTCTCCCAGTTCATTGTGCAATGCAAGCAGTTGATAAGCCCCTTTTTGGTAGTATACCGACTGTTGTGCAGCGGGCACCTTGATCAGCGGCTGTTCTTCCTCTTGCAGGTGTTTTCTTCCATTGATATATGTAAACATTTCTTCGCGGAGCACTTTTTTAATCAGGTGCGGTCCATATTTTTTTCTCATTTGCTTCAGTGCCGCATATTGGGTAACCGATTCCATAAGAAACTGCGCTCCTTCTGCATCTGCAGCGATCATCTGGTGTGCCCACCACTGGTGAGCCACCTCATGGGCAATAAACCAGTATGGATAGTTGATGTTCCGGTCACGGGCATCAATTGTGGGGTCACCGGCATTACGCAGGTCAGAAATAAAACCTATTCCTTCGGAGTAAGGTATCATATTGGGCAGCGACTGTGCAAAGGCCGCATACCTGGGAAACTCCACCACCCTCAGTTGGCTATACTGATATGGGGAGTACCAGTTGCTGTAGCTAGTCAGGGATTCCTTCATGGCTTCCAGCATCATGGGCACGTTATAATGGTGTTTGGGATGGTATAATACGGATAAGGTCACAGGATCCAATGAGCTGTCGGCGGGATACCAGGTACGGCTTTCCTCTTCCAGTGTGGCAGAGAGCACTGCGAAGTAGTTGACCATTGGTCTTTCCGACTTATAATGAAACACTTGTCGCCCGTCTTCCATATAGGCATTTATTCGTTTTCCGGGGGTTACGGCGGTTTGATCTGGAGCGGTACGTATTATGGCTTCATAGCGTATAAAGTCGGCGTTTTGAGATATAAAATTTTGGTTTCGTGCGTTTTCATAGTCAAGGCTTCGCTCCTGCTCTCTTTTGGGCAGCCCTTGTTGCCTGCGATCGGCATGGTTGGTCATTTCTCTGCGTCTATTATAACCTACCGACGGGAATATGCTGTTGTAAAACATGGTTCCATTGGGCTGCACAAGAGTACGATATCCGCTATTTGAGAACCCTTTGGGTCGGGAAACCATGCGAAAATCCATCCTGACAGAGTCGCCCGGTTGCAGTGGCTCTTTCAATGAGTATATGTAATAGCCCAGGTCCGGGTCTTTTAAGCGGGTACGGTATGGATTAGAAAAAGCCAGTTCTTCCACTGTTTTTGTATAGTTCACATGGATATCTGAAAGGGGCGACTCTTCCTGATTCCGGAGCCAGTAATGGCCATTTACAAATAGGCTTTTCTCTTCAGGCCTCAGGTCGGCATCATAATACACTTCCACGATCCTTGGCTGCTCAATGTTTTCATACTTTTTATACTTCTCCTCATAGGCTATTACCTGTTTTTGCTGGCGAGACGGCCATAGGAACTCATTACGGATAGATGTTTGCCAGGTCATCCACCCGGCATATCCAACAAATAGCATAATCAGTATGGTAAACCAGGCGTTGAACCGCCTGTTCACCTTGCTTCCCATGCGATGAAGCCTGGGAAGGATGCCCTGCTCGGTGCCATCATTGTAAATGGCAATGGATGTGAGAAATAACAGGGCGGCAAAAAGAAACCAGTATATATAAAAGTAGCCTGTTGCTGCCAGGTTATAGCCAAAGCCATTCATATCAGAATATATTACGGAAGGATGTGCTGCGTAAATGAGCAGGTTATGGCCGACCAGGGGGGTAAGCAGGTAGGTTTTCACCAGATAGAAAGCCAGGATACCCACCAACCCTGCATACTTATTATTAAAAAGGACATGTATAAAGAAGGCCAGGAATGCGAACAAGATATAAGGAGGCAGCTCCAGCAGAAAGATATATTTGAGGTACAGTGGCACTTCAAAGAGGTAATACCCCCTGATAGCCTGTGCGCTTATGCCACAAGCCATAAGAAACAGCAGCATAAGAACAACTCCGCTGACAATGGTAATGAGCTTGGTCCAAAGCTTTACCGAACCCATTCCGGGTTGTGTTCCGGCCAGTTCATGCATCCTGTGAGCCTGGTCACGAAAGATGAGCTCCCCGGAAAACAAAGCAATAAAAAGGTAAATAAACAGCTTAAGGGTTCCGCTTAATATATTTAGCATCTGATAGGTAACAGGGTAAGTAACCGTATCATACACCTTTCCTGTGAGTCGTGATGAAACAGCCATGAATACAATGGCCATTAGGGTGAGGAGCCAGAAATACATATTGCCATAGAGCCAGGACATATTGATTTTCAAGTGGGCTAACAATGCATTTAAATGGTTTTTCAAATTAAAAGAGATATTCATTTTTGGAAAAGGCCTATGGCTTTCGGGCTGATCCACCCGGGGGCTGACGGTCCCGGATTGTGAGTTTTTACCTTTGCCGCGGTATGGCTTGCTATTTCCTTCCGTAGACAAATTAAAGAAGTGGTAAGTACTGATTAGTATGATCACTCCCAGGAAAGTCCATAGCATGCGGTTATACAGAAAAACGCCTTCCATGGACAATGCTTTCCTGTTCAATTCTTCGGCAGAGCTACCAATGGATACTACCAGTGAAGATGCCAGTCCGAAGGGGTCCAGTAAAGCAGCCAGTGTCTGATAGTCCAGGATACTGAGCAATCTCTGTCCCAAGGCATAAAGCAAATAAATGGCTGCAATGGTGAGCCAGTTGACCATCACGTTGCGTTTAAGCAGGGTTAGTCCGTAAAAGATGGCGGTAAGAAAGAAGGCATTGGGTAGTACGGTAGAGAGGTATGGGTTTGTATATGCCGACCATATAAACGGGCCAAACAGGTCTCTATTAAGGTATGGCATTAGCGTTCCCATGTACAACCCCACCCCTGTTCCAGTATTGATAAACAGCACAATAATAAATGCAGCCAGGAATCCTCCAAACACATAGGATGATTTTTTCATGGGTGTACTGAACACCATCTCATGGGTTTGATTGCGGAAGTCACGAAAGGCGATGGGTGCAGTGACGGCGGCCACGATGATCACACCCAGGTAGGAAAAGGTTCCGAACAAAAAGCCAAATATCCCCGGGGCGTTTACATAGGTATTATCCCCGCTCATGGCAAACCGTACACTGCTAAAAGCCCCTCCGGCCAGGTTCATAAAAGCAAAGCCCACCAGAAAAAATAGGGCCCAGTAGATATATACCGCCGGTCGCCGTAAGGCTCGTTTCAGTTCAAATATTATGAGGGTTAACATGAGGTATAGTTTTTAATGGTGGCAAAATACAGGTCTGCAAGGCTGGGGCTGGCAGGAGTAAATGTGGATCCGGGCTGACGTTGGCTCCACACATGGATCATTGGATTCCCTTCCACCAGGCGGGTGCTGACTATTGAAAAGGACTGGCTGTAAGACTCCATTTCATCTTTGGAGATCTGCTTCTGCCATATCTTTCCTTCCATTTGCTTAACCAGGGTGGCGGTTGCCCCCTGCAGTTTCACCTTTCCCTCGTCCATAATAGCCATCTGAGGGCACAGATCGTTCACATCATCCACAATATGTGTGGACAAAATGACGATCTTTTCCCGGCTGATATGGCTAAGCAGGTTGTTAAAGCGCACCCGTTCGGCCGGATCAAGACCCGCCGTGGGCTCATCAACGATAATAAGACGGGGATCGCCCAGCAAGGTAATGGCTATACCCAAACGCTGCTTCATGCCGCCGGAAAAGGTGTGAACAGACTTCTTGCGCTGATCATAAAGGTTCACCTTTTTCAGCAACTCCTGCACAATGACTTTTAAAGGCTTTTCTCCGGTAACACCCTTTATTCGGGCAAAGTACATAAGCATATCCTGGGCAGAAACCCAGCGGTAGACCCCAAACTCCTGGGGCAGATAGCCCAAAAGGCGCTTTACTTTTTCTTTTTCCCTGAGCACATTAATATCATCCAGCCACACCTCCCCCTTATTAGCATCCTGCAAAGTGGCCAGCGTGCGCATCAGAGTGGACTTTCCGGCTCCATTGGGACCCAATAAGCCAAACATCCCGCTGGTAATTTCCAGATTTACACCGTCCATGGCTTTCACGCCATTGCTGTATTGCTTGGTTAAGTCTTTAATGGTTAAACGCATATCTTGTTCCTCCTATAGTTCTATTTTGAACATTCTTTTGTTACTTTTCTGAATCTGCTCGCTTTGCAAGTCTTT
>PWNQ01000109.1 GCA_003557725.1 Bacteroidales bacterium | reverse complement strand
TCATATTCTATGGCATAGCCTGGCTGAAATACGGCTGCTTTTTCCAATCCCTCTATGGCCCTTAAAGCATTTATTTGCACTTCCAGTGGCAGCGAAGAGGAGAACCCGTTTATGTATACCTCCCGGGTGTTCCTTCCTTCCGGTTCAATAAACAGCTGGTGTCTGTTTTTATCCGCAAACCGGTGGATTTTATCTTCAATGCTGGGGCAATACCTGGGGCCTTTGCCGCGGATCCTGCCAAGGAACAAAGGGGATTGCTCCAGCCCTTTGCGCAGGATATCATGAACCCGTGGTGAAGTATAAGCCAAATAGCAAGGGAGCTGGTCCCTTACGGGCTCGGTAGGTGAAAATGAAAATTTTCCCGGCACCTCATCTCCGGGTTGAAGGGTCAGCCTGTTGTAATCTATGGTTCGCCCGTCCACACGCAGGGATGTGCCCGTCTTCATGCGGCTTGATGTTAATCCAAGATCCTTGAGGCTACGGGTAATATCTTTAGCAGCCCCCTCCCCTATGCGGCCACCGGAAAAAGTATCTTTGCCAATATGAATGGTGCCGTTCAGGAAGGTGCCCGCTGTGAGGATCACCGCCGGGGCGCGAAACTCCAGGCCCAGCCGTGTTTTCACACCGTAAATCCGGCCATTTTTTACCAACATCCCAACAACCATATCAGACCATAGCTGGATATTGTGGTTCTTTTCTATGGCTTCTCTCCATAGTTTGCTGAACAGATGGCGGTCGTTTTGAGTCCTTGGGGAATGCATGGCCGGCCCTTTGGAGCGATTAAGCATTCGAAACTGGATGGTCGACTGGTCTGCAATTATGCCTGAAAGGCCGCCCAGAGCATCAATTTCCCTGACAATCTGCCCCTTGGCTACCCCTCCCATGGACGGATTGCAGGACATTTGGGCCAACCGGCCAATGTCCATGGTTATAAGAAGCACAGAGGAGCCCATCCGGGCAGCCGCGGATGCCGCTTCACATCCGGCGTGCCCCCCGCCGGCTACGATTACATCATACTTCTTCCCCAACTCCATGTGCTTCGTGATTAGTGCGTTAACATTGTAAGATAATGGTTCTCCTTTTCTCGCATAAGCTCCTTTTCTTTTTTGCTATAATCTTTATAACCAATAAGATGAAGCAATCCGTGAAGGATTACCCGTTGCAGTTCATTATGAAAAGGAACCTCATAGTGTGCGGCGTTATCCCCAACTCTGTCTGTGCTGATATAACAATCGCCCAGGACGGGCTGCCCGGGTTCATGGTATGGAAAAGTGATGATGTCGGTATAATGGGAATGTGCCAGGAATTTTTTGTTCATTTCCCAAAGGTATTCATCCGTGCAAAAGATGTAATTAATGGCCTGAATGCTTGTGGATTCGTGTTGGCTTACTTTCTCCAGCCAACGCACCACCTGTTCAGCATGAGTCAATGGGGATCCGCCTCCTTCGTCAAAAAAATGTATTTCAGCCATGCTGGTTTTTTTCCCTTTTCATGGAGGTTGTTCCCTGCAAGTAGTGTCCGAAAACTTTGCGACGTTCTGTGGAAAGCTGCCGGTTGATGCTGTTTATGGAAAATGTGAGATGGATTGACCGGTTGTCGTAATCACAATCATCGGCAAGCTTATTTAGAAGGAACAGCAGGTTTTCATGGGTATTAATATCCTGGAAATCACCATTTACAATAAATTTCAGCCCGTTATTATCAGGCAGGAACTGCAGGTTCACCACTCCCTCATTCTCTTTTCCCGATGCACTTATGCTTTCTAAAAGGCTAATAAGGATATTGCCGTAATAGCTGTTAAAAATATTATAACGGTCGGCAATGGCTTCCACAAAACCCTCCACCCGCCATAATTCATTTTGTTCTTGATTCAGCCTGATGTTTTGCTCCATTTTATTGATTCAGATTGATGTAATAGTCATTTAATTTATTACGAAAGAAAGGGGTTAGCTCCGGGGGAGCCATCCTTAACAATTCTGTTTCCTGTTCTATTATCCTTTTATACTCTAAAAACTCTCCAGGGTTTCTTTTTTCCTGAGATTTTACATGTTCCGCTTCCCTTTCTTCTTCCATTTCTTGTTTTCTTTTCGCTTCATCGTGCTCCAGCAGTCGTGTTAATATCTCTTCCTGGCGTTTCAGTGTTTCGGCATTAAGGATTTTATTCACCAGGTCTTTTTCTGTTTTTTCCATTTCATTCAGTGTTTCGCCGATGGTTTTTCCGGCGGGGTCGCCTTGTTTTTGCAGCTCTCTGCGCAGTTCTTCCAGTTCTCTGCGTATTTGTCGTTGCTGTGCTGCTGACCGGGCAAACCGTTCGCTCATGGATTGCCCTTTTTGTTCTGAGTCACCGTCCTGTCCCGAGTCGCCGTTTTGTTCCGAGTCGCCGTCCTGGTCATCCCCTCCATCTTGTTCTGATTGGTCATTTTGCATATCTTCCATCATTTGATCCAGCATGTCATTAAGCTGTTGTTGCATTTGCTGCAGCCCTGGTGACCCGGATTGTCCGGGCTTTGCATCGTCACACATCTGATCCGATTCCATATTCCCCTGGTTTTGCATTTGTTCTTTCATCTGTTCCAGGGATTCGGCCAGCATCAGTGCGATGTTATTAAGGCCGGTCATGACGTATTGCTGCCGGGAGGCTGTCTCGCTGCGGTCGCGACGTTGGGTTTGCATAATGGTGTTCATGGCCAGCATAGCGTCCATGGCTTTTTTCATATTACGGTCGATATCACCAACCTCCCTGTTTATAAACGACTCTACCATAAACTGTCGCTTGCTCAATGCAAATAAGGAGTCTTTCACTTTTTCCAGCCCCTGGTTGAGGTCGCGTTGTTGTTGGATAAGTTCCACAAACCGGGGGTCATCATGGGATGTGTTGCTAAAGGATTCCATCAGGGCCTCCTGTTCCAGCGACAGCTTCAAAGTATTATCCAAAAGTTGTCGGATCAGGCGCATATCTTCGCCGGTGTTATCCTGCTTCATTTGCTGCATCATTTGCTGGAGGCTATTGGAAAGATCTTCCATCTTGCTTTGTGCATCTTGCTGGCTTTCGGATCCTTCCTGGTTATTCCCCTGGTTAAGCTGGTCTAAAGCTTCCTGTAGCTTGTCTTCCAGTTCCTGCTCTTCATCCCCAGTGTCTTCCACGCCCATTGGCTTCTGCAACTCCTGGTCTTTTTGCCGGGCATTTTCCAGCTTCTCCCGGATCTTTTCAAAGTCCTCATTGACGCCTTCTTGTTCCTGAACCTTTTCCTCTTCACCGGCTTCTCTGGCCTCTTCCTGCTTTTCCTGCAGTTCATCCAGCATATCAATGGCATCTCTCAGTTCTTTTTCCACTTGCAGGCGCTTGAATAGCTCCAGGCTTCGCTCCAGCTCTTTCTCCATATCCAGGTTATCCTGGCTCATCTCTTCCAGGGATTGCCGTATTTTGTCCGGGTCCTGGCTTTCCTCCATCATTTTTTTCAGCTCTTCAATCTTCCTTAAGAGTTCCTCATCCAGCAGTTCTTCCATGAGCTTTTTCAGCTTTTCTTCCTTTTCCAGTATGCCTTCATGTTTTTCCCGGATTCTTTCTTCTTCTTTGGCCATTTCTTCCATCGCTTCTTTCATTTCCTGGATGCGGCTTTGCAGTTCCTGCGCTTTTTCCAGTGTTTGGCGAATGGCCTCCCGGTCTTGCCAGTCCAGTCGTCTTTTTTCCAGCAGCCTTTTTCTCAACTCCTCAAACTCCTGGTTGACTTCCTGTGCCTGGGAGGTGGCCTGGGTAGCGGTCTCCTGAAGGGACTCCCGTTGCTGGCGAATTTTTTCCTCTACCTCATCCCGGGAAGGCTCTTCCAGTGTAATTACCGGGGTTGTGGAGGTCTTGGGGCCCAGGATCATGTCATTGTCTGAAACTTCAAAAAATATATCTATCTTTTCTCCTGCACTCAGTAAGGTGTCGGTTCTCAAAGAAAAGTGAAACATCTGCCGCTTCAGCCCTTTATCCAGACTGAGGGGAATGGTTTTAAACTCCTGGTCTTCCGGTTTTTTCCAGGCAAAGTTAAGGCTGGTAAATCCATAATCATCGTTGATAATACCGCTAAAGAAGGCTCTGGTAACGTCGGAACTGTCATCAGCCAGGGTGAGTTCAATTTCCGGGTACATGTCGGGCACTACAGATACAGAAAAAGTGAGGGAGTCGGAGGAGGTAACATATTCATTCCGGCTAACCAGGGTATAGGAAAAGTCGTTCATGGCTCTTTTCTGCACCCGGAAAGTGTCTTTCATTTTGTGGACTTTCTGCTCCTCCCCTTCCCGGAGAAACATTTGAATCTCCGTGGTGTTTAATGGGGTCAGGTCCCATGTTACAGCAGTCCCCCGGGGCACATCCAGGTCGCCGGTATTTTCTGCATACTCGGTTTCTCTGTTCATATATTCCGGGAAATCCATTCGAATGGTATAGCCTGTAATCTCCGGCTTGCTTCGAACCACCAGCTGGTATTCCCGGCTTTTTACCACTCCGTCGGTGATTATAAACCGCAGGTTGTCCCGCACGTTGGTCAGGGTAAGCTCAAAGGTGTTTGTGCCTGAGTTGAGGAACCGGTATTGTTGGGTTTGGCTGCGTAGATAAAGTGTATTGGGCGTACTTTCTCCCTTTGTGACGGCCTTCAGGGTAATATTATCCCCCTGGATCGCTTCCAGAGACTTGTTTTCCAGTTCGATATAAAATGGTTGGGGGCGTTCATAGGCGGTATTATAGTGCACAATACGGGTGGCAGGGTCTGTTATAATGTCTGGAGCAGCAAAAATAAGAGCCAGAAAGACCAGAGCGGGGGGAAGCAGGTAGCGCAAGTGCCTTCTATTTACGGAGAAATCAATGACTTTTGGGAAGTCAAATGGTTTTAATTCATTGGCTTTTTGGTCAATTGCTTTCTCCAAAAAGGCCGCATATCTTCCCGTTCGCTTGTCCTGTCCGGAAAGCTCAAGCAAGTTAGTAAGCTTGTCACTCACTTCCGGGAGATAGGCTCCGATATATCTGGCAGCGCGGTCATGTGACATGGGCCGGGAAATGCCATAAATCTTAAAAAGCGCCAGAAAAACATTCTTATATAAAATTATCAGGGCAAACAGCATATAGGCAAACCCCAGGATAAGCCGTATCAAAGAGGGGAAGTAGCCAAAATATTCAGCCGTGACAAGGATCAGAAATGCAGTAATCAGGCCTGCCAGTGTGAAGATCCCGCCACGGATCATTTCGTTGGTATGATACCGGATAACAAAAGCCCGCAGTTTATTTTTTATGTGTTCCATGATAGTATATGCTCTTTGCAAAAGTAAAACAATCCATTATATATAATGATTATTACGCGGGGTAAATTGTATCGTTCCCACTGGAAAAAGTGGTATTTTTGCCGTTGTTATCAAAAATAAAAGCATGGGCGAAAGTTGGATGGTCATCATTAACCCAAACGCAGGCAGACGCAAGGGGGAAAAGGACTGGCCAAAGATTGACTTACTGCTGAGGCAGAGAGGGTTTTCTTTTGAATATGCTTTTTCAAAATACCCCCGGCATGCCATTGATATTGCCCGTGAGAGTGTGGAACAGGGGTTTCGCAATATCATTGCGGTAGGAGGCGATGGCACGGTAAATGAAGTGGTTAATGGCGTATTCCTACAGAAAAAGGTGCCCACTTCAGAGGTGACCCTGGCGGCAATTCCGGTAGGAACGGGAAACGACTGGGGCAAAATGTTCCATATCCCCAATAACTATCAGCAAGCTATTGATATAATTGCCCGGGGAAAGAGCTTCCTTCAGGATGCCGGAATAGTGGATTATCACAGCGGAAAGACAAAATACAGCCGGTATTTTATCAATATTGCCGGCATCGGGTTTGATGCAGTGGTGGCAAAAAAGACCAATAGCAGAAAGGAAAAGGGAAAAAGTAATCCTTTTTCATACCTGATGGCCCTGTTTTCTTCCTTGTTAAAGTACAATGCCTGTGAGGCGGAGATCACCGCAGGGCGGTCGGCAAACAAGATGAATGCTTCCCTTTTCAGCATGAATGTGGGCATTTGCCGTTACAACGGTGGCGGAATGAAGCAGGCCCCTCATGCCATCCCGGATGACGGGTTGTTTGACCTTACCATTATCCGGAAAGTGAAAAAAAGACGGGTGATCCGGCATGTGAGAAAGATTTACAATGGATCCCATTTGAAGTTACCCTACGTTTCCAGCCTGCGCACCGATACGGTTTCCATTACCTCCCGGTGTCCCATTAGCCTGGAGGTAGATGGCGAATCACTGGGACACACTCCCCTGGAGTTTTCCGTGATCCCGTCCAGCATAAAAGTAATTGTAGCTTAACCTGCAATGACCCCGGGTTGCAGGGCCCGAAAGATTTTAGGGATATAGCAATAATAGCACTCAAGATTGGCCAATGCTTGGGCTATTGGTCAAAGATCAGAGGCATTCCGGCAGGATCACCTGTGATTATCCCGTTTTCCACCACCGGTTTCCCATTGATAAAAGTATGCGTGATGGCAGAATGAAAGGTGGTCCCCTCCAGGGGTGACCATTTACACTTGTATTGCAGGGAGTCATTGGTAACGGAGGTCTCTTTACTAAGGTCTGCCATAACCAGGTCGCCCCAGTATCCTTTTCTGATAAATCCCCTTCGGCGGATACGGAATAATTTCGCCGGGTTATGGGCCATTTTCCGTACAATGGTTTCCAGAGGGATCAGGCCCTGATGGTGCATCTCCAGCATCATCAGAAAGGCATGCTGAACCAATGGCCCCCCGGAAGGGGCTTTGGTATAGGGGTTTTGTTTTTCTTCCAGGCGGTGAGGTGCATGATCGGTGGCAATAATGTCGATACGGTCATCCAGAACGGCTTCCAGCAATCCCTGCCTGTCTTTCTCTGTTTTTATAGCCGGGTTCCACTTGATGAGGCTTCCCTTTTGGGCATAATCCTCTTGCCGGAACCATAGGTGATGCACACATACCTCGGCGGTAATTTTCTTATTTTCAGGGTTGATATTTTTTTCCAGAGAAAGGGTTTCCTGCTCTGTGCTTAAGTGGAGCAGGTGTAGTCGGGTGTTATGTTTGTAAGCCAAGTCTTTGGCTTTATCCGATGATTTTATACAGGCCGTTGCACTGCGTATTTCCGGGTGCATGGCAAAAGGGATATTCTCTCCCCATTTTTCCCTGGCACGTTTCATATTCCGGTTAATGGTGTCTTCATCTTCACAATGCACGGCCACTAGTGTGGGGGCCCTTGAAAAAATCTTATTCAATGCCTCATTATTGTCTACCAGCATATTGCCGGTTGACGAGCCCATAAATATTTTTATTCCGCAGCAAGAGGCGGTATCCATGTTTAAGATCTCTTTCAGGTTGTTATTGGTAGCCCCCAGGTAAAAGGAATAGTTAGCCCAGGAGCTGTTTCGGGCGCGGTTGAATTTATCATTGAGCAGGGCATTGGTGATGGCCGGCGGGATGGTGTTGGGCATCTCCATGTATGAGGTAATCCCTCCCATAACAGCGGCCCTGCTTTCGTGAAAAATATCTCCCTTATGCTCCAGTCCCGGTTCCCGGAAGTGTACCTGGTCGTCAATTATTCCCGGAAGCAAGTGTTTTCCTTTACCATCAATTACCCGGGCGGTTTGCTCATATAACAGCGTTGGAGACCCCCCGGGAAGGATATCCTGAATAAAGCCGTCCCGGAGATAAACACTGCCCTGAAAGGAAGCGTTTTCATTTACGATGGTGACATCTTTGATCAGGTATTGGCTCATTATATTGGATTATTTGCTTTAGGCTTATTGAGGGTGCAGATTTTCAGGGGTTCCTGTTGGTTTTCACCCCGGGGTATTTTTTCCCCAGGCTTTTAATTTTCATGGTGATCACACCGAAAATGGCCTCTTTAAAGATGGACATATTCATTTTGGACTCTCCGCGGGT
>PWNQ01000096.1 GCA_003557725.1 Bacteroidales bacterium | reverse complement strand
TCCTGTGTGTCAAAAATCCTGTCATGGGCGTTTCATGTGTTTAAAATTTTATATATTGCTTAATCTCTAATAGTTGTATCATCAACACCACAGCGAATCCCCAATTCTCGGGACAGGTCCCGAATTCTCGGGACAGGTCCCCAATTCTCGGGACAGGTCCCAAGGGGTGACATTATTATAGCATGCTAAATAACTCTACCCCATGCCCCATACCCTATGCCCTATGCCCCATGCCCCATGCCCTCCAGCGTTTGAAGAAATCTCGATGTGTTATTGAATTTAATGTGCAAATTTACAATTAATAATTGAGTCTGGTGAAAAAAACATAATTTTGTCATTAAAATGGACTCTTTATGCAAGAAATAACCAATCCCCGTGGCAACCGGTGCATTATTTTCACTGACAATCTGGATTCCAAGGCATTGGATCAGGTGAGGAAGTTATGTCATTTTGAAGCCTATCAGGATTCCAGGATCCGGGTGATGCCCGATGCTCATGCGGGAAAGGGATGTACCATCGGCACCACCATGACCATTCATGATAAGGTAACTCCCAATTTAGTGGGTGTGGACATTGGCTGCGGGATGTTAACCATCCGGTTGGACAATCCGGAGGTAAATTTTTCACTTTTGGAAGACTTTATACGCCATCACATTCCCCATGGGAGGGGCATCCACCGTTCTGCACGCGGGGAATTTGATTTTAGCGGACTGCGTTGTGGCGACCATGTGGACCTGGGCCGTGCCCGGCTGTCACTGGGCTCACTGGGAGGCGGCAATCACTTTATTGAAGTGGGTAAGGGGGAGCACAGTAACCACTTATTTATGGTGATCCACTCGGGAAGCCGCAAGCTGGGTACGGATGTGTGTAATTATTATCAACAACTGGCTGTCAGCAAACTAAAGCAAAAAAGCGGAGAATTTCAGGGGATGAAGGGCAGAAAGAAAAGGGACAAGCCGCCGGTTGACCGTGACCTGGCTTTTCTCACGGGAAAAGACTTTGACGATTATCTGCACGATATGTCCATAGTACAACAATATGCATCGGCAAACCGGGAAACCATGGCTGAACTGATAATAGAAGGCATGGGGTTCAGCGAGTCAGAACGTTTTGAGACCATCCATAACTACATTGATTTCCGGCGCATGATACTAAGGAAGGGTGCAGTCAGCGCAGAGCGGGGAGAAAAGCTATTGATCCCTGTAAACATGCGTGATGGTTCTTTGCTATGTACCGGAAAGGGAAATGAAGCGTGGAACTATTCGGCACCCCACGGGGCCGGACGGCTGCTCAGCCGGCGGAAAGCCAGGGAAAAACTGAACATGGACGACTATAAGCGGGCCATGAAGGGCATATACACCCGTTCTGTTTCTTCCAAAACCATCGATGAGGCTCCGCAGGCCTATAAATCCATGGAAGAGATCAAGGCAAGCATCAATGATACGGCACAACTGGCAGAGGTGATCAGGCCATTGTACAATTTCAAGGCGCCGGATTAAAGAAGACTACTTTTTCCCGATGGGGATAATATATAGCGGGTCGTGATCCAGGGGTAACTCCAGGGTCTGTTTCACGTTATCATCATCAAACGCCCCGACCATCACCATGCCCAGCCCCAGGCTTTCCCCTTGCAGGTGCAGGTTTTGCCCTACGTGCCCTGCTTCCATATGCACATACCGCACGCCACGGTCCCGGTAGCGGGCCATGGTGCGATCAAAAACACCGGCTACCACAATGGATAATACACCCGTTCGGATGGCACTTTGCCCTAGTGCAGCAGAGGCCAGGTCGTTGCGCCGGTCGCCGGCCAGATGCTTTCGGAGCTGATGACCTTCAGGAATATAATGATACACACCTGCAGGCAAACCCTTTACACCGGGCCCCGCCACCACATACACCTCCATGGGAAGGGTAAGCCCGGCAGAAGGAGCGGAACGCTTGCCGGTAGGCTCCTCCGTAATACCCTGGGCTGACCATAACAACTGACCCAAAGAGGATAAAGAAATATCCTCACCCGAATACTCGCGAACAGACCGCCGGGAAGCAATGGCCTGCTCCACCGAAATACCTCCCCGCTCATCAGGAGCAGGCAGCGCTATAACCCCAATGTTGTTGTCCATAATACCGTTATTTTTTTGGGTATCCATTACCGAAGGACTATTACCCCAGATCAAAAGAGCAATAACCACCAAAGCCCCAGCAGCTAAAACAAACAATAAATACTTAAACCAGGAATCCATCATAATAATATATGCTTTTACATCTTTCTGCACGTGCAAAGGTAAAGCATCAGGAAATAAAAGTCAAGTGCTGTTCCGGGTTTTGGGTTTCGGGTGGTGGTTTACCATACGCTGTGGTGGGTGCGTCTCTACTTTTTGTATTTTTGCCCTGTGGTAATTGAGGATGGGGGCAGTTGACAGAGGGCAGAGGGCAGAGGGTATGAGGTACATAATCATTGGTAAAATACGTAGTAATCAATTAATCAATTTAAACGCATGAGTTTTGCCAACAAGCATCTTCTTTGGTTTATTTTAATTGTTGCATCGGTTTTGAGGTTGTATGATTATCCGGCTATTCCCTTTACTCATGATGAGTTCAGTGCCCTTTTCCGGTTGGATTTTGAGGATTTTTCCACTTTGATCCGCGAGGGTGTGATGGTGGATGGTCATCCGGCAGGCATACAGGTGTTTCTTTATTACTGGACCGGGTTGTTTGGTCGGGATCCCTGGGTTATGAAACTTCCATTTACTATCCTGGGCATTGCTTCGGTGTATTTGGTCTTTCTTGTTGGCAGGCAATGGATCAATGAATCTGCGGGTCTGCTGTCGGCTGCTTACCTGGCCAGCATTCAGTTTACGGTGATGTACAGCCAGATCGCCCGTCCTTACATCAGTGGTCTGTTTTTTACTTTACTGATGATATTTTTCTGGACCCGGCTCATTAAAACCCCGCAACGCTTCTTTGTTGGCAATGGCTTGCTTTTTGCCTTTGCTGCTGCACTATGCGCCTACAATCATCATTTTAGCCTGCTTTTTGCAGCCATCACAGGCGTCTTTGGCCTTTTTCTCATCCAAAAAAAATACCTGAAGCAATACCTGATCATATGTGCCATCGCGGTTATCCTGTACCTTCCACATATAAATATCTTCCTTTATCAGCTAAGTCTGGGTGGTGTAGAGTCATGGCTGAGAAAACCGGATAATGACTTTTTATTCCAATATACTGCCTATATCTTTCATTACGCTACCCTCTCCTGGCTGCCGGCAGTGGCACTATTCCTGGTGGCACTATTTCATAGAGCGCGTTCTACCGTAAAGGACAGAAGCTACCTGAAAAAAATGATACTGTTTGCCCTGATGTTCCTGATGCCCTGGGCAATAGGTTTTTATTACTCCAGGCACGTGTCTGCCGTGCTCCAATATTCCGTATTGATCTTTAGCATGCCTTTTTTGTTTTTACTGCTGTTCGCCCCACTGAAACCACTAAAACCGACACTCACTGCTATGGCTATACTGGTGATCTTATCCGCAAACATTTTTACACTTATCAACCAAAGACATCACTATGATCTGTTTTATCAGTCGCACTATAAAGCGATAATCACAGACTTTAGCCCCGGAGATAAAGGACATAATATTTTGCCGCTTATTGACTCCGACTCCCTGATAACCCGCTATTATCTGGAAAAAACGGGCATGGACGATGTGTTTTTCCGGGTGGATGAATTTGGGGACCCGGAGCATTTATTCTGCTTTCTGAAGGACTCCCGCCACCGGTATTCCGGGGTTTACCTGGGTGCCTTTTCCCACAGTAACCCGCTGCTCCCGGCACTTATTATGGAGCACTACCCCTATATTACCCGCCAACGGAACTATGTGAACGGAACTACCTGGTACTTTTCTGCATATCCGCCGGGTTATTCTGGCGACACAGTGTTTTTCAACAACTTCTCCACCAGGCATCAAAATACGGACTCAGGGTCAAAACATAGCCCTTGCCATACCGTTGCATTTAGCGGCTCCGGCTCCATATTTTTGGATACTAACCAACAGTGGGGGTACTCCATTGAGCTGGATCTTAATGAGGTTTTGGCTCATGGCAACGACTTTGTGGATATTTCCATGAAGGCTCTCCCCAAAGACGGCCCCATCAAGGCCATTATTGTCGGTGAACTCCACAAAGATGGAGAAATTCTGCACTGGAGCGGAAACACCTTCGCAAGTCCACCATCCTGCCAAACATCCCAATGGCAAACCTTGTACCACACTTTAAAGTTTTCAGATATCCCGGAAAAATATAAAGACTTAAAAAATACTATGCTTAAAATATATGTGTGGAATAAGGAGCTTCAATCTTTTTATATGGATAATTTCCTGGTCAGAAGACGGCAAGGAAACCCGGTGATATACGGACTGGTAGATAAGTTAGCACATTAGCACCACTACCCTGCCCCTTAGTAGCAAAAAAACACCATTGGCACCTTCGTAGCATTTTTATTAAAGAATTAATGTATATTTGCAGCCGCCAAAAAAGGGGCGTTATTTTATGATCAATAATACCATTAAGATACAATTGCCGGATGGTTCCACTCATCAGAAGCCGCGAGGGACAACGTCGCTGGATATAGCCGGGGATATTAGCTCCGGGCTGGCACGGAATGTACTGGCTGCAAAGGTAAATGGATCCGTGATGGATGCGGTGGTTCCTTTGGAGAGTGACAGTGAATTGAAGCTGCTCACCTGGGATGATCCGGAGGGACGCGATGCCTTTTGGCATTCCAGCGCCCATCTTATGGCTGAAGCCATTGAAAATCTTTACCCCGGGGTAAAATTTGGCATTGGCCCCTCCATTGATCAGGGCTTCTACTATGACATCGACCCGGGTGATTATGAGATCACGCAAGACGCACTGCCGGCCATTGAAAAGAAAATCAAGGAGCTGGCCAAAGAAAAGCAAACCTTCAAGCGAACAGCCATCAGCAAAAAAGAGGCTCTGGATCACTATACAGCCAAAGGAGATGAGTACAAGGTGGAGCTGATACAGGAGCTGGAAGACGGTCATATTTCCTTTTATCAGACGGGCGAATTTGTGGATCTGTGCCGTGGCCCCCATATCCCCCATACGGGCTTTATCAAAGCCATCAAACTTTTAAGCATTGCCGGAGCTTTTTGGCGCGGTGATGAAAGCCGTAAGCAGCTCACCCGCATCTATGGCATCAGCTTCCCAAAGAAGAAATTGCTGGAAGAACACCTGCAGATGCTGGAGGAAGCACGCAAGCGGGACCACCGGAAGATCGGTCGTGAGCTGGAGATTTTTGCCTTCTCACACAAGGTGGGTGCCGGGCTTCCCTTGTGGCTACCCAAAGGAGCGGAGCTGCGGGAGCGGCTGGAAAACTTCCTCAACAAGCTCCAAAAGGAAGCTGGCTACCAAAAGGTGATCACCCCCCATATAGGCAATGTCAACCTGTACAAGACCTCCGGACACTACCAGAAGTATGGCCAGGACTCATTCCGGCCCATAGAAACACCCCATGAGGGAGAAGCCTTTATGCTGAAACCCATGAACTGCCCCCACCACTGTGAACTGTACAACACACGGTCGTTCTCGTTCCGTGACCTGCCCGTGCGGTATGCAGAGTTCGGCACGGTATACCGCTATGAGCAAAGTGGGGAGCTGCACGGACTCACACGGGTGCGCGGCTTTACTCAGGACGATGCACACATCTTTTGTACCCCCGACCAACTGAAAAGGGAGTTCAAAGGGGTGATTGACATTATCTTAAAGATATTTAAGGCATTAGATCTGAAAGACTACGAAGTTCAGGTTTCCTTAAGAGACCCCGGTGATTCAGAGAAATATATTGGCAGCCGGGAGAACTGGGAAAAGGCGGAAAGAGCCATTTTAGAGATCGTGGAAGAACGGGATATGAAGACCCGGGTGGAGTATGGGGAAGCTGCTTTTTATGGTCCCAAGCTGGACTTTATGGTCAAAGATGCTTTGGGCCGCGAATGGCAACTGGGCACCGTGCAGGTGGACTACAACCTGCCCATACGGTTCCAACTGGAATATACAGGCAGCGATAATCAAAAGCACCGGCCAGTGATGATCCATCGCGCCCCTTTTGGGTCTATGGAACGCTTTGTGGCTGTCCTTTTGGAACATACAGCCGGAAAGTTCCCCCTTTGGCTCACGCCCGAACAAGTGGCCATCCTGCCTATCAGCGAAAAATATCATACGTATGCGGAAAATATCTTATCTTTGCTGCATAATTCCCATATTCGCGGCCAGGTTGACCAGCGTGCGGAAAAAATCGGACGGAAAATAAGGGATACCGAGTTGAAAAAAACACCCTATATGCTCATCGTAGGCGAAAAAGAAGAACAAAATAACCAGGTATCTGTTAGAAAACAAGGAGAAGGAGACCTGGGAACCATGGACCCGGAAAGGTTTATACAATTAATAAAAACCATAACAAAAGAAGAACTCAATGTTTAACAAAATACAGGAGGTAAAACCATAGCACAGCGAAGACCAAAAAGAGGAGGTTTCCGAAGAAAAATTGAAGAGCCCTACCGTATTAACCACCGCATCAAAGCACCTATGGTACGGGTAGTAGGGGAAAATGTAGACGTGAACATATACCCCATTGATGAAGCCAAAAGAATGGCACGTGATCAGGAACTGGACCTGGTAGAGATCTCACCCAAGGCCAACCCGCCGGTATGTAAGATCATCGACTACCGTAAGTTCCTCTATGAAAAGAAGAAGAAGGAAAAAGAGATCAAGCAGAAGACCCAAAAGGTCCAGATGAAAGAGATCCGCATGGGACCCAATACGGACGACCATGACTTTAACTTTAAGCTAAAACATGCACAAAAATTCCTTACCGAAGGAAATAAAGTTAAAGCCGAGGTGTTCTTTAAAGGGCGCTCCATCATATATAAGGACCAGGGGAAGTATAAACTCCTCAAGTTTGCCGATGAACTGGAAGACTACGGAAAAGTAGAGAGCTTACCCAAAATGGAGGGTAAGCGTATGATCATGCTTATCACCCCCAAGAAGAACAAGTAATTCTATAACCCAATAAATAGCATATATAATGCCCAAGATGAAAACAAAATCCGGTGCCAAAAAGCGCTTTAGCATCACCGGATCCGGAAAGATCAAGCGGAAACATGCTTACAAAAGCCACATCCTCACCAAAAAAACCAAGAAGCAAAAACGCAACCTGGGTTATTTCACCTTGGTGGACGATGCGGACAAAAAGAATGTAAAACGCATGTTGCTTAAGTAAAAAAAGTGTTTCATTTGCCATCAGCCGTAAGACTTGCTTTGTAAAGCAGGCGCTGATGCAAAAAAAAGAAAAATTATGCCAAGAACAGTCAATGCAGTAACTGCCAAAAAAAGAAAGAAAAAAGTATTAAAAGCGGTCAAAGGGCAGTTTGGCCGTAGAAAAAACGTGTGGTCCGTCGCGAAAAATGCCTATGAAAAAGGCTTGCAATATGCATATCGCGACCGTAAAACCAAGAAAAGAAACTTCAGATCGTTATGGATACAGCGTATTAACGCTGCTGCCAGAACCCACGGGATGACCTACTCCCAGTTTATGGGAAGACTTAAGGAAAAAGATATCCAGATAAACCGGAAAGCCCTGGCAGATATGGCCATGAACGACCCGGAAGCATTTAAAGCCATCGCAGAAAAAGCCAAATAATCCGGCTTTTTACCTCATTACATCCTACCTTATAAAGCGCCGATCCTATCCGGAACCGGCGCTTTTTTCATCTGTTTAAAATTTTCTATATTGCTTAATTTCTGACAGTTGTATTATCGACACCACAGCGAATCCCGAATTCTCGGGACAGGTCCCGAATTCTCGGGACAGGCCCTGAAGGGGTGACATGATTATTTCTTCGCCTCCTCGCATCATTTTCCGGCGCGGGCCCCCG
>PWNQ01000065.1 GCA_003557725.1 Bacteroidales bacterium | reverse complement strand
GTTTACTGCTTACAGTTGCTTTTATTTCACCACCGTTATCTCCAGTTCCTGGCCAGTTCGCCAGCTGTTTATCCAGGGTTTTCCCCCTGGGATTTCAGGTTTTGCTTCTGTTTACAATCAATTTCCCATTGTATTTTTTTGGCTTTAAAGACAAATACCAGTCCCAGGAACAGGGTTTGTCCTATGGGCACCTGTCCCAGTATCTGGTTTCCATAGCTTGCCAGCACAACGCCCAGGAATCCTCCCATAAATCCGGCCAGTATTCCTCTGAGTTCGCTATCTTTGACGTGTTTATACACTATTAATGAACCTGCGATGACCAAATAAAACAACATGGCAAGGTGTAACATTAGGCCCACGATTCCTGTTTCGGCCCATATTCTCACATACCAGCTATCGGTAGGGGTTTGCGCCAGCAGGGTATTAGGGGAGAATCTCAGGCCCCAGTATCCTGCCGACCCCACCCCACCTCCGAAGGGTTTATCTCTCAGGTATTGTGCCAGTAGACGCTGGTTTTCTATGCGCACCTGAAAGGAGGGGTCGTTGGGGTTCAGTGCTGTTCGCATACGGTTGATCTCATAGACACTATTGCCCACAGTAGTAAACTTCAAAAACAGGAATAAGGCCAACAAGGTGGTAAACCCCAGAATAAACAGTTTAATATTTTTTCTTAAAAGCAGGTAAAGCAGACCGCCAAAGGCAGGTATTATCAGCACTCCCCGGGTTCCTGAAAGGATGGTTCCCACCACTGCCAGGGCGGCGGTAATAAAGTACAGAACGCTGTTTGTTTTCTTTTTAGCATCCATAGCGGCGGCCACAAACACCAGCGATGCGTGGGCCATAGCCGCTCCGTAGGCTCCTGCATCGGTATAAAGGCCAAAAGCCCTCAGGTTGCCAAAAAGGATATGGGTGGAATAGGCTCCCTGTTCCAGCCACCGCAACTCCAACGGGTCTACACCAAAATAAATCTGTTGAATACCCTTCAAAGCAGACAGTATGGTAAACACGGCCCAAATCTTTAATAACAAATGAAGGTCTTTATTTTTGTGAAACAACAATAGCCCCGCCATGACTGTCAATAAGAAATACAAAGAGATGCCCCTCATGGCGTAAAACCATGCCATAAAACTTTTCCCTTCAGGGTTAAAAATTTGTAAAACAATAAACAGAAACCATGCACCGGTGATATATGTTAACGGATGGGCCGCACCTTTCCAAGAAATACGGGAGTAATAGTGGCGAAAAACGAAGGACAACAATGTCATAAACAGCAAAATGTCTACAGACAGGCCGAAAGGGATGCCGGGGATGTATCGTGTGAGCGCCCCCACCATAAAAGCAGCAAACAAAAAGGTGATCACTCCGTTTCGTGGGTTACTAAACACCAGGGTGATCAACACCGCAGCAAACACTAAGGCCAACACCCCAACCACCCCGGAAAGCTCATAACGACCAATAAGCAATGCCAAAGGCAAGGCCAACAAAAGGAGCAAAAGAAGACTCCCAATATTAGACAACCCAAATAATCTTAACCCATTGTTAAACATCCACCACAAAATTTAATTATTCCTTTTTACCTGGTTCTCCACGGCCTCCCCTTCACCTTCCGCCATCTCATTATAATCACCCTTTGAAGGTTGATAAAGATATAAAAATAAGATACGGGCATTTTGTTTTTCAAAAAGTAAAATCCTGCCATCTGTCCGCCTATGGTTACCACCACCGTCACCGCTGCCACCATAGCTAACAGGTTTACAGTCAGCAGACTTGGAAATAGCGGAGCGATAGCCCCCACCACCATCAGGTTTCCGGCGATGTTGGCAAGGCTCATAATCATCACTTTTTTCATATTTTTATGCGGCATATTGAGGCTATCCAAAGCCACCCCGGTAAACCGTTCCACTGGCAGTAGGAGTGCATACACACAAAACACTTTAAAGATAATATGTGTATGGGCATATTCTTCTCCCCCAATAATTACCACCAGGTCCCGTGCAAAGATAAACCCACCCACGGCCAACGCCATGAAAAAAGCAGTAACCACCCCGCTATAATCGTAAAACAGTTGTCTTAGTTTGCGTATATTTCCTCTGGCTGCTGTCCTGGAAAATTTGGGAAAGGCCACTGCGGAAAGGCTATTTAGCAATATGGCCGGCACTTCAGTAAGCTTAAGGGGCACGCTGTACAGAGCCACTCCGGAAGCCCCCAAAAAAGGGCTCAGACTGATAATAAAGGTATCTGCACTTTTCAACAGATTGGATCCCACCAGTGTTCCCACAGCAAATCTTCCATAGTTAAGGATTTTTTTTGCACTGGCCATATTACACCTTCTCCAGTGGCGGTTTCCGTCCCAACCGGCTCCCATAGCAAATAAAGAAAACAGCCCGTAAATAGCCAGATGTGCTATAACAATATAATGAATACCCCATTGGAAAAAAAAATAGTTGACCCCTAAGAATAATACAAAGCCTCCATTGTTGGCCACCTTCAGCAGCAATATTCTGTCAAACCGTTGTTTAGCCTGAGCAATACTTATAGCATTATGAAAGGGCAGGTTAACAAAGGCCAATATTGGGTACCATGTAAAGAACAGGATATATCCTGATTTTTCTATGGCTTGGGGGAACACTCCATTAACGGCCAGTAGCAGTAGCGCTATCAGTGCAGTTATCATGATACTGAGCCCAAGGTTTGACCCTTTCAGCCTTTTTTCCTCGTCCGGTCCGGCACCAGCCAGGAAGTAGACCAGGGCTGTCTTCAGCAATCCAAACCGTATGATCTCAATAAAAGTTGCCCCGGTAATATATAGCACCCATTGTCCAAAGACTTTCATTTCTAATATCCTAATCAGCAGCAGAAAACTAACAAACCCCAATGCGGCGCTGACAGAATTGGCCAGAAGGCTTTGCACGTTGCTATTTTTAAGGAATTTTGAAGTTAGCATTGTAATATCCCGGGGTTTATTACTGGTCTGGGGGTTTGGTCTTT
Source organism: Bacteroidales bacterium (assembly GCA_003557725.1). Lineage (GTDB taxonomy): Bacteria > Bacteroidota > Bacteroidia > Bacteroidales > PWNQ01 > PWNQ01. The sequence goes on along the minus strand of PWNQ01000065.1, from coordinate 4,986 downwards.
AGCGTTTCCACTTTTTCTGCATCCGTTTCCATATGGATTGTTTTCCGCCTGACCTCCCTACGATGGAGTCCATATTTTCGTGTGCCACATAATTAAGCATTACCACCGGTTTATTTTTCAGCAGGGGGCGGATGCTTTTTTGGGCTCTGTCATCGGCATCAGACCATCGTCTTCCGGCATTAGCCACCAGGCAGGCGTTATCTGCAATTCTCAGCAATGCAACACTAAAGTCACGTGTCAGTAGGGGTGGCAGTTCAACGATAATAACAAGGGGCATCTGCTCCATCCCTTTGGTCACCTCATTAATAAAGGAGGCTTTGGTAAACAGCTCAAAATATTTTTTCTCCTCATATATGCGTTCCACCTCCGGCATTTCAGCCACATGATTCCCTTCTATTTGCTGTTCATAATTTAAGAATAGACACTCCTGCCGGCTTTTCTGAAACCTTTCGATCACCTTCCGGGCAATGGTGGTTTTTCCCTCTCCGGGCTGCATGCTGTATAATAAAATAATCTGAGGGGTATGGTCTTTATTATCATCAGCATAAGGCATTCCCATCTGAAAGATAAGCATCTCAACCAGCCTTTGGTACAAAGCCTTCAGCCATCCGGGGGTGGTGGTCCCATCATAGAGTCGTGGCATCACCGAAGCCACTTTCATTCCGGTAATTCGCTCAGTCCGTGCTAGATCTCTTAAGGTGTTATCATAATACTCCACAAGTAAAACAATCAGAAAAATAAGCAAAAAGGCGGATAATGCGGCAGCAATTACAATCAGTACTAAACGTGCCGGCATTGGGGTAAGCGGAAAAAATGGCTGTCCCACAATTCTCACATCGCTTTGCATTTTAATGTTTTCCTGTTGCAGCCGTGCCTGTCCCAGGCTATGGAGAATGGACAGGTATTCCCTTTCGGAGATGTCAATTTTTCGTTCAATGCGTTTTAGCCTGGCTCCCAGAGGAGCAAAAGTACGGTACCGCTCTTCGAACTCTTCCTGTCTCTCATCCAACACATTAAGACTACCCCGGGTACCGGCAAAGTCGATCACTTTATCCAGCCACAAACGGATCACTTCCTTCCGGTTGGCACCTTCTTTGGTTTTCTGTAAGCCATGAAGCTTATCCACTTCCAGTTCCATTCGCTGTTGAACGTTCCTGCTTTGCTGTTCATAATTGGCCAGGGTCTGGGCAGCAGCAGTGTCGTCCAGGTGGGCCACCATACGCAACAAAGCAATGTTTTCATTGATACGTGTGAGGCTGTCACGCAATTCCAGGATGGTGGAACTGCTCAAAAAGATATTGTCGGCCGACTGCATCTGGTCTTCCAACCGGTTAATGGCTTCCTGTGCAGCAGCATACTCCATAGACACACGCTGCACCTCCACTTTGAGTTTCTCCTTCTGGTCCGCAATAAACTTGGTCTGCTCATAATAGTTGATGATATTGTTGGCCGTATTGAACTCCAGCAACTGATCTTCGGCTTCATCTAATTGCTGAGCCACCTCTCGCAACCTTTTCTCAAAATAAGCAACTGCCTCTTTGGTTTGATCACTTTTTATGGTGGAGTAATTATCGATAAAGGTGGTGGCCAGTATTTCCAAAGTCAGCCGGGCAATCCCCGGATCGTTGCTTTCATAGGTTATTCTGACCAGATCGCTGTTGGACACACGCCTGGCCTGATATTCACTAATGGACTCAATGGAATAATGGGGGTGTTCGTAGTGAAGCAATCCATAAATGAAATTTTCTTTCTCCGGCTTTTCATACTGGCAGAGGTTGTGTAGCGTGGCTTCCATATCCCCCCTTACTATAAGGTCTTTAACCTCTTTTGGAGTAATCTCATGGAGCTCCCGGAAGTGCTTTGGGGAGATCATTCGTGGATCGGGGCCATCCATCATTAGATGTGTTGCAAAAAGCCTGAGTGACACCTCTCTGATGGTTTCCCGGGCACTCATGATCCCAATAAAATTGTCAAAAGCAATCTGTGTGGCATGATAATCCACCCTGGAAGATGGCCCTGCCTGTAAATTATATCCACTGGCCAACTCGGTATAAAAAGTAACCTCCGACTGGTATGTTTTTTCTTTCCCCCGGATATAAAAAAATACCATCAGGGACACAATTACAGGAAACAGGATCAACAGGGGTAATCGCTTCCTGATTAATCGAACCAACTGAATTATTGTCATGGGTTTTCTTTTATTTTAATTTTAAACTTGATCCCGGTAATCTCCTGCAGCATAAGATATGCCAGGTTAAAGTCACCCTTGGCTTCCACAAATTCTGTTTTTGCTTTGGAATACATGGTATTCAGGCGAGTCATGTCGGAGATATCGATCTCATTGCTTTTAAATTGTCTTTCTGCCATTTCTCTTTGGAGCACCACATCCTGCACCAGCTCATTTTTCACTCTAAGCACTTTTTGTGCAGTGATCAGGTCGCTGTATTGCTGTATCACCAGCTTGCGCAGGTTCATTTTTTCGGTTTCATACTCATACTGTGCCATTTTTTCTTTCTCTCTGGCGATCTCAATATTGTTGGACCGGCTGTACAACTCCTGCAGTGGCAGTTTAACATAGAACCCTGCCGAGTATCTCATTTGCTGGGTCAGGGGCACAGCCCGGGCCTGAAAGTCGCCGGCATCATCAGGCGCCAGCACCAAATGCTCAAACAACCCGTATCTTGCATCGGAAATAATGCCAAGATGCTTACTCCATTCACGACGAACAGACTGGATATTTAATTGGGCAATGACCCGTGCCGAATTCTGGTACTTCAGCAGGGGAGAATGCTCCATGGCACTGTCAATCATCTGCTGAACCGGAGGAAGATAGCGCTCAATCCCCTCCTGCAAAGGATCAAAATAAATGAAACCCTGCTCCTCAACTATTGCAGTATCATTTTGAGCAAAACACCAAATGCCGCCGGATAAATATACCATAACTATGATAAAAACAATCCGTTTCATATGTATAATATTTTTAGATTCCTGTGTTTGTATATTGTTTATTCCCGGTAGTTATTATTTCCCAGCCCGGTAAAACGCGTGAAAAATGCCATTTGGCAACAAAAACGTCAGACAATCTTTATCCTTCTTTATGCCACTTATGGGATAGTAATTTTCACATTCCCGTTCACCATCGCCCACCTGTACTTACCGGTTATCCTTTTGAAAGAGAACGAAGAATGTTCTGATTATTATCCATATATCTCTCCAAAAGGAATATTTTTTCGCATAATAATTGTCCAGAATTTTTCGCTCTCTTTCCGAGAGATTGCCTTTTCTGCTTCTCAACTCCACCTGCCATAGCCCGGTAATTCCTGCGGGGGCCATAAACCGCTGAGACCAGTCGTCGGAGGTTAGCTGCTCCGCTTCATAAAGGGGCAGTGGCCTGTTGCCAACAATAGACATATCTCCCTTGATCACATTGATCAACTGAGGCAGTTCATCAATGGATGTGTTTCGTATAATTCGCCCCACCCGGGTTACCCTGGGGTCGTCTTTGATCTTAATAAAAGCGGATACCTGATTGTTTTTTTTACTTTTCAGATACATTCGCTCACACACTTCCCTCCCTTCAAGAAAAAGGGTGGGAGAACAGGGTTTTCCAAGTTCCAGGCACCGGGAACAGGCTTCCGGCTCCTCCGTCTCTTCCGTCTCTTCCGGATCAATGTTGCCTTCCGCGGCGATGTACTGGTTCAAATGTTTCATTTCCTTAAGCCTGGCATCGGCTCCCACATACATGGACCGCAGCTTATAAAAGGGAAACACTCTATAACCGGCACCCACCCTTTGAGACACATAATATACCTTCCCCGGAGATTCTATGCGTATGGCCAGCATTGCCAGCAAAATCACCGGAGACAACACAATAAGAGCCAACGACGCCACTACAACATCAAAAACACGTTTGTATATGGGAATCCTACAATGGGAAAGCTGTTGCTTTTCCTTCTCCGCATCACGCTCTTCCCCCTCTCTCACAGTATGCAAATCATATTGAATAAGAGCATGTATCCTGTAAATGATCCTATCCACATCTAATGGCTTAAAATACAAGTCATCAACCCCCTCCTGAATCACTTTGCTGCCAATAATCTCACTGTAATGATTATGCAACAATAAAAAGGGCGGCCTGCTCCCAAAAGGACCACGCCGTAAAAATCCAAACAACTCTAACCCGGTATATTTAGGCAAAACAAACTCACATAAAATCACATCCGGCGTATGGCGACGCAACCAGTCCAACGCCTGTAACGTCGTGCTCTTCGCTATTACCGATCCAACCCCGGAATGCTGAGAAAAAAGACTGATAACCGCTGAATCATTACCAATATATAAAATAGTTAACTGCTTCCTTTCCATATTGAAAATTATTCCCTGATTTCCATTTCCAGATCACCAAGAGCCACCTGAACTAAAACCATAAGCTCCTCAGGATTAAATGGCTTAATCAAAAAATTGGATATATAAAGTTTGTAAAAGCTTATCCGTGTGTCGGATTCTTCCTTGCCGGAAAGAATTATTATGGGAATGTTCCGGTATAAACCTGATACCCGAATGTTTTTCACAAACTCGTATCCACTCATACCCGGCATGGATACATCAGAAATAATAAGATGGGGTACAGATCCTGCATGGATTCTGCGCAAAGCATCCAGGGCATTGGTACAGGTAACCACGTGATATTTTTTGCCTATTACCTGTGCCACCAACCTCAACATTACTGGATCATCTTCAACAACGAGTACTTCTTTCTTTTTTCCCATACAAAAACAATTGTTTACGGGTGCCAAAGGTAGTTGTTTTAAATAAAAATGAAGTGATTTTTTTTCAAACATAATGTAAGAGTCCAATCTAAAAAAGTTACTTTTGATTTTCAGCGGCTTTTTTCCCCGGACCCTAAAGGGTGAACCCGCTGAAAATCAACCCCCTTTAGGGATGGGGCAAAACTGATGTTCAGCGGATGTGAAAAATGTGTGTTTT
>PWNQ01000050.1 GCA_003557725.1 Bacteroidales bacterium | reverse complement strand
TACGTATTGCCATTGACTACTATACTGTCTCCATCACAAATTGCCTGGGTATTGTCAATTGTATATACAGCATTCACGGTAAGCTCAGTGACAATAACACTGTCGCAGCCTTCAATAGTTGCCAGGGTATCATAATAATTACCGGCAGTTGTATAAGTATTACCGTTAAAGGTATAACTTTCTCCATCACAAATAGCTTGCGGATTGCTGGTGGAATAGGATTGATGTACGGTAAGATCAAGCACATAAACACTATCGCAATTATTTTCAGTCAGTAAACTATCATAATAAATATCTGCTGTAAAATAACTATTAGAGCGCCATATCAATGTATCCCCCTGGCAAATCTCCACCGTATCAATAAATTCATATGACTCATTCACGGTAAGGTCTGTGATAATAACACTGTCGCAGCCATCAACAGAGGCTAAGGTATCATAATAAATACCGGTGGTTTTATAGACATTGGTATCCACTACAATGCTATCCCCGTCGCAAATAGACTGAGGGTTATTGACAGTATAAACAGGATTCACGGTAAGGTCTGTAACAATAATGCTATCGCAGCCATCAACAGAAGCTAAGGTATCATTATATATACCGGTGATTTTATAGACATTGGCATCCACCACAACACTATCCCCGTCGCAAATAGCCAGGACATTGTTTGTCGTTGTAGTTTCACAGGCATCACATCCGGGAGGCATAGTAATCTGCAGTCCTGCTGTTGTGATGGCACCCACTTTTGTCAGGGCTCTTCCATTAACCACAACACCGGTATTAACCAAGCTAATAGCCCCGTCAGTGACCACAATATTTCCATTAAACGTCGAGTAATTATTAATATCTACGGCCCCTTCCACAAACCAAAACACATTTTTTGCTTGCGCGCCATTAATCAGTTTCACTTTAGCATAGGTAGAGGTAGTAAGCGCGGGGCTTCCTCCGGTAATTTTAATAACAAAAACCCCGTCGGGGTTTCCCTGGGCATCCAGTGTGAGCGAATCCGTAAAAGTAACGGCAGAATTCATCACATACACATGGGGAGTAAGCACCAGGTCATTTCCAAACTGAGCAGGATAAAGCAGTTCAATATCCGGGACCATTGCATTCAGGGTGTCCGTCAGCTTTATTAAGTCTGCTGCGGCCTGAATGGTAACAGTGTCCTGAATAAGACGAAGCGTTCCGGTAACATCCGCCGGGCTCCATCCGGAAATCGTTCCAATCCCATTATTACCAACATCACCAACAGCGGATGATGTGCCTGTGGTGTTGGTCAGCGCTCCGTTACTGGAATATACTGAAAAACATTCAAGTATGCCAAGGTCCGGGAAGTCCGGGCCTGTAAGCACGGGGCTTCCACAGCCCTGTGGCGTATAGGCCAAAATTCCATCAACAGTAATGGCCCCGGTAGTGCTTAACAATCTTCCCTCCAGGGTGGAGCCAGTGTTCATATTAATAGCCGCATTATTGGCTATAAAGGTGCCTTTCATATTGGAGTTGGTGGAAAAATGTATGAGTCCTTCCACCAGCCAAAAAACATTACAAGCCTGAGCGCCGTTTATCAGCTTAACCTCAGCGGCAGCGGCAGTAGAGAATGTGCCGTTAATTTTTATAATAAACTGCGCATTAGGATCATTTTGTGCATCCAGCACCATGTCTAAAGTCATGGTTGCATCTCCCGGTATGGAGTACACCCCCGGCGGATAAACCACCCCATTGCCAAGCAACAGGCCGGGAAAGAAATCGTTGGTGGTTGCATTTATCTGAGATACCGTGCTTTGCAATGCCAGCTCACCGGCTGTGGTTTGAGGATCAACGCCGGCACGCATTACGCCATTTACGTTTCCAAACCCAAGAAAATCACCACTGCTATAATATCCTACATCACCGGTTAATAGTGAATGGGAACTGGCATTGTCATGTACTGCTCCACCAGTGGTGTAAAGAACAAAATTGGCGGCAGCACCTAAATCTATCTGACCGTAATGTACCGTAGGCATTGTTGAAAATGCAACTATGGCTACAAATATAAGTACGAGCTTTTTCATAATATTTATGTTTTAAATGTTTATTATCCTCATGACTACAAAGTACGCCTCATTTTGAAAAAATTTCATTACACATCGTCTATTAATAGTTGCAAATATCACAGATCGAAGACATGTATATATTTCGAATGAGTTCATCTTTTTTCTCTTATTTCTAAGCAATACTCCATTCATTGTCAGCATCTCCATGCACCTAATTCCAACAAGTTTCAGCAAGGGCCCCCAGTGGCCCTTACCCCCGGGCTGACACCGGCGATTTCAATAATGGGTCTTTGTTATGTTTTTATACATACAAAGTATTTACAAAAGCCGCCACCACCATCAATATCAAAGGCCATATATTTTATTCATAGAACAGGGAATTATCTGATAATAACCTTTTCCGAGATTGAAGTTTGGTTAGCCGGATTGGTAACAAGCACAAAATATAATCCGGGTTTTAGGAGATTTGTGGAAAAGGAAGTTTGGTTTTGTCCTGTTTCTATTGATTGAACCAATACTCCCAGGTTGTTGTATAAACTTAATACGACCATTTCCCCTGAGCTTTGAATGGTCAGATCTTCCCCCCGGCTAACGGGATTGGGGAATACGTTCAATTCTTTTTTGTCTCCATTGATAAGGTATTCTATCCAGGAGTATGTAAAGGTGCCGTCGTAATCGGTTTGTTTGATACGGTAATACAGGTAATCCGCATATAGGACCTCCGTATCAATAAAGGAATAGTGTCTGATTTCATTGGAGTTTCCGGCACCTTCAACCGTACCGATAGCCTGGAAATAGCCACTATCTGCGGCCCGTTCAACAGTAAAGTAATCGTTATTGATTTCTGTTGCAGTAGTCCATGTGATGCAAATGGCGTTGTCTTCCTTTTTTACTTCAAAGCTGATTAGCTCCACAGGGTAGGGGTCATCAGTGGTCGAAGGGCTGTCGATAATGTTTGTACTAGTTAATGTTACAGCGTCATCGTTTGCGAGCAATCTACCCTCAATAGTTGCCCCTGTATTCATTGTTATAGAGGTCCTTGCAAGTATGTTCCCATAAAATGAAGTATAGTCTCCAATAGTTGCTGAGCTGCCCACTTGCCATATTATATTGTCTGCCTGAGCGCCTCCGGCAAGGACAACATTTCCCCCAGTGCCAGCCACAGTGGTGAGCGTAGAGCCCATCTGAAAAATCCATTCAGCATCGGGGTCCCCTTGAGCATCAAGAGTTAAATCACCTGCATCAATGACAAGTGTAGATGTGGAATTATATATCCCCGGATATAAAGTACTTCCTCCCAGGTCGCCGGCAACTGGAACAGGTGCTGGAGTAGTTGCTGCTTCAGCAGCAAGATATGCAGTTTCTAAATCTTGCTTGGCTAGAATTAACATATCTGTTACTTCGGGAGAGTCACCATGAGCATAAATTTCTCCATCATTTACTACACCAGGAGGAAATCCGGTAATAGCAGTACCCGGGCTTAACCCCACATGCAGTCCATTCACTTCGCTGTTCCCGCTGTTGGTAATTGTAGTAGCGGCAAGTATACCAAAATTGCCTGCTGTAGCCAGATCAATAGAGTGACCCTTTGAGCCGGAAACTTCCAATATTTCTTTATCCTGATCGGTGGTTTGAAGATCAACGCCGGCCGGCATCACGTAATTCACATAGCCAAACCCGGGAAGATCGCTACTGTTATAATAGCCTATATCACCCGTTAGTGGTGAATGGGAAGGGGCATGTTCTTGCAAAATGCCATCAGAAGAGTGAAGGGCAAAATGGCCGGCAGCACCTAAGTTTATCTGACCCAGGTGTAGTTTAGACACTGTTGAAAATGCAAGCAGTGTTAAAAATAAAAGTAAGAACTTTTTCATAATGATATGTGTTAAATAAGTGTATAGTGCCTGCAACAGTTAGCGTATATTGCCTGCAACAGTTAGTGTATGTTGCCTGCCACAAATAGTGTATAATCCTTTTGCTTGCAAAGTACGCTCCATATAGAAAAAATTTCATTACACATTTCTGATTAATAGTTGTAACATTCACAGATTTTCATCATAAAGGATTGGATTATTTATCTTAAACAGCTCAAAACTAATATATTGCAGAAATATTAGTCTATGTTTCGCCGGGATAACAAAAGAATCTGCGATAAGATTAAGACAGAAATTTAGAAAAACGGAACCGCGCGTCCCCTAAACGATTAAACGACTAAACAATTAAACGACTAAACGATTAAACGATTAAGCGATTAAACGATTAAGCGATTACCAATAATTATATTATCTTTGCAGCGTCTTCGAAACGAGTAGTTACTGCTATGCCATCGGGTTTTTAATTCCGGTGGCAGTTTGAAACACCGATAAATTTATGGAATACAATACTTCCCGAGAGGGTCTACTCATTCCTGAGTATGGCCGTAACGTTCAAAAGTTGGTTCAGGAGTTGATCCTTGAGCCCGATCGCGACAGGCGCACGCGCATGGCGCAGGTGGTTATCCGTATCATGGCCCAGGTGCGTCAGACGCGCGACCAGGAGAATGGTGGCGATTTCCAGCAAAAGCTGTGGGATCACATCCACATTATCTCAGACTTCAAGCTGGATGTGGACAGCCCCTACCCTCCCCCTCCCGAAGAGGTGCTCACCAGAAAGCCCAAACGGATGGAGCGGGAAAAGGAACCTATTCGCTTCCGGTACTTTGGCCGTAACGTGCAAAAGGTGGTTCGCGAGGTGGCTGAGCTGGAAGAGGGAGAGCAAAAAGACCTGCTCATCCATACGCTGGCCAACTACCTTAAAAAGCTGTTTTTAACCTGGAACAGGGAGTCGGTGGATGACGAGATCATCTTTCGTCAAATGGAAGAGATCTCCGGTGGCAAGATCAAGCTGTCGGATGAAAAGACTAAGCTACATGAAACCAGCGACATACTGGCGAGAAACGCCACCATCGCACGACGCAAGAAGTCGACAAAACAAGGATACAGACAAAAAGGGAGACAGCGGAAAAGGTACTAAGACGCTGTGTAGGCAAGGGGCGAGTGATCGGTTTTTTTAGAATGCCTGGCCGTTTTGCTTGTGGCAAATGCAAAAGCTGAGGAATCAGGTTGGTTAGTTGTCCAGTACGGTTAGTTTGGCATATTGTAGTAGCAGGTATTTTTTCCCTTCGGTGACGAAGTTCACCAGTGCTTTCCTGTTGTTTCCTGTTCCTTCCACGGTCATTACGACCCCTTTCCCAAATTTGGCGTGGCTCACCGCCTGTCCTTCGCGCACATTATCGGTGGGGCTGTGTTGTGGTGTTCCTGTGGGGGTATTTTGTGCTGCTTTCTCTGTTTCCCGTGGGTGGCTGCTTTCAGATATCCTTTTCAGTCTCGCCCTGGCCGATCGTTGTTGAGGCTTTCTGGCGGGTGCAGGAGCTCCGGAGGTATTTTCGGCGTGGTTGGCGTCATATCCAACCAGGAACTGGTTATCGATCTCATCGATAAACCTTGATGGTTCGGCAAACACCACGTTACCGAATCGTCTGCGTGTTTCGGCATAGCTGAGCCACACTTGCTTTTCGGCCCGGGTGACGGCCACATAGAACAGGCGCCGTTCCTCTTCCAGCTCTGCACGGGTACCCATAGCCATCATCGATGGGAACAGGTTCTCCTCCAGTCCGGCCACAAACACAAAGGGAAACTCCAGGCCTTTAGCTCCATGGACCGTCATCAGTGACACATGGTCCCGGTCCTGGTCGTGAGTATCGGCATCGGTGATCAGTGCGATATTTTCCATGTACCTGTCCAGCGTACGCTCCACTGGCGGGTCTTGCTCTTCCTCCATTCCTTCGGGCAGTGGCAGCACCCCATCGATGTCGGCCTCCTGTCCGGAGGCAAACAGGCTGATGGCATTGAGCAGCTCCTGCAGGTTTTCATACCTTCCTGTGCCCTCGGGGCTGGTATCTTCTTTGAGCAGCTTTATCATGCCGCTCTGTGCGGCGATGCGTTTGGCCAGCTTAAAGGCATCCATGGTTTTCAGGTCGGCACGAAAGCTTTGTATCATGGTCATAAATTCCTGTATACGGCTACGTGCGGCGGTGCTCACCTGGCTGCTGCTCTGCTGTATGTCTTCACACAGCTGTGCGATGGTCATTCCCTTATGGCCTGCTTCCACGTTTAGGCGGTCCAGCGTAGTGTTTCCAATGCCGCGGGCGGGATAGTTGACAATGCGCATAAAGGCATCGCGGTCGCCGGGGTTGATCACCAGGCGGAAGTAGGCCAGCAAGTCTTTCACCTCTTTGCGCTGATAAAAGGACACCCCGCCATAAATGCGGTAAGGCACCTTGAAGTGGCGCAGGAACTCCTCCAGGGAGCGGGACTGGGCATTGGTTCGGTACAGCACAGCAAAGTCGCTGTAGGAGGCCTTATACTTCACCCGGGCACTCTCAATGGTAGAGACGATCATGGAGGCTTCCTGCTGGTCGGTGGCCGCAGGAAGCATAAAGATCTTTTCCCCACCGGTGTTGCTGGTCCATACGGTCTTTTGGATCTGGTCTTTGTTCTTTTTAATGATGCTATTGGCTGCATTGACAATATTGGAAGTGGACCGGTAGTTTTGCTCCAGCTTAAAGGTCTTAAGCATGGGATAGTCGTTGCGGAAGTTGAGAATATTCTGGATATTGGCCCCGCGGAAGGCATAGATGCTCTGGGCATCGTCGCCCACCACGCAGATGTTCTCGTTGTCGGCGGCCAGTTTTTTGATGATCAGGTACTGGGCGTAGTTGGTATCCTGGTATTCATCCACCAGGATATATTTAAAGCGTTTTTGATATTTATACAGCACCTCAGGCAGGTCTCTAAGGATCAGGTTCATATTAAACAGCAGATCGTCGAAGTCCATGGCGGCGGTCCGTTTGAGCTCGTTGGCATATTTGGTGAATATGGTGCCGGTCTGTGGTCTTCCGGCCAGGCTATCCTGTCCGGTGAGCTCGCTGTTTTGGTTGTACTCCTGATGGGACATTAGGCTGGACTTGGCGGAAGAGATGCGATAGAGCACCTGCCCGGCCGTATATACCTTTGAATCCAGGCTCATCTCCTTGACAATGCGTCGGATCACCCGCTTGGAGTCGTCGGTATCATATATGGTAAAGTTGGATGGATATCCCAGGTGGTGGGCCTCTGCGCGCAATACGCGGGCAAATACCGAATGAAACGTGCCCATCCATACGCTTTTAGCATGGGAGGCGTCGATCATGGCCGTGATGCGGTGCCGCATCTCGCGGGCAGCCTTATTGGTAAATGTGAGCGCCAAAATATTAAAGGGGTCTACCCCGCGGCTGATCATATAAGCTACCCGGTGGGTAAGCACACGGGTCTTGCCGGAGCCTGCACCTGCCACCACCATTACGGGCCCTTCGACCTGGCAGACAGCTTCCTGCTGTTCGTTGTTGAGATGTTTTATGATATGTTCCACAGGGCACAAAAGTAGACATTATTTATGACCCCCGCAACAGTTATGACCGTAAAAAAACAGGTTCTACCGGGCATTTTTCGCTAAGGGGTGATAGTCACCCTTTAGTCCTGCGGGGGAGGCATTTCGAATAGTATATACCGTGTTTACCGATGGGCGCACCGCATCCAGGGAGAACCCCTTTCCGGCCAGTATATGCTCGTAAGAGACGGTATGCAGGTCGGTAAACCCACCGCTAAACTCTATCTCTTGTCCCTCCACAGTTATGCTACGGAAGGTGCGATTCCCTTTGGATACCGCCTGGGGTGGCAGGTTGGCCGGGTCTAAGCTGAGGAACCACCGCACCCGGGCACGCTGTAGCTGTAAAAACCCGGAAGCAGTATGTGACCGGCTCAAATGAACAATATTCTTCTGCACCGGCCCAAATATCCAGGACAGCATGTCGAAGAAGTGTACGCCAATATTGGTGGCTATGCCCCCCGATTTTTGCTCATCCCCCTTCCAG
>PWNQ01000187.1 GCA_003557725.1 Bacteroidales bacterium | reverse complement strand
TGTGGAAGTCACCGACACCAACGGCTGCACCGGAACGGGGTCCATTATGGTTACCTATGAGGAGGATACCACCTCCATAGTCCAAAAAGCCCGGGAGCCCCTCTGGGAAGTATATCCCAACCCCTGCAAGGATAAGCTGCATGTGACCTTTCCCCAAAGCCCGGACCCACACCAAACCCACCTGCGCCTTTATAGTCCGGAGGGTAAGCTGCTGCAAAACTGGGAAGTGCCGGCCCATACCCATCGCTTCACCCTGGATATGTCGGCCTACAGCAGCGGCATCTACTGGTTGGAGCTATCTACTGGCGACAAGGTGAGAAGGGAGAAAATCGTTAAAGTGAATCACCCGTAAGGGCGGTACGGCTTTCTCCTGCGCACACCCTCTAATCCCCAATTCTCGGGTGACCGGGCCACCGTACAACTGCTCAGGCACGGGACAGGGCTTTGCGCCTTTGCGCCTTTGCGTGCACATCCCGGATGGCCGGGACAAGTATTTTGGCGGGGTGGCGGCGGAACAAGGAACAAATTATAAACATATATTGCCGGTCATCTGCTCTGGGGGGATGGTGGTGGAATTTTCATTACTTTTGCCCTATGATAGCAGTAACCGGTGCAACGGGTCTTCTTGGGGCCCATCTTGTGTATAAGCTTATAGAAGAGGGTTATCAGGTAAAGGCCCTTTATCGTTCTTCCGCAACGCAGAAGAATTTGTTACGGGTATTTTCTTTTTACACGGATACTCCACAGGCGGCATATAGTCAGGTCAGGTGGTTTAAGGGGGATGTTACCGACCTGGTCTCTTTGGAAGATTTTCTGGAAAGGGGTGACTTGTTGTTTCATTGTGCGGGCATGGTTTCCTTTTATGGTCCTCACCGGAAGCAGTTACACCGTATCAATGCAGGGGGTACAGCTAATGTAGTGTTGGCGGCCATGAACAAGGGGGTGGATAAGCTGGTTCATGCCAGTTCCACATCGGTGCTTGACCGTGGGGTGCCGGGCCTGATCGACGAGTCTGCCCACTGGAAAAGCCTGAAGGGCAGTTCCTGGTATGGATTAACCAAGATGCTGGGAGAGCGGGAGGTGTGGCGGGCCCAGGCCGAAGGGATGGCTACAGCCATAGTAAATCCGGCCATTATCCTGGGGCCTGCAGCAAACTGGAAACAGGGAAGTGCTAAGCTGTTTCAATCCGTAGCCAAAGGAATGCCCTTTTATACCGGTGGCGTGAACGCCTTTGTTGACGTAAGAGATGTGGGGGATGCCATGATGATGCTCATGAATGAGCCCATAGAAAATGAACGGTTTGTACTGGCCGCTGAAAATATGGAATACCAGAAGCTGTTTGAATTAATGGCTAAAGCCATGGGGGTTAAACCCCCTAAGTATAGGGTGAAAAAATGGATGACGGAAGTGGCCTGGAGACTGACCGCTGCCAATGCACTGTTCAGCAAAAGTGATCCCATGATCACAAAAGAAACCGCCAGATCGGCCATGCAAAGAAACTACTACGATGGAACCAAAATCACCCGGCTCCTGGATTTTCGGTACAGGCCCCTTGAGGAGACGATAAACCAAACGGGAAAGTTTTATGGAGCCACTCCCAACAGTTGAAAATTATTTTTTACACTCATTTTGTGGTATAAAAAAACCTTTATCTTTGTATATGTAAATCTTAATAACAATCTTATGTACAAATATCATTTATTTATTTTGCTGGTTTTACTTGGAGTAATGCCATTGCATGGCCAGGTGAGTCTGACCGATTCGTTGCCATTTGATCCGGATTACCGTGTGGGGAAGCTGGATAATGGCTTGACTTATTACATTAAGGAAAATGCTCGTCCGGCAAACCGTGCCGAATTGTGGCTGCTGGTGCATGCGGGCTCCATGCAGGAGGAGCCAGACCAGAACGGGCTGGCCCATTATGTGGAGCACATGGCATTTAACGGGACGGACCATTTTCCGGACAAGGGCATTATTGACTTCTTGCAAGGTATCGGAATGGAGTTTGGCCCGGATATTAACGCCTGGACCAGCTATAATGAAACGGTATATACCCTGACCAATGTGCCGGTGGAAGACCCGGCGTATATTGATACGTCCATGAACATCCTGAGCGACTGGGCCCGGTATGTTTCTTTTCTGGATGAAGAGGTGGAGCTGGAGCGTGGGGTGATCCGTGAGGAGTGGCGTAGCCGAAACTCTTCCATGTCGCGTATCCGCGACAGTATTAATGAAGTGCTGTATGAGGGATCCAAGTATGCCAATCACAATGTGATCGGTGATATTGATGTGATCAACGACGCTCCGCCTCAGCGGTTGCGCGATTTTTACCAAAACTGGTATCGCCCGGACCTGCAGGCTGTAGTAATAATTGGCGATGTGGATACGGACATGGTAGAGGCAAAGATCAAAGAGTATTTTGACTATATGGAAGTCCCGGAAGAGGCATTACCCCGAAAGGAGCAGCACATCCCCGATCATGAGGAGACAAAATATGTTATCCTTACCGATCCGGAGGCCACCAGCATCAGGCTTCAGTATTATTATAAGCATGACCGGCGACCGCCTAACCGTACTTATGGAGACATGAGAGAGGGGCTGGTTCGCTCGCTTGGCTTTTCCATGATCAATGAACGCATTTCTGAGCGCAGCCAGAAGGAAGAAGACCCCATGAGCTATGGGTTTTGGAACTATGGCAACCTGATGCCCGAAAAGGCCGAACTGCGCATGTTTGCCTCCCCAAGAGATGGCAAGGTGCTGCAGGTGGTTACCCTCATGCAGGAAGAGATGCATCGCGCACTGCAACATGGCTTTACCGAAGCAGAGCTGGAGGAGATCAAAACAATATTGATGAGAGATGCCCAGCGCAGTGTGCTGGAAAAGGACACCCGTCGAAACCGGCGGTTATGCTTTTCTGCCAGAAGCGCTTTCTTTAATGACATGGTGATCTTGTCCCCGGAAGACCGCTATGCATTTTATCAGCAGGTAGTGGACGGCATCACCACACAGGAAATACACGAAGCCATAAAGCCGCTGATGATACCAAACAACCGCGTGGTGTCTTTGTCCGGACCCGAAAACGCTGACCTGCCCACGGCCCGGGAAATAGAAGAACGGGTAAAGGCTGCCGAAGAAAAAACTTACCACTCCTACGAGACCTTTGAAAGCATCGTGGACCTGCTCCCGGTGAAGCCCGAGCCGGGAAAGATTTTGAAAACAGAAGCTGTTGAAGAGCCGGAGTTTGAAAAATGGACCCTTTCCAACGGGATGATAGTATATGTTAAGTTTGCCGACTTTGATGAGGATGAGTTTTCCCTGCAAATGACTTCCTATGGTGGGAGCTCATTGCATGAGTTGGAGGCGGAACTGCCTCTGAGGGTGGCCATAGGTGCTGCCCGGGAAAGTGGCCTGGGAGAGGCCACCAGCCTGCAGCTTACACGCTATATGAGAGGAAAACAGGGCTTTGCAGCCATGTCTTCCGGACTGTATACCGACATGGGCTATGTGTTCGGAGGAAGTATCCGGTACCTGGAAGATAACCTCAAATGGCTGCACCTGGCTTTTACACAGCCCCGTATAGACCGGAAAGGATACAATAAATATATGGCACGGCAGGAGTCTTTCTATAAAAACCGCCATAAAAACCCGCGGTCGTTGATGTCTGACAGTATGAGGGAACTGCGCAACGATGGTCATCCCAGAATGAAAGTCAACAGTTGGGAAGACTTTGAGAAGATGGAGTATGGCCCGGAAATGCTGGAGTTGTACAAAGAACGGTTTGATAACCCGGGAAGGTTTAAACTGTTTCTGGTTGGAAACTTCAACCGGGAGGAGCTGAAAGAACAACTGGAAGCTTATGTGGCTTCCATCCCCGGAGAAGCGGAGGAAAGCAGCTTCCGTGATCTGGGCATCCGGCCCATCAATACCAGAAAGGAAAAAACCATGTATATCCCCATGGTTACACCAAAAGCCAATGTAAATATTGAGTTCTTTGGCGAAATAGAGGATACCCATGAAAATGCCGTGCTGATGGGGGCTGTCACATCCATCTTAAGAAACAGCATGAGAGAAACCATCCGAGAGGATGAAGGAGGGACATACGGCGTAAGAACCGGCGGGTCTATTTCAGATGTTCCTGTGGAAGAGTATTTTTACTATGTGAGCTTTGAAACTGACCCGGAGCGGGTGGATGAACTCAAAGAGCTGGTGTACCTGGAGCTGGATAGCCTGCGTAACGGGCATGTGAAAGAAAGGTATCTGGAAGAGTACCGGGAAGCATACCGGAAAGGTCGCTCGGAAAACCTGGAAGAACCACGCACCTGGATTAGTATGATGTCAGCATACGCCCAAAACCAGCCGGTGAGATATACTGCTGAGCGGGATCAGTTGGTGGAATCCATTACCCTGGAACAAGTGGTGGAATTTGCCAACAGGATACTCAATGAAGACCGTATGCTGGATGTGGTGTTCCTGCCTATGAAAGAGGAACAGCAAGGGGGTGGAATAAAAATGGATCATGAATAAATATACTTCCGGGTCGCCATCACTCGCATGGGTGGCGACCCGGAAATACCCTTATTATACCGGCAAGACTGGGATTAATAGATAATCAGCTTTTTCCGATAGCTGGCCGCACCGTTATGAATTTCCAAAAAGTATATCCCGGCATCTAAATGGGAAGCATTTACCGACTGCTCCAGAGGCGGCCGGTGATGTGCTGCGTCTAATTCCATAACCTTTTGACCCTGAAGGTTGGTAATGCGAATATGCAGGTTCCCGCCATCGATGTTTTCACCGTATATGGTGAACTCTCCCATGCCCGGGTTGGGGTAAATCCGTATTTCCGGGTTGTCCGTGCCTGGCTCTGCTACTGACGTAGTATCCGGCCAGGGGTTTTGAAAGACAATAATGGTTTGCATAATATTGTTTCCAGATAATTGTACGCTTCCCATACGGTCTGCCGGGTATGGGTTTTCCGAGGTGGCGGTGATGGTGATGTTTCCGTGGGCTTGTCCTGAGGAAGGGTTGACGGACAGCCAGCTATCGTTGGCCGTTGCGATCCAGGCAAGATTGGCAGAAATGGCTACCTGTTGGCTGGCGTGTGCTTGTGCGCTAAGGGAAATGGTGTCTTTCCCGGCCATGAGCAAAGACCCGGCCTGAACCACCTCAACGGTATCGGTTTGCCCGCTGCTGGTGAAGGTTACCTGCGCACTGCGCTGGGCAGAGTCGGGGTTAGCAGACAGGGCTGTAAAGACAATGGGAGTGTTGCTGTTTCCGCTTAAGGGGTCAATATGCAGCCAGGAGACAGGAGTAGATGCGCTCCAGGGGGCATTGGCCGTAAGCAGGATGCTATCAGTAGCCTGATCATGATTGTCCAGGATCACCTGATGCAGGCTCAGGCTGAAGAGAGTAGGCTCCTGTGTGACAGAGACGTTCACGGACAGTCCTCCACCGCTAATGGTTACGGTGCCATTTCTGGCTACTGAGTCGGTGTTGGCGGTAGTGGCTTCGATGGTGAGCATGGAGTTGTTACTCCCTGATGCCGGGGTTACTGTAATCCAGGGGTCGTCGGCAGTGGTGGTCCATGACACATTGGAATTGAGCGTTACGGTTTGACTGGCATTGGCAGAAGAGGTAAGCGTAATGCTTTGCGGGGTGATAAACATTTCCGGGGCCTGCTGGACCACATTGACGGTTTTGCTATGTCCCCCACCACTAACAGTCACTGCGGCTGTCCGTGGTGAGCTGCCGGTGTTGGCGCTGGTGGCGGTGATGAGCAGGCTGTCGTTATGGCTGCCGCTGGAGGGGCTCAATTGCAGCCAGGACGCTGCCGTACTGACCGTCCAGAAGACGTTGGAGGTGATGGACACCCCCTTGCCCGACTGGGCTGCCGGAGCTAATGACAAACTCTGGGGGCTTACCTGCAGCTGAGCTGCCTCCTGGGTCACCACCACCGTCTCCACCATTGCGCCGGAAGTGATAGTAACCATGGCCGTACGAGACGATGAAGAAGAATTGGCCGATAAAGCCGTTACCGTTACCATAGCATCCCCGCTGTCAGCTGAAGGAGAGATATCCAGCCAGCTCTCACTGCCCACCGCCGTCCAGGATGCATTGGAGGAAATAGAAAATGACTGGAAAGAACCGGAATCCTGGGAAAGTACGATTGAAGAAGGACTGACCCCGAGTGAAAGGGTGTCATCCTGGAGCTTCAAACCCATAATATGCCCGCGATGGGTGTTGGGATACATGATGTCATTCAGGAATGGCAGAGCATAGGTGCCGTAACGCCCTTCTGTTAAAATGGAATATGATGAGTTAAAGTGCCCCAGGTCTGCATAGGGCTCATAAAAGTAATGAGGGTTGAGGGTGGTGTTGTCCGTGGCATACAGCAGATACCGGAAGTTGTTGCGGTAGGATGTGCTGGCCTGGTAGTCGATCAGGGTGTCTCCCAAATTGTAACTGTATCCTGGCTTAAAAGTGACACTTACTCCCACCACATGTCCGGCAGGGATTTGCAGGTTGCCAATATCCACGTAATGATACATGTTGGTGGAATCATTAGGGGTTAAAGGTTTTTTTATCACCGTTTTTGCCGGGTCGGATAACCGGGCACCCCAGCCGAAAAGTGCTGTACTTCCGGTAATAGAAGGCGGACTGAAGTACAAGGTATCCGGGCCCAGTGGCATCATCACTGAGTTAAAGGTGGGAGTGGTTTGAGCGTCATTGTGCACGATCTCAAAAATCAGGGTGTCGGTATAGCTGCCATTCACCACGGTGTATAAGCCTCCAATATAAATAGAATCAAGGAAATAACTGGTGGATGGAGAAAAATGAGCCGGATAAAATGGGGAGTAGGGATCGCAAATCACACCCACATGATGGGTGAAAATGTGATCTGTAGATGCCTGGGAAACAGTTATCATGGCAGAATCCACTACCATGGGGTTGGCGTACATGCTTACTGCTGAAGTAGTATTATACCAGTGGTTCAGCAGGTCTTCCGCCGGGCTGAACCATTCTGTAATGCCGGATGAAGGTGCTCCTGCCTGGCTAACAAAAATGGTATGGGTAACGCCTCCGCTGGTAACCTCTACGGTGCCATTACGGCTGGAGGAACTGGTATTGGCAGAGGTGGCTGTGATCACCAGGGTGTCCACATTGCTGCCCCATAAAGGCGACACGCTAAGCCAGGCAGTTGGAGTATTGACCGTCCAGCTTTGATTGGACACCACTACCGCCTGATCTGAAGACTGAGCACTGTCTGAAAGGGTAATGGACTGTGGATTCACCTGAAAGTAGCTGTCCGGCTGGATGCCAAAAATGGCCCGCTGGTTATAGGAGAAATCATCCTGCACACCGGCAGGCAATAAATTGTTGAGATAGCAATAGTTATTATAAGACGCCCCCCAGCCCCAGTTAATATGGTAATGGTCATTGTTGCTGCCCTGGTATCCATCCACGATGAAAGCATGCCCCGAGCCGGAGGCTGTGGCTCCCGCATAATACACCGGACGACTGTTGTCCAGGTCGTTCTTTAGCATAGCATGCCAGGCAGAAGCAGTGTGGTTATCCATGGCTTCATAGGTGATGGAAGAGCCGTTGTAGTTGAAGTAGGTTACCAAAGCAGTCATGGCATCAACAGAATATGCACCACTGCCGTTATCGCCATACATCATGTCTACGCTCACACCGCAATGATAGAGTAGCTCTGCTACTGCATTCTTTTCTGCCGGAGGACTGGAGGGGGTAACAATATCGGGCATGTTGGCCCAGTCGTATGTTGTGTTGCCGAAATCGGCTGTTTCCATCCCATAGTTGGACATATACGAATGACTACCCGTCCCGATAGTGGGATGTTGCCAGTAATTCATGATCTGTCCCATGTTGATCGCTACACATCCCACCGGCACATGATTATTGCTGTAAACAGAAGTGGACGAATAGGGACACTGCTCATTATATGGCGGCCCCTGACTCCAGGTGCTGGTGATCAGCGGGGAAACGGTTTCCGTATGGGCTGAGGAAGCCTGGGAGGAGTCACTGTAATATGACCACTCTCCCTGTATGGCGGACGGGGGTGTCAACTGGTGACGAATGGCCGCAAGCACCTGCATGCCCATCTGGTCACGCCAGGAAACATATGACGGAGGAAACTGCTGCCCGCGGGGATAAGCGGTGAAGCCATAACTGAGCACCGGATAAACCGCATCATAAGCGGAAATAATGGCGTAACGATCATGGTTCACCTCTACCACATAGAGTAACAAGGTGTCATTATGCTTGTAGGTCTTCACTACCCCGGCAGAAAGATCAGAACCCCAGGATAAATCATCCGAACGCTCCAAAAATAAATGCTTTGAAACGGTCAACGCCGTCAGCGTATCCACAGGGGCTGAATGGACAGCCACCGGAAAAGTATAAATGAACAGGAAAAACAAAGAAGCAATAAGCTTACAGATGGTGCGGGATGGAGCACCCGGGACTTTTAGAAAATAGCGTCGGAAATAATGCATATCAAATGGTTTTTTAGCCCGGATAAAACAACCAGTGCATTCGATTTACCTGAAGATCACCCTTGCCAACATCGCTGAAGGACGGAACACCTGAAGCGGCCTGCCCTTTAAAAATTAAAATCAAAGCACTGATAAACACATAGTTATAGTTTGTACCGGTCGTTTAAATTATTTGCAGTAAAAATAACCTTTTTTTTATATGAGTCCAATCTAAAAAGGTTTCTTTTGATTTCCAGCGGATGTGAAAATTTTGTGTTTTTAGACCGGACTCTTCTATCCCATAAAGCCCCTTTGAAAAACTTACTCCCCGATGCCGTATTTAATCCCCGGGCTGCTCTGGATTTACTATCTTTGCACCGAATAAAAAACAGTACGATAATGTTTACAGGAATTGTAGAAAAAACGGGCAAAGTGGTTAATGTTGAGCGTGAACGGGGCAATATTCATTTCACCATTGGAATTTCTTTTGCCGATGAGCTCAAGGTGGACCAAAGCATGTCCCACGACGGGGTATGTCTTACCATTACCGATGTGGATAAAGCCAAAAAGCAATATGTGGTTACGGCCATACAGGAGACCCTGGACAAGACCAACCTGAGTGAATGGAAAGTGGGTTATGAGGTGAACCTGGAGCGCAGCATGGCCATGGGTGACCGCTTCGATGGGCATATTGTCCAGGGGCATATTGATCAGACCGCCGTATGTACTTCAGTGAAAGAAGCCGACGGCAGCTGGTTTTTTTGGTTTGAGTACGACCCCTCAATGAATAATATTACCGTAGAGAAGGGCAGTATCTCTGTTAATGGAGTGAGCCTTACGGTGGTAGACTCCAGGCCCAATATGTTTTCTGTGGCCATTATCCCCTACACCCATCAGGTTACCAACTTCCATAACTTCAAAAAGGGAACAGTGGTGAATATTGAGTTCGATGTGTTTGGAAAGTATGTGGCCAAACTGCTGGCGCAGCACCTGAAAGACACGCAATAGCCCCGGGGTGAGCCAGGGGTTTGCCCGGCAGTGAGCACCACTGTGCATTACACAGACAAGGCAGCTATTTATGCCGGGTGCCTCCGGAGGCCTTGCATCAGGGCTATATGGTCTTTGCCAGGATTTTCCGGCCTATGACACATTGGTATTTTGTGGTGCGTTAGGGGCTGTATTCCCTGTTCCTGCTGCGGGGAGATTCCAGGATTCCGGTGCAGGTAACTGTAGGGTTTATCCCGGATAAATGAAATATTATATTTTTGCACTTCTATGAAAAAACTGAGAAACTTTGTGATCATCGCCCATATAGACCATGGGAAGAGTACTTTGGCAGACCGCATGCTTCAGTATACGGGGACCATTTCCCAGCGTGATTTTCAGGATCAGATGCTGGACAGCATGGACCTGGAGCGAGAGCGTGGCATCACCATCAAAAGCCATGCCATTCAGATGGATTATACCCATACCGATGGGCAGGAATACTGTTTGAACCTTATTGATACACCGGGTCATGTGGACTTTTCCTATGAGGTGTCGCGCAGTATTGCTGCCGCAGAAGGGGCATTGCTGGTGGTGGATGCCAGCCAGGGCATCCAGGCACAGACCATTGCCAACCTTTATATGGCCATGGAGCATGACCTGAAGATCATCCCTGTGCTTAACAAGATGGACCTGGAAGCGGCACAACCGGAGGAAGTGAAGGACCAGATCGTTGACTTGCTGGGATGTGACCGGGAAGAGATCATTGAAGCCAGCGCCAAAACAGGGCTGGGAACACAGGAAATCTTCAATGCCATCATTGAACGAATTCCACAACCGGAAGGAGACCTCAACAAGCCCCTTAAAGCGATGATCTTTGACTCGGTGTACAACTCCTACCGGGGAGTGATCGTGTACCTCAGAATATTTGACGGCATACTTAAACCCGGAGAAAAGCTTAAGTTTATCAAATCAAAGCAAACCTATGATGCCGAAGAGATCGGCGTGCTGCAGCTCAAACAAATCCCCAAAAAAGAAATGGGGGCGGGAGAAGTGGGATACCTTATATCCGGAATAAAAACATCCAAAGATGTAAAGGTGGGAGACACCGTAACCCATGTGGAAAACCCATGCACGGAAAATGTGTCCGGGTTTGAAGAGTCTAAACCCATGGTGTTTGCCGGGGTGTATCCCATCGATACCGACGACTATGAAGACCTACGGGCTTCCCTGGAAAAGTTGCAGCTCAATGATGCCTCCCTCT
Source organism: Bacteroidales bacterium (assembly GCA_003557725.1). Classification (GTDB taxonomy): domain Bacteria; phylum Bacteroidota; class Bacteroidia; order Bacteroidales; family PWNQ01; genus PWNQ01. Next base: position 17,058 of record PWNQ01000187.1, on the reverse strand, counting down.
CCTTTGAGCCTGAATCGTCTATGGCTTTAGGCTTTGGCTTTCGATGTGGGTTTTTGGGCATGCTCCATATGGAGATCGTTCAGGAACGCCTAGACCGGGAGTTTGATATGGGCGTGATCACCACGGTGCCCAACGTGTCGTACAACGTATATACCAAAGACGGACAGTTGAAAGAAGTGCATAACCCTTCCGGATTGCCCGACGTGACCGAGATTGACCGCATTGAAGAGCCCATTATCCATGCACAGATCATCACCCGGGAAAGCACCGTGGGAGGGATAATGAAGCTATGTATGGATAAACGGGGGGCGCTGAAAAACCAGGTTTACCTGACCACCGACCGGGTGGAGCTTACTTTTGACCTGCCCCTGAGTGAGGTTGTTTTTGACTTTTACGACAGACTGAAAAGCATTTCCCGCGGATATGCCTCGCTGGATTACTATACCAAAGGCTATCAGCCTGCCCGCCTGGTGCGCCTGGATATACTTATCAATGGAGAGCAGGTGGATGCGCTGTCTACACTCACCCACTTTGACAATGCCTACAGCATCGGACGACGCATGTGTCAGCGACTCAAAGAGCTGATCCCCAGACAACAGTTCGATATTGCCATCCAGGCCGGTATTGGAAACAAAATTATCGCCAGAGAAACGGTGAAGGCTCTGCGTAAAGACGTGACAGCCAAATGTTATGGAGGCGATATCACCCGGAAACGAAAGCTGCTGGAAAAACAGAAAAAAGGGAAAAAGCGTATGAGGCAGGTGGGAAATGTGGAAATACCCCAAAAAGCCTTTATGCATGTGTTGAAAATGGACTGACAAAAACTCAAAGTAAAGAACCGGCCAACCCGCTCTACAATAGGCGCCATACAGCTTTCCGGATATCTTCTGCCACTTTTTCCGGTGGACGTTCGCCGTTGGTGATAAATATATGCTCTTTGTCTTTTATTTTATCTATGGCTTCCTGATAAGCCTGATGGACTTTTTGGAGGTTTTCTTTTGTCTCAAAGAGCTCCGTGGCTGGTCTGCCGGCGGAGATCCTTCCCAGGCCCGTGGCCGGAGAGATGTTAATATATATATGTAAGTCTGGCGAAAGCAGTTGTGCACTCAGAGCATTAGCCTCCATTACCCAGCCCATGGGCATGTGGGCACCCTGATAGGCGTAAGAAGACAAGTAATAACGGTCGGTGATAATGGTATATCCTTCTTTCCTTTTTTGGAGCAGTCCATGCTGTTTGTTCAATATATGTTCCAGCCGGTCGGCCACAAACAGGCCTGCAATCACCCGGTGGTCTGCCTCCAGACGATAACTGAAAATATCTCTTATCATACGCCCAATGGCACTGTCGGTTGGTTCAAAGGTGCTGTAAACCTTGTGGCCCCACTTCTCCAGAGTTTTGGACAGCAACGCCGCCTGGGTGCTTTTTCCGCAGCCATCGATCCCCTCCAGGGCGATAAACAGAGACTTCTTCATTATATATTGCTTTTTGCTTTTCCCCGACCCCAAAAGTAATGCTTTTTTTGTGCCCGGATAACCCTTATAGTGCAATTTCCCTGACGGATCAGGAGCCTGGCAGGATCATTCTTATCCAACTTAAATATTCGTGAGTTCGCCAAACGTTTAAGGGAAAAGCAGAATATTTTGACTGCTTACCACTGGATAAACAGACTGATAAAAATGATTAAAATAAATAGCTTAAGTTTGCAAAACCCTATTGCCAATTTATAGGGGCTAAAGTAGCGTTGACATGACACTGGCACCGCTTTATTAATTTTATGCCACTGGTGTAAATGCAGAAACGACATGAAATGGATGCAGTAATTTAACATATTATTAATATGGTATCTATTAAGCCATTAAGATTTGTTTCTATCCTTAACCGAAAGAAGGGCGACCCAGGTAAATTTACTTTTACCGGGGAAACGAATATTGATAAAATTGATATTCAGCTGTTTCGATACAATAAGGAAGAGTGTAGTGAAAGGAAAAACATTCCACCCGAGCGTATAAAGGCGTTTGAAAATAGTGGATACACCTATTGGTTAAATGTATATGGATTAAACCATACTGAAAGCATTGCTTCAATTTGTGAAAAACAGGGAATTCACAGTTTAGTTATTCAAGATATACTGGATGTGAGCCAAAGGCCAAAATTTCAGGAATTTGACAATTTCTCTTTTTTAACGTTGAAATCAATTCTTCCATCTGAAAATGAGATGATAACAGAGCAAATAAGCTTTGTTTTCGGGACAAATTTCTTAATCTCTTTCCAGGAGAGAAAAGCAGACTTTTTTGAACATCTCAGACTCAGGTTAAGAGAAAACAAAGGGGTACTAAGAGAACGTGCTGCCGATTATTTGCTTTACGCCATGCTTGAATCTATTCTGGACAATTATTTTAAGACCCTAAGTAAGCTGGACGAAGAGATCGAAAAGTTTAACTTCACCGACACAAAAAAAGAACCATCTCCCAATGCGCTGGCAATTATTGAGAAACATAAGAGGTTTGTTCATTTTATAAAGAAATCCATCCTGCCAATCAAAGAGTTTGCTCAAATTGTTGAACGGGGAGAATGCCAGGGTATTGAACAGAGACATACGAAGTATTTTTTGGAAATCAAGGATTTATGCTTAACTTTGATGGATAGCAGTGATATGATTCTTTCTTCTCTTGAAAGCGCAACGAATTTGTTTTTTTCTGTGCAAGGACATCGTATGAATCAAGTAATGAAAACCTTAACAATAGTTGCAACGATTTTTATTCCACTTACATTCATCGCGGGCATTTACGGAATGAATTTTACCAATATGCCTGAACTTGAATGGAAATATGGTTATTTTGGAATTTGGATGATTATCATTCTTATATTATTAGGCATGGTAACCTATTTTAAAAAGAAAAAATGGTTTTAAATTGAAAGGAGCCCAAATCAAATACAGAAAACAACAGCGGCCAATGAGTGTTTATACTTGGCAGGGTCGCCGCATTGTAGTATATTTGCGGGGTGGCAAGACAAAATGGATGAATGTATTTTTGCCGGAAGGCGCAAATGAGCGTAACAATAACAGCATGGAGGGGGTAAAGAATCGACTATTAACCAATAAAACGTATGATAATGGACAAGTCAAAAAAGGGGAAATGCCCCGTTACTCATGGAGCAAATACGGAAACAGATAATTCAGTAATGGACTGGTGGCCCAAAGCGCTAAATTTGGACATTTTACATCAGCACGACACCAAAACCAACCCTTTGGGAAGTGGGTTTAACTATGCACAGGCCTTTCAGGAGTTGGATGTGGAAATGGTTAAAGAGGATTTAAAGGCACTTATGACCGATAGCCAGGATTGGTGGCCTGCCGATTGGGGGCATTATGGGGGGTTAATGATCCGCATGGCCTGGCATAGTGCCGGAACCTACCGGATAGCCGATGGGCGTGGAGGGAGTAATACAGGGAACCAGCGTTTTGCGCCACTGAACAGTTGGCCTGATAATGTGAACCTGGATAAGGCCAGAAGGTTGCTTTGGCCCATTAAAAAGAAATACGGCAACAGGATTTCCTGGGCAGACCTGTTTATCCTTGCCGGAAACATGGCTTATGAATCAATGGGATTCAAAACATTTGGCTTTGCCGGTGGTCGGGAGGATATTTGGCATCCGGAAAAAGATATTTACTGGGGGGCAGAAAAAGAATGGCTGGCGCCCACTGAAAGTCGTTACACCAGCGATGAGGACCGTGACTCATTGGAAAACCCGCTGGCAGCTGTTCAAATGGGGCTGATTTATGTAAACCCGGAAGGGGTGGATGGCAAGCCCGACCCGTTGAAAACGGCAAAAGACGTGCGCACTACCTTTAAGCGAATGGCCATGAACGATGAAGAAACAGTGGCCCTAACTGCTGGCGGGCACACTGTTGGAAAGTGCCACGGTAATGGCGATGCCTCTAAACTGGGAGAAAGTCCCGAAGGGGCAGATGTTCACCAGCAAGGGATGGGATGGGAAAACCCAAAAGGAAAAGGTAATGCGGAAGATACGATAACCAGCGGACTAGAGGGAGCATGGTCATCCACCCCTGACCGATGGAACCATACCTACTTCCACCTCTTATTAAATCATGAATGGGAACTGAAAAAAAGCCCGGCCGGAGCATGGCAATGGGAGCCGGTTGATATGAAAGAGGAGGATAAACCCCTTGACGCTCACATACCCAATGTGCGAAGAAACCCCATAATGACCGACGCCGATATGGCTTTGAAGATGGATCCGGAATACCGGAAGATCTCGGAACGCTTCCATAAAGACCCTGAAGCTTTCAAAGAGGCCTTTGCAAGAGCATGGTTTAAGCTAACTCATAGAGACCTGGGGCCGAAAAGCCGATACCTGGGGCCCGATGTTCCCAAAGAAGACCTGATCTGGCAAGACCCTGTCCCCCCAGTGGATTATTCTTTGTCTGACGCTGAAATTGAAGAGCTGAAAGCAAAGATATTAAATAGTGGAATGGCTGCCAATGAGCTGATCAGCACCGCATGGGACAGCGCAAGAACCTTCAGGGGGTCCGACTACAGAGGAGGAGCCAATGGCGCCAGAATTGCCTTAGCCCCGCAAAAGGACTGGAAAGGCAATGAGCCGGAAAGACTCAATAAGGTGTTGAGCAAACTTAGGGAAATTCAATCCGGACTGGATAAAAAAGTTAGCCTGGCAGACCTGGTGGTGCTGGGAGGAAGTGCCGCCGTGGAAAAGGCCGCCCAAAAAGCAGGCGTAGACATTAAAGTACCCTTCAGCCCGGGACGCGGTGATGCAACACCCCAAATGACAGATGAAGAATCCTTTGATGTGCTGGAACCTATTCATGACGGATACCGAAACTGGTTGAAAAAAGAGTATGTGGTAAAACCGGAAGAACTGCTGTTAGACAGAACTCAGCTAATGGGATTAACCGCACCGGAAATGACGGCCCTGGTTGGCGGTATGCGTGTTCTGGGAACAAACTACGGTGGAAGCAAACACGGGGTATTTACCCATAACATTGGCGTGCTCAGTAATGACTTCTTTGTAAACCTCACCGATATGAGCTACTCCTGGAAGCCTGCAGGGGATAACCTCTACAATATTGTGGAAAGAAATACGGAGAAAATCAAATGGACTGCCACCAGAGTTGATCTGGTGTTCGGTTCAAATTCTGTATTGAGATCTTATGCAGAGTTTTATGCACAGGACGACAATAAAGAGCAATTTGTAAAGGATTTTGTAAACTCATGGGTAAAGGTGATGAATGCAGATCGCTTTGACTTGAAATAACCTAAGCCCCCATACGCTCCGTTTGGCAACTTTCAGCCTGCCCAGGGACAGGTAGTAATGTATTAATGGAAAAGAAGATAAGGAAACGTTGTTTCTTAACAAAGAGGTTGTTTTCATTGTGTTTATAAGGCATAATCATTCTATAAAGACTTCATTTATGAAAGCAATTATTATTATCTCTATTCTATCTGTACATCTGTTGTCTATGGCCCAAAGCCCACAAATACTGTGGTGGTATGATGTGGATGATCGTTGTGTGGGTCAGACTGCTATGGCCGACCTTAATAATGATGGCTATACAGATTTTGTGTTCGGCTGTTATCGAAACGACAGTATGGTATATGCTTTAAGCGGAGTGGGTGGTAGTCTTTTATGGAAGTACAATACCAGCGGTTGGCAGGAAGGGTGCAACGATGCGGCCCCTTTGATATATGATTTTGATGGTAACGGCCAGAAGGATGTTTTTCTGGCGTCCTCATGCCACGCAGAGGCATATCTCTTTGATGGGGCAAGTGGTGCGGTAAAATGGCAAACCCATACAGCCGGCAGGGGCAGTGACTCCCCTCCGGTTATTGGCGATCTCAATGGTGATGGGCAGATGGAAATAGTCTTCGGGCAGATGGGCGGATGGGTAATGAGCCTCAACCCTGACGATGGCAGCATCAAATGGAATATTGCTGTGGATGCCAACTCATGGATTCAAACCGCTCCTACCCTTGTGGACCTTACTGGCAACGGACAACTGGACTTTGTGGTTGCTACCTGGCACTTCAACAACGACAGCAACAAGGTATATGCTTTCAGAGGTGATGACCAGAGCTTACTGTGGTCGCTGCCTGTCAACAGGCACATATATCATGGTACTGCCGTGGCAGACCTCAACAAAAATGGCAAACCTGAACTTATCATAGGCGACTACAGCGGAACACTGTATGTTATAGATGGGCAAAGTGGCACATTGCTATGGTCTTATGACGGTGGCGGTTATATTGGGTCTCCCGCTGTTGTAGGAGACCTTAACGGTGACGGCAACTGTGAAATAGTCATTACTGCCGGATTCAGAATCATTGCTTTGACAAACCACGGAAACTTGTTTTGGGAATATGTTATCCCTGGATACCAACAAGCATTCAGAGGAGTTGTGTTGTCTGATATTGACAACGATACCCTGCCCGATGTTATCTTTGGTGGCAGCAAAGGAGAACTTATAGCACTGAAGGGCAGCAGCGGGCAACAACTATGGTCGTTGGATCTGGCGCAACACTATGGAGATACTTTTTCAATTAGTACCGCGCCGGTCATTGGCGATTTTAATAACAACGGCAGCCTGGAGGCCTTCATTGCAGGAGGTAAATCCGGCTATCCAAACATCCCAAACAGCTATGGCAGAGCTTATGTCGTGGAAGTAGGCCAGGGGGAAGGCCCGGAGTGGCCTATGTTTCAAAACAACCATAATAGAAACTCCAGTCTGTGTTGCCCTGAGTACAATGATATAACTATGGCACGGAAAACCCAAAATATGGTGATGGTTTACCCGGTCCCGGCCCACCAGCATGTTAACATTGCTTTTGAAAACCACATGAGGGAATCTTTTACCCTTACCATTTATAATATGTATGGAGCCCTTGTGAAAACAATGAGTGGAATCACAAACCAGCAGGCTGTCGTTTACAGAGACAAGATGCGCAGCGGGCTGTATACCTTCTGCTTAAAAAGTGAAACCCGGATCCTTACCGGGAAATTTATTCTGAACTAATAATACGAAATAGCTTGCTTGCTATTGCCCTGATGTGGCTGTTAATCCAACGCATAGATGCTACACGGGTAGCCAGCTTGTTTTACCTGGGGCCGCCCGTAAACCATGTTCATGGCCTGGATAGCTTTTGGTGATAAAATCCAAATTATGAATATTGCGGGAATTACTATTGTTTTGATTGGCGTATTATTATCCCAATTTAACAAAAAAGAACCCATAATTGAATGAATAGGATTTCTTTTTTTTGGTAGGTGGGTAATCCGGTTCAAACATCCGGTTACCTGAGTTGTTACTCATCATAGAACAAACATCATCCTTGCTCAATGAGTCAGACATTGGCAGGCAAAGGATTACAATAGAACAAAAGCCATTAAATAAATGATGACATACCAAACAGCAGCACTCCTTCCCTTCACTGAATTCATTGATAATTTCAATCACCAATTAAAGAGCGTATTCTACGAACGGGATGACATAAAAAAGTTTATTCGCCATCGCGGTTTTCCGGCCACCGTATTGCGAGATATTATGGCCACCAATCCATTTTCGGTAGCCATCCCCAGGCAGTTTGGCGGCCGGGGAAATAAAACAAAAGAAGCTCTGGGCATAATGGATGCAGCCTCATACGAGTCGTTGCCCTTGTCTTTAATGTTTGGCATTAACATCGGATTGTTTTTGGGGCCAGTAAACAAATATGCTAAGGAATCCATTAAGCCGGATATTTTCCGGCGCTTTCTAAAGCATCAAAACATGGGTGGGCTCATGATCACTGAGCCAGGATATGGCAGCGATGCACTGAACATGCAAACCTACAATGAACAACGGGGCTCAAAATATCACATCAAAGGCGTCAAACATTGGCAGGGATTAACCGGAATGGCCGACTATTGGCTGATGGCTTCCCGCAAAAAAATGCCCGATGGGGGGTTAAGCCGCGATATCGACTTTTTTATTACCGATGCAAGGCATCCCGAACAAAAAATTGAGGTAGAAGAGCTTTACCATAATATTGGCCTGTATCCTATCCCTTATGGGAGAAACAAAATTGATATACAGGTGCCCAGGGATTATAAACTACAACCTTATACCACTGGATTGAAATTAACAATGGACTTGTTGCACCGGAGTCGATTCCAGTTTCCTGGCATGGCTGTTGGTTTTATCCGGCGGATGCTTGATGATGCGATCACTCATACACAACAACGGTTTATCCGAGCTAAACCACTATTTGCCCTGGATCAGGTAAAACAGCAGATAGCCCGCATTCAAACAGCATTTACAATTAGCTCAGCCATGTGTTCGCGAAGTGCCGAAGCCAGCGGTTTAGAAAAGAACCTTGATGGCAAAACAGTAGAAGCCAATACCATGAAAGCTTATGTCACTGAATTAATGCAGGAGTCAGCCCAAACGCTTACTCAACTCTATGGCGCCAACGGATATAAGGAGGAATGTATTGCCTCAAGAGGAATCGTTGACTCCAGACCATTTATGGTTTTTGAAGGTTCCAATGAAATGCTTTATACACAGATTGCCGAAGTGCTTGTCAAACAAATGCGCCGGTTAAAAGTGATGAATCTTGCCGCCTATTTGAAAGATTACCAACGGACATTGCTTACGGCAAATCATTTTATACCTCTCACCGATTTCAACGTGGAGGAGAAAATGCCCCAGCGAAAACAAGTGTTGTTGGGAAAAATTCTCAGCCGTATTGTTGCCTCGGACTATGTGGCGGCCCTCGGCCATAAAGGCTTTCGCCAGGATCTGGTAAACGATAGCATGGATATGATCAAACAGGAAGTTTCAGCCCTGGTCAGCTCTTGTCATTATAGCAATCATGTGGTGCCTGTCCAGGATTACAACATTAATAGCTCCTGGATGGACTTCTCTTAAGCCACCTGAAATTCTTTTGAACTTTATCAGCATTCGTAAAATAATTTGCAACTATTATTGTTTTACAGATGATCTTATGTGTTTAGTTAATTAAAACCAGGGATATGCAAAATACTTTGAAGACTATTATTCTTTATCTGTTCATCATATCACCACAGATCGTTCAAGGTCAGAATTGGGCTTGGACCCAGTCGCTTTACGGGCCCAATAATGATGAAATTATCTGTATAGAAACTGATGCTCATGATAATATATATATAGGTGGCCGGTTTAAGGACACTTTGTATTTTACGCCAAATGATTATTTGACCGCCCCATCCAATTATTACGACGGTTTTATAGCCAAATACGATAGCAGTGGTGCATTTTTATGGGGTAGAAAATTTGGCGGCAATCACAATGATTATCCAGTGGACCTTAGCATTGATGATTCCGGGGATGTGTATGTGGCCTGTTATGCACGCAGCAGTAATACCGTAACCTATGATTCATTTTCTTATACCGGAACGGGAAACAATAAAACTTTTATCCTTAAAATTAATCCCCAGGGGAATCTATTGTGGGGCAAGTTGTTAACCGCAGGCACTTCTAATGCCTCCCCTGTTTCCATAAGTTCAAATGCAGGCATCGTTGCAGTAACGGGGTCTTATGCTTATCTGGATTTGGTTATCGAAACCGATACCTTGTCTCATGCCGGCGGCGAAGATATTTTTCTCGCTGTTTATGAAGCGGATACAGGAAGTTTGTTATGGGCCAAAGCCATGAAATCCCAATTTCAGGATTATGGTAAACAGGTAGCTGTTGATGACAGCGGCAATGTATATCAGGCGGGCATTTTTAATGCAACCCTGAGCATTGGAGGCGCCGATACCCTTTTTAACCCGCTGGGATATGAGGTGTTTTTATCTAAGCATAGAGACAACGGAGATTACCTGTGGGCCAAAAGATACAATGGCACAGGAGGCCATGAGGTGGATGGTATGACCATTAATGCATTTGGAGATATTTATGTGGCCGGTTACCACAGTTCAGGAAGCCATGTGTTAAATGATACTGCTTTTTCAACTTTTTCATCGAATAACTTCTTTTTACAGAAACTGGATTATAACGGCGATAGCTACTGGACAAAATCATTTCCAACCGGAAACTTAGGCCGCATCTCTGATATTGTAACAGATCCTGTTGGCAACGTTTATATGGGCGGATACCTTGGATCATCCTTTTCCATTGACAGTTTTCAGCTATCGGGAGGCAGCAACAACTACAGGAATTTCCTTGTAATGATTAACAGTTCCGGTGATGTTGTACACGCACTTGATGGTGGCAACAAGGTTAATAACAATGGAGTAAATAACCTGGCTTCCGGATCTGACGGAGTTTTCCTGGTGGGCTATTTCGGATCAGCTAAAGGGCATACCTGCTCCTTTGCAGATGATACCCTCGTTTCAACCGGAGGCAGGGATGGCTATATGGTGAAATACCATCCAACACAGAACACTTCATGTCAAGTTGTTTCCCATTTTGTCGCCACTTCTTCGCTAATTTGTGCGGGCGACACCATTGTTTTTTTGAACCACAGCGACTTGGCCACTCATTATGAATGGTATTTGGATAGTGCTTTTGTTCATTCCAACAACAACTACCAGGAGACTTTTATTCATGCAGGCACTTACCAAATAATGCTGGTGGCTTTTGACAGCCTTTGCTCTGACACAAGTACAATGGAGGTTACCCTACAACCAGCCTATAATTATTCTGTAAATCACACTATATGTAAAGAAGATACCTTTTTCTTTGGCTCGCAAAAACTTACCACCCCAGGACATTATACCGATTCTTTACTGAACATAAACGGCTGTGATTCCATTTATCATTTATTGTTAAATGTCCACCAAATAGACACCTCTGTACATGTTTTTCAAAACGTGTTAACCGCTGTTGCCGATAGTCTTACTTACCAGTGGGTTGATTGCAATAATTACTTTGCTCCCATTCCAGGAGCGGACAGCCAGCATTATACGGCCTTATATGACGGCAATTATGCCGTAATTCTTAGCGACAGCCTGTGCAGTGATACTTCTGCATGCTATTCTATTACAAACACTGGCATCCCCGAAAGGCAACTGAACAATGATGTGATATATTATCCCAATCCCGCCAGGGACTTTTTATTTATTGAAGCAAAAAAACAAACGCATTTCCAATTGTATGATGTGCTTGGCAATCAGTTGATGAATAACATGTTGCATCCCGGTATCAACACAATTGATCTTGGGGGCTACTCGCCAGGGTTGTATATTGTTGTCTTTGAGCATTCAGAAGGTAGGGTGTTTCATAAGATTGTGATCCAATAAGATCAACCTGAATGTCCTTTTATAACAATAACTCTGTCTTGGATATCCGGTAGTTTGAAAAAATTTCCGGAAGGCCAACGACCCCTTTACAGAGTGAAATTTTAGGGGGATTATAGAAATACGAAATTATCTTGACAAACCGATCAGTAATTGCTATTTTTGAAAATTACAAAGGGCTTGTCAAACAAATGCGCCGGTTAAAAGTGATGAATCTTGCCGCCTATTTGAAAGATTACCAACGGACATTGCTTACGGCAAATCATTTTATACCTCTCACCGATTTCAACGTTGAGGAGAAAATGCCCCAGCGAAAACAAGTGTTGTTGGGAAAAATCCTTTTCCATTGTCAGTTTTGTTCTCCGGGGTTAAGTTAGCCTTCTCTCTTTCGGTGGTGCGTTATCCATAGCAAGTCTTCTGTTTTATAGCCGATATCTTCAGCGATCTTCAGGTATTCACTTTTTATTTCCTCCGGGATGCTTGTCCTGCGGGATAATATCCACAGGTATTTCAGGCTATTACCGGCCACCAGTGCATATTGGTAATCCTCATCGATGGCTATCACATTGTATCCGGAATAGAAGGGCCCAAAAAAAGAGACCTTTAGCATGCCCACGTTGTCATTGCCGGCAACTTTGGCTTTACCAGTGGCTTGTTCCCATTGTCCTTTTAATGTGTCATAGCCCCGGTTGACCACCTTAATGGTTCCGTCATCGTTCAGGGAATATTCTGCAGTAACGTTGTTCATATTCCTTTCAAAACGATTATCCAGCCGGGCAACTTCGTACCATTTTCCAAGGTATCTTTCTTTTTCAAATGGTTCAACAGCCGTGGCTCCATCCGGAATGGTACGGCATGAGAAAAAAGTTGTTATCATAATAAAACTTACTAAAGAACCAATTAAATATGGTGCTTTCATGGCGTGTTAGTTAATAGTTCATTAAGATAAACCAATATTTTTAACAAAAGTTTTGCGCTTATTAATTAACGGCTAAAATACAAACAATTACCATTCATACAAACTTTTTTAAAATGATATTAAAGATTTCATTTTTAGCTAAGCTGTTATGGTCACTCCGTTTTCTGCTTCTGAAATCTTTGTTGAGGCCGGACTAAAAAGGTTATTTTTGATTTTCAGCGGATGTGAAAAATTTGTTTTTTTATACCAGACTGAATGTTTATTTTGGTCTGGAATTAAAATGATAGTGACGATATAAATTTCCTGTTTAAGCCTGTTAAAACCAGGCATATGCAAAGGTCAGAGTTTCATCCCTGTGAAATTTTCTTCGCATTTCACGGGGTAAAGATTTCGGATAAGGAAAATATATGAAAAAAAAAGAACATCCGTAAGTCCCCTTTAGGGGATTTAGGGGCAAAAAGCCCCAACTTTAAAACGTTGCACGTATGTTTTCTTTTGAACTTGGGTTATGGGATTTATTGTGGATTTAAACACTTTAGTAATCATGAGAGTATTTACATTAGAAGACATTAGAGATATATACATAAAAATCGTCCAAAGAGGATATGGATTTATCCTGAGTAAATTAACATTATCTGAAAAGGCAAGAACAAAAAGTAGTTTTAACGATGCGCGTATAGATAGCTCTAACTGTTGGATTATACCACATGTAAGAGCGCGCTGGAATTATTTAATCACCGGGCATAAGCAAACCACTTACGAAGAGTATGTCTCAAAAAAATTCGGGAGTGAGCGAAATGTAAAAATGATTTCTATTGGCTCTGGTGTTTGTAGCCATGAATTAGAGTTTGCCAGACTAAACCCAAGCTGGGAAATAACCTGTGTGGATTTTTCAGATAAGCTGTTAATGGTTGCCCAAAAGATAGCACAGAGAGAAAAATTATCAAACATAAAGTTCATAATAAAGGACATATATAAATACAGCCTGCCCAATGATTATTATAACATAGTATTATTCCACTCCTCGTTGCATCACTTTAAAAACCTTAACCATTTAATAGGGAAAGTGTACAAGTCTATGGCGGTAAATGGCAAGTTAATCATTAATGAGTATGTAGGAGCAAACAGGTTCCAATATGGAAAACACCAAATAAATGAAATAAATCGATGCCTAAAACTAATCGATAAAGACTATAAAAAGGTATATAAAACAAATATGTATAAAAAAAGATATTATGGCTCTGGAATTGTAAGAATGATAATATCAGATCCTTCTGAATGCATCGAATCAGAAAATATTCTCCCGGCAATTAAGTTTTACTTTATAGTAGTTGAAGAAAAGGGATATGGAGGTAACCTGTTGATGCCTGCACTGAAAGATATTTCTCATCATTTTGTTGATTTAGATGAAAGAAAAAAACGTTGCATCGATAACGTTTTTGCATTTGAGGATGAATATCTGAGGCATAACAATAGTGATTTTATATTTGGGATATACAAGAAGACAAAATTATAGATGCTGTCAGTTAGCCCGGGAGGATTAAAATCGGTGGAAAAAACAGCAAGTGTAACAAATAGGTTATTTTTACGTCATAATAAGAAATGATCATGGTCCATTTATGACTGCGGCGGAATATAATGTATGTGTGGATACCTTCTCCGATGGGGTATACCGCTTTATCCTGAAAAATGTCCGGGATGAGGAGCGGGCCAGGGATATTGTGCAGGATGCTTTCGTGAAAATGTGGGAAAAGCATGCTCAGGTCACCTATGCAAAGGCCAGGTCCTATCTGTTTACCACTGCTTATCATACCATGATCGACGTGCTGAGAAGGGATAAAAACCGGGAGCGCCTGGATGACAAACCGGAGCATGAGCCCTTTCATGAACGCAGCTATTCGGATCTGTCGGAGATACTGGAGCAGGCCCTTAATACACTCCCGGAGGTGCAAAAAAGCGTAGTGCTTTTAAGAGACTATGAAGGATACTCCTATCAGGAGATCGGGGATATTGTAAAACTCTCCGAAGCACAAGTGAAAGTGTATATTTACCGGGCCAGAGTGGCCCTGAAAAAATATATAGGACGTATGGAGGTGGTTGCCTGATAGTAAATTAACCATTATGTGATTAACCATGGAGATAAACAGAAATAATTACCATTCTTTTGTGCTGGACCACCTGGACGGCACCCTTTCTGCCAATCAGGAAGAGGCATTGTGGTTGTTTCTGGAAAATAACCCGGATATTGGTGAAGAAGCGGCAGGGTTAGAAGAGATATCCCTAAAAGAAACTGCGGTGCCAAAGAGCTTCGATAATAAAACGGCACTCAAAGGCCTGGCGGTTTGCGACACCGGGCATCCCATCACTGTGGATAACTGTCAGGGTTGGTTTATTGCGTCTGTGGAAGGAACCCTTTCACCCCTTCATGAGGATAAACTTAATGCATTCTTAAAGGACCATCCGGAGATGAAGGGAGAGTATGCGCAGTATTGCAAGACCCGCCTGACTCCTCCGGACAATATTCACTATCCCAATAAGCGTGCACTGAAAAAGTTTGTTTTAGGGCCCCCCATGCGGCGCCTGGTTTATTATGGGGCGGCAGCAGCTGTACCCATACTCCTGACGATGGTCTGGCATCCTGCCTTTTTCAAAGCAGAGTTGCCACTAGAGGAGAGCTTTGTAAGTGCGAACCGCCCGGCAGTGACCATCGCCAATTCGCCTTCTCTGCCATCTGTAAGAAGCAATGACAATGATATTGCCGATCAACAGCCAGATACAAATGAACCCCGGGGAATACAAGTGGCTTCAAATCAGTCTGAAATGCATGATTTTCATCCTTCCGAAAGTAAGGAAAGAAACCCGGTGGATGTGCCCCCAGTGATTGATAAACGAGGGGCCCTTCCCCTGAAAGCCAATAGCAGCCATGATCTTGACCTGCAGTACCGTGCCGGATATGTCCCGCAACCCACTCCCGAAAAATGGCAACAGCGCTTTTTTGATAATGATGTTTTTATGGGGATTATGCAAGTGGAAAACTATCAGGATTTGGGCTTTATGGCCTGGAGAACCATTGAAGACCTTACCGGTGTAGAAAGAGAAATGGACTTTGAAAACCAGCGAAAAAACCTGCTTTGGACCATCGCTGACCTGGGTATCGCCGGCGTAAATGCCATTACCGGAAAGCAAATGGAATTGGAAAGACAAGTGAATCATGACGGGAGATTGGCCGAATATCGGTTAAAAACCAATAGAATACAGATTAAATCAGCCCGCTAAGCCCTAAACAGTACGCCACCCAACCAATCCCATAGCACACGCACCACTGTGCGTCTCTACGGTGCAAATTTCCTAAATATTAAATATACCTTTCTCGATTTTTTGCGTTCTTTGTACACGTAATTGGTTGTTATAATACCTCATAAAATATCAAATATATGCGACGATTATTTTTTGCAATAACTTTTGTGTTTGCCTGGTGTGTTAACGGGACATTTGCTGCGACGAGTCCTTCCGTATTATTTTTATCATTTTCAGAGGATAATATTGAGATGAATCGTTTTATGGATCGTTTTCTGGATCACCGGGAGTTGTCCCGGGAAGAGGTTGACAGACGCATTATGGCATCCGCCGGGCAAGCGTTCAGAGAAACAGCTCAGCGGAATAATATAATAGCCAGGGGGATTGAAGACCAGGTGACATTAGTTGCCGGTGAGTTTGCGGAACTTAAGAGAACAGATAAAGTTAATAAGTTGGTAACCAGGGATCGCCCTCCCTTTTTCCGTCGTATATTGCGAATTTTTGATAAGCGCACCCCTTCAAAATATATGGCTCCTGTCTTTTCTTCCGACAAAGTAGCCCGGATTAACAGCGCCATGGACAACCACAACACGCGCTATACTATTGTCCTTCACAAGTTAGAGTTTGTTCGCTCTCCCTGTGGAGATGCACAGATGAGAACCCACTACAGCGTTCTGGATCATCAGGGAAATGTGGTTTTGGGAAAGCAGCACATCTTTTATACCACATTGAAAATGAACATGAATGAGAACCTGTTCTATCATTTTATAACCACCGGGTTTAAAGATTTGTTTTCGGTCACCTTCAATATGATGGACTGAAGGAGATAGACGTCCCGGCCGGTGGGAGTTTATGTCATTTTTATTATTCCGCTTTGGGCTTTGTCTTCGTTGGTGGTGTAACAATCCCAGGGATACGTTCGTCTTATGTCCAAAACCCTATTAAATAATATACCGATGAATAGAACAAAATGGATTGTAGTGGCCACTTTTGCCTTTGCAGTACTCTCCGCAATGCACGGGAAGGCACAGGAGAACAGATATGATCTCACTCCCGGGGAAGGCATTGCCTTTAACAAGTTGATTTTAAAGGGCAGTATGCCTGTGGTGCTGGTTCCTGGTGAGGCTGGTGCAGTGTGGATACAGTACGATAATCAGCGGGATAAAAACCGGGATAAAGACCGGGTGTCGAGGGGTCTGACCCTGAATCACCATGCCGACTCACTGTATCTGCTCCTTGAGTTGGATCAGGGGAAGAAGTGGCAGAAGCAAACAGTGTTTGTACAATACGCCGGTTTAGAAAGCATTGAGAGCTCGCGGGGAGTGGCATTAAGCAATGAGGATACCCTAAGCGTGCCGGCGTTGGATATTTCGGGTACAGGCACCTCGGGGATATCTTTGGCAATGAATGTCAACGAGTTGAAAACTCGTTTTTCCGGGGCCAACAGAGTTGTTTTGTCCGGAAGGGCAGACCATCACCACATGATCGTTTCCGGGGTGACAAGCGTGAACGCTTCCAACCTGGAGACCCTTAATATGAATATCGTTTC
>PWNQ01000206.1 GCA_003557725.1 Bacteroidales bacterium | reverse complement strand
TTAGCCATCAATAATTCTCTTTCTTCTTTTGTTAAGGTTACTTTATATCTTACCATGGCGTTTTTTCGGCAAAGATACAAAATTATTTTAAATGCGCCATACTATGGTTGACATGACATTAATATTTATTGATAATTATGTCTGACTTATTCGGGGGCAATACACTCCCGCGCGCGCCCCTCTAACTCCCCTAAAGGGGAGGACCGGGCCAACGCGCGGCAGTTTGCGGTGAAGAAACGTTGGTGAGCCAACCATGCGCGATGGCCCTCCCCTTTAGGGGCCGGGGGCGCGCGCCGGTAAATAATGCCAGGAGGCGAAGAAATAATCATGTCACCCCTTCATGGCCGGCTGTGGTGTTGATAATACAACTGTCAGGAATTAAGCAATATATAAACTATTAAGCACATGAAAAACAATAAGTGCCCCATAATTGAATCTGGTCTAAAAGCACAAAGTTTTCACCCCTGCAGAAAATCAAATGGAATCTTTCTTTATGGACTGAACGCATCTATTTATCCTTCACACAACGAACGGAAAAGCCTGTCTGAGGAGTAGTAACTCTCCATTTTGCTATTGTGGGAGTAAAACGATTCATATAATGGAAGTTATATGATGATGTTTCAAATTCTACGGATTCTGATTTAAAATTCTCTCCGGAGCATCCCCAAAACTTTGCTAAAGCACCAATACGTGTAAAGTGCCCTTCGTTTGTACGTAAACCTCCCGGGAGGGCCCTGAATCCAAAATCGTCTTGTCCATTTGCACCTTCAGGCCATCCCCAACTTGCTTTTAACACTGATCCCCAGCTCCATTTATACCTGGCTTTTAAAAAAGAGTTCAGTTCTTCCCAATCATTAGTTGTAGCTATACGCCAGCCTGACGGGCAAAGATTCCCGGTATTTACAGCATACCCGTTGTATAATGCACCATAATCCAATGCATTTTCGGCAGAGTCATTCATATACCAACAATAAGCTCCTTTTGTGGAACTTGCCCACTCCACACTATCTGTTGCAGACAGAATGGGGGTCCCGTCATTAAACCGGGTAGTTCTTAAGTTTTCAGCCATCCATTGTTGTTCCCCAATAACCACAATATCATAAGCGTTTCCTTCAATATCCGAAACGGTACCATAATCGTGCACCTGGATATGCTCCTTTTTCATGACCGTATCAGAACCATACTTGTTTTTTGCAACAAGAGAAACCGTATAGGTGCCGGCAGAACCATATGAATGAGCCGGATGCTGTGAAGTAGAATATGTTCCATCTCCAAAATCCCACTTCCAGCTGGTAGGATGCCTGTGTGACTGATCTCTAAAGAAGATAGTATCTTCTGGCTTACTGAAAGTGGTTCGGTCAACAGAAAAATCTGCATCCGGAGCCGTTGATGTTTTCACACACCGAACGGATCCCCCCATTCTTTTATCCAGGCGCCCTCTTTCTATTGCACTGGTGTCATATTGTAAAGCCCGGAACCAAGCTCTTATTGCTGGAAATTTATCCATAATATGTTTTCTTTCTTTTGCTACCCAGGAATATGAATCTTCATTTGCTGTCCAGAAAAAACAATACTCTCCAAAGCCGAAAAAAACGGCATTGCGACTGCGTGCTCCTGCCGGATAAGCATTAAAACCAAAGGTGTCAACACCGATTTTCCCACTCCATCCACTATCTGATTTTAGTCGTTTACCAGCATCATAACCTCGAAAGAATTTCATCGTGTAACCGGAACTCCATCTGTAATTCCCTACATCATGTCTGGTATCCACTGTGCCTTCCAATACTTTCCACTCTTCATCTGTTGGGACATGCCATCCAACGGGACATAATTTTTTGGTATTTACGGCATACCAGTTATACAAAGCTCCATAGGGCTCTGCATTTAAAGAATCATTTCCATACCAACAATAGCCTCCGGTTACCAAGCTATCCGGATTTTTAATCTTTTTTATAATGTCCTTATAATCATAATCCCAAATATTTCCTTCAACACTTAACCGGAAAGCAAGTTTTAACCAATCAATATCATCTTTTACATGCAGGATAGGTGTTCCGTCATTATAGGTGGTGGTTCTTAAATTTTCTGCCATCCACACCTGGTCACCGATAACAACGGTTTTATACTCATTACCATCAATATCTGTTACGGTATTATTGCTGCGAAAGTCGTTGCATCGAAGAAATAAGATGTAAATGGGAATAAGTAAAACAAACAATGGTATTGCTTTTTTCATAACAATATAGAATTAAATAGCGGCAATAAAACTAGCCTTGTAGTAACTTAAACTATACAAAACTCTATTACTCATTAAATAATTTAATATCTGATACAGGGTTATTCTGAACCTCCCTTATGTAATAAGGAATTGCGTTAGCATTCAAGAAATTTAATGCCGGTCCACCATGATCTACTCCATCACGATATCCTAAATAATTATTTGCCCTTCGGTACAAGTTAGAAAGCTGTATTGGGGTACGATGTGCGTACTCATGGCTCTCCAGCATTTGCGGAACACTATGTCCCAATAATTCATGCGCCAAAGCCTGCCCTGGTGTATGCGTACCGTTTTCATCTATTACAGAGCCAACCCCAAAATTAACAACATACGTTGTACTTGACTGGCTATCCATAACTACAAGATTATAAGTTTCATTTGCTTCAAAAACATAATATGCTGCTCCTCCACCTATCTCAAAAGATTCTCCTGTCAATGGGTCAATATCATATCGAGATTGCCATGCTTCTACATCAACTTCCTCATTTCTGTTAACCATTGTTACATTATGCACGGGTTTACTGTTAATAGCATAAAAATACCCCCATGCCAGGCTTTTCTGGTCCGTATCTAGTTCTTCAATAGCATTTTCAAATTCTTCTCTGTTTATGGTTTGCATTGTCAATCCATCATCCGCAAGGTTAAACAACCCCCTTAGCTCCTTTGCTTCATCACCAGAGAATGATCCTCTAATTACATCCCTCATTCGAGTAGCGGAACGTTCGTCGGTACCTCTGACTGTATCTCCTAAAATATCGGAAAAGAATATGGGATTACCCGAAAAAGTAGCATACTGACTTATGGAGGGATTTGGCTTTGGGTCTCTGTTCCACCTTCTCCCCAGCCGGGCATCATATTGCCAAAACAATGCGCTATATGAGTTCCCGGAACCGTATATTTCGTCGTCTTTTTCCTGCGTGTTAAACCCATACCTGTATGACTCTGAGTTATATCCCCCTTCCACCAGCACCATCCCAAAAGGATAATACTCCGAGGAAGAAGACACCACGCTATGGTAACCGGTAATAGCATCACTTGCATCACCGGTTATGCTTCGGTAATCCGACAACACCAAATGCACGTTGCCCAAATGGTTGCTTATTTCAAAGAACGTGTTATTTCTGGTGGCAACAAAAATATGCATATTTTCATTATCCGGAAAATGCAATTATCCACCATGGGTGTAATCGCAGAATCCCAATGTTAGAAAGCATTTGAAATGCGAACCGAGATGAAATTTCCGATGGGTGGAATACGTGGTAATGGCCAATTTCAATTACACCAGATAATCACGGTGGGGATACATCCCATCCGGTTAACCAATGACAATTGACGTAATCACCGCCGTCAACGCCGGTGTAATCACGCATATTTGTAATCGGTTTATTGCCACTGGTCAATCGGGGCTTGCATTTGTTTTTCTTTTCTGCACATAATATTTTTTGGAAACAAAAAACAGGCATTTTTTAACGCCAGGCAAGACGCTCAAGGCCGAAGGGATACAGCAAGCCAGCGGCCATTGAGACTAAAATTAAAAACATATCCATGAGAATCCCCGTGATTATAATTTGGTTTAGGTTCCAATCCGGCTTCAGAGCGAACAGTGTCTATAACTCCTCCCGGTTGAATATGGTAAGCCACGAACTCCCGGGTCATGTACCTCCTGCTTAGCAACCAATAGTCCCGTCCATTGGCATGCCTGGTCAAAGCAAGTGCGTGAGTTTGCATGGAATCAGAAGTAAAAACCTGTGAATCAACAACCATACTTCCATGACCGTCATTTCCCGAAATATTTAATTGTCTCAGCAATAATAGGTCATTTATTAATGAACAGCGTTTATTGTTCTGTTCTGATATGACTGATATAGGTTTCCAGTATCCCTGAAAAGTCGGCTTCTCCGTCATAGAACAGGGATACCACCGGGCGTTCATACTTTGCGGATACCTCTTTCAATATAGATGCACTAATATTTCCGGGCATACATCCGAAGGGTGACACGTTCACCACCATATGTGCTCCCTGCTGGAAGAAGGCAATGGTACGGCCGATAGTCAGTATGGATTCTCCCTCCAGGGCATCGGGAACATATTTCCGTCCATATTCCTTTAATTGAGCCACTGAGGGTTCTCTTCTATGGTGGATAAAAGATTTAAAGATGTCCATATATTTTTTCTCCATATAGCTCACATACGTATTGGTTATCCGGCTAGTAAGGGCATCCCAGAGGCTACTGTGGGTTTCATATTTAGCCGTATAGTGAAGCCACTCCATCAATGGAGATATCCAGGCTTCCCCGCCGCTTTCTTCGATTTTATCCAGCACATATCCATTGGAAAAGGGAGAATTACGCACATATATTTCCCCCACGATCCCCACCAGGGGTTTTTGCTTTGTGCTAATGACCAGATTATTAAGATCTTCATTAAGGTATTTCAGCACCTGCACAAGGCTTTGGTCTTTCTCAAAAGCAATTTCCAGCCGGTCAATATAGCGTTTCATCAGTTGGTCAAAGTGGTCTCTGTCTTCCGCATATGGTCTGATTCTGCATCTGAGTTTATCCAGGATATCCGACACCATAAGAGCTTTGAACAGGTGTTTACGCATGGGTCCGCTGATATCTCCGTAGTTATCATCCGAGTTAGGAGAAATAATACGTGCATCTATATTTTCTTTTTGCAGCACCTTTTCATGGAGGCGTGCATATTGTCCAAACCGGCAGGGTCCGTCGGCGCATGGCATAAACAGTGCTGCCTGTCCGTTAAGCAGTCCGGCTTGTTGCTCTTTTTTCACCTGATAGATAAATGACCCAATGCTACTGGCGGCGGGCATGCACTCTGATCCTCTCACACAAGCATTTCCAATGGCAAAGGTTTGTGCATCTTCTTTTTCCAGGGCCACTGCATCCACCCCAAAGGCTCTTAATCCGGCGCTCATCAGCCGTGCTCCCACCGGGTGCATGGGCGGGATATACACTTTATGTCCGAACAGTCCATTGGTAATTCGCCGGTCATCCGGTCCGGTGTCCTTATGGGGCTCCTGTCTTTCCTGGCTGAAGTGATGCTCCACACGGTCGAAAAAGGCCTCCAGGCGCGTCATATATCCCCCGTCACCACCGTGTTCGTCCAGTTCAAGGATGAGCGATGGCTTATCTTTAAGTTCTTTCTCAAATACATTAAGCAAAAAGGAGTCGGGGCCGCAGTTAAAATTGGTAAGAAACACAGGATACAGCCCTGGTTGTTGGTTAATATACCGTGCAGCTACCACGATAGTTTGTCCATAGGCCCAGTACATATCCTCATATCCGTCGGGCATCTGCAAGCGGTCTGTGGGCAGCATATCCATGGGGATCACATGGTAGCCATAGCGTGTCAGAGCCCGGGGTATCCCCTGGCTCAGGGTATTATCCATCAAATTATAAGCACGTCCAAGCACCACAAATGCCGGTTTGTTGGCTTCACCTTTCAATGCAGGGAAAGACTTTCCCTTTTGGATAATGGCTTCCCGGCTGCCAATCCAGGCTTTAGTTCCTAAATGCCAGGCCCGGGCAATCTGTTTTCGGGAAAAACCGTAATAGGGTTTCAGCAGTAAATATAGCGCAGAGATATTTTCCCGGTGCTCCAGGCTAAGATCGATCACTGGCGCAAGGATGCGGGCGGGGTCCTTTCCATTAAGGGTTAAGGTGGCCTTAATGACCGAAGGAAATGCCTGGGCCAGGGGGCAAAAATAGGATTTAGGCGTCTTAGGATTAGCGGTATCCTGGATATGTGCAGGCATAAAAACCGGATAATCATACTCTTCCAGGCCACTGATCACCTTTCCCACGCCCCGTTTAAAGGGATAACACGTATCGGTTAGGGAGTACTTATGGGCATATTCACCTGCATTGGCACCGCCGGAGACCAGTTCTATTCCCAGTTCTGCAAAAAACTGCCTCCACAAAGGGGCATAGCTAAAATAATTAAGTGCTCTGGGGAAGAATAGTTTTCCCGTATGCTTTTTAATCTGCCGGGGCTCATCCAATATCTTTCGCATTTTCGGGAACAGGTTAATGGCGGTTTGCTCCCGTGCTTTTTCCTCACCGGTTTCTCTGCCACATTGATACCCCCAGGAGGCCAATGGCTTATCATTATCATCCAGGATACTGGTGATTCGGCACTGGTTTTGACACAGGTTACAGGTAGATTCCCGCAGGCGGGTATCCACATCTTTAAGCCAGAAGCCTTTAAATCGGGTCTTTCCGGTGACTGACTGTCGGCATAGTTCTGCCATACCTACAGCACCCATAATATGACTGTAAGCAGACGTATGTATCTCATTACCCAGGATATTTCGGAATGCCTCCACCAGGCCGGCATTCCGGGCTGTAGCTCCCAGGAACAGGATGGGTTCTTCCACGGGGCGGTTCTGAACCACCCGGTTGAGGTAGTTCTTGCAAACGGCATATAAGATGGACGCCATCACCTGGTTTCTGGGCATCCCCCGGGTAAGCAACTGGTTGGCGTCCTGCTCCATAAACACCGTACACCGGTGGTTAGCAATGGGGGGCAACACATTACGACAGGTTTCGCTGATCTTTTTCAATGGAATATTGAGGTTATGGGCCTGCTCTTCCAGAAAGGATCCGGTGCCTGCGGCACACACATAGTTCATGTTGGCATCTTTCATCCAGCCGTTCTCTACGCTGATGTACTTGGAATCCTGGCCACCGATCTCAAAGATGGTGCGCACATTGGGAAAGGACTTGACTGCACCCTTTAGGTGAGCAGATATTTCATTTTTCACCATGTCGGCCCCGGCAAAGGTACCCACCAGCTTTCGTCCGCTTCCGGTGGTTCCCAGGCCGCCAATGGTCAGGTCCACCCCATATTTATCACATAATTGCTCCACCGAGCCCAGCAATCGCTGGAAAGCCTTAATGGGTCTGCCACGGGTACGGGTATAAACACCAAAGCGAATAACTCCCTGCCCATCTAAAAGGGCCATCTTGGTGCTGGTAGAGCCGATATCCACACCGGCATATCCGGTGAGCCTCTCTCCCATTTTCAGTTGATATACATCTATTTCACTTCCGTTCTCATCCGTATAATGGGTGTGTTCTGCCTGAGGAAGCGTATGAAATTCCAGGGGTCTTTCATACGTCTGATTTTCCTTTTTTTGCGCTTTGAAAGATGTCTTTCCTGGTTCCTTTTGCTTATGTGGAGCCATGTTGCACAATGCTTTAGCAATAAAGAAATGGGGTGTGGGCGGCAGGAGCAGCTTATGGCCATCCAGGAGCTTTTCCAGGTAATGGAGGAACACATGATTATTAGCCAGGCCGCCAATAAGTAACACATCATTTTGTATCACGGTTCCTCGAAACAGGGTGGAGAAAGCCGACTGTGCCAGTCCTTTCACCAGTCCATTCCAAAGCTGTGGCACCGTATAGCCTTCCTGTTGCCGGTGTATCAGGTCGCTTTTAGCAAAGACAGAACAGCGTGAAGCAATGGAAGGGGGTTGGAAAACTACGGGGATGTCAGCAGCAGAGGCATAGTTCAGGTTCAGGCGATACATCTGCTGGTCCAGGAAAGCCCCCGTACCGGCTGCACATAAGCTATTGGTCTCATAGCGCTGAAGTTTACCCCGGTGGACTTCCACCAGGGCCAGGCCGGAGGAGCCAATATCGATCATATGGTGAACCCGGGAATAGTCTTCCCGATCAAAGGCATACATCATGGCATCTATGGATGTCACCTCTTTCAAGGGAAAACGGGCGGCCAGCAGACCACCGTAGCGTCCGCATGTTAGCCCATAAAACCCGGCGTCAGGAACTGCCAGTTGATCCAGCAAGCTCTGAAAAGCCTTAAGCGGCTCCCCCTGATGCTCCCGCTTATATACGCGCGTCTCATCACCGTCATGCACGGCTACCTTCACTGCCAGGGTTCCGGCATCAACCCCAAAAACAAGTTTATCATCCATTATCATAAATAAAAGTCTATTATTCAATCCATTATCAGCAGTTTCCCACTAAATTAATGAAGGTTCAAAGATACGAATATCACAGGAAAGCCCAGTGCAGGGGGGGTCATTCTACTCCTTTTTTCCCGGTTTCAGTTCATCCAGCTCCATCCATTCCATAGACAACTGGTCGATCATTTCCATCATTGCTCCGATTTCCTGGGCCGTTTTTTGCAGTTGTTCTCCGGACAGTGCTCCACTATTGAGCATTTGGGTAAGCTTTTCCTTTTCATTTTCCAACTGTTGGATTTCAGTCTCCAGGAATTGATAGCGTTTTTCCTGCTTATAGGTCATTTTACCGGGGGTTCTTTTCCCCGGGCTGCGTTTTTTGGCTGCAGGTTTTGAGGCAGCTGTCTTCCTACGCTTTTCTTTCTGTTGTTTTTTCAATCGGTATTGGGTATAATTTCCGGGGAAGTCCTTTATAATACCGTTTCCTTCAAAGACAAACACGTGGTCCACCAGGTTATCCAGGAATGCTCTGTCGTGGGATGAGATAAGGGCGCAGCCGGGAAAGTTGCCCAAAAATTCCTCCAGGGTAGCCAGTGTGGGGATATCCAGGTCGTTGGTAGGTTCATCCAGGATAAGGAAGTTGGGGTCTTCCATAAGTTTAATAAGCAAAAACAGGCGGCGTTTTTCTCCGCCGCTAAGGTTGCTAAAGTAGTTGTATTGGGCAGTGCTATCGAAGTTAAAATGGGTCAGAAATCGTGATGCCGACATGGTTCCCTGGTCAAAGTGGATCTCTTCGGCCACATCTTTCACCATCTCCAACACCCGTTTATCTTCCTCCACGCGTATTCCTTCCTGTGAAAAGTAGCTTATCCGTGTGGTTTGTCCCTGCACTATGCTTCCTTTATCCGGCCTTTCCAGTCCGGCGATCATATTAAACAGCGTAGTTTTACCCACGCCATTGGGGCCCACCACGCCCACTTTTTCTCCTCGTTTAAAGGTATAAGAGAATCCTTTTAGGATATCCAGTTCGCCAAAGCTTTTATACAGGTCATTAATTTCCAGTATCTTTTTCCCCAGCCGCTGTGATTTCACGGAAAATCCGGATTGTTTAGTTTGGGTTTTTTGTCTGGCTTTTTCTTCCAGTGTATAGAAGGCAGATACTCTGGATTGCGCTTTTGTTCCCCGGGCTTTTGGCATACGGCGCATCCATTCCAGTTCTTTCCGGTAAAGGTTTTTCGCTTTCAGGGTTTCCTGCCGAAACTGTTGCAGTCGTTCTTCCCGTTTTTCCAGAAAGTAGCTATAGTTGCCATTATATTTATATAGTTTTCCTTCATCCATTTCCAGTATTTCCTCACACACTTCATCCAGGAAGTAGCGGTCGTGAGTTACCAGCAATATGGCCAGTTTTTGCCGGGTCAGAAATTCTTCCAGCCATTGGATCATTTGGATATCCAGGTGGTTGGTAGGTTCATCCAGGATCATCAGGTCCACCTGTTCCATCAGCACCCGTGCCAGGGCGGCCTTTTTTTTCTGTCCGCCGGACAGCTCTTCCACGTTTTGATGGATATTATCCAACTTCAGTCTGGACAGCACTTCTTTCACTCTCACCTCGTAGTCCCAGGCCTGTAGAGCATCCATCCGGCCCATGGCCTTATCCACCTGCTCCCGGGTTTTCTTACTCTCTTTTTTATGCATCTCTCCCATTGCCAGCTCATAATCACGTATAGCCTCCATGTATGGGTTATCCGAATGAAAAAGTGCTTCAAAAACCGTACTTCCCGGAGGGAGCTCAGGGTTTTGAGGCAGATAGCCCACCCGTAGCCCCTCACGAAAGGATACCGTACCGGTATCGGGCTCCAGGTTTCCGGAAATAATATCCAGCAAGCTGGTCTTTCCCGTCCCGTTGCCCGCTATCAAAGCCAACTTCTGGCCCTCATCCACACCCAGTGTGATGCCCTCAAACAACAAGCGGTCACCATATGCCTTGCTTAAACCCTCTGCCAATAATATATTACCCACAAATACCTCCTTTTTTCCGTATAACAAAATACGAATGAACGAATGAACGAATGAACGAATGAACGAATGAACGAATGAACGAATGAACGAATGAATGAATGAACGAATGAACGATTGAACGAATGAACGAATGAACGATTGAACGATTGAACGAATGAACGAATGACATATCACCGCATTAATCACTGTGATCTTCCTCATAGAATCATTCCGTAACCGGCTGCCAAATATACGGCGGAAAGAAAACCGGCAGGATAGAAAAAGAAATTATCTTTGCGCCGCAAATATAAATGAGTCTGGTCTAAGAACGCATATTTTTCATATTCGCTGAAAGTCAAAAGCAATCTTTTTAGGCCGCCCCATAACAGCACCGACAGAAATAATTAATAAGCTGATGAAACGCCCATGTGGAAGCATTCGACACACAGGGGGATGATCATTCCCCTACGGAAAACTCCCGTGCGCGCCCCTCTGACTCCCCCAAATGGGAGAACCGGACCACTGCACAGCTGCCCTGTCCCGGCCCTTCGGGATTACCATAAAAAGATTGGTGAGATTAACCCCTGGCGGGAAACTCTCCCCAAACACCAAACACCAAACAAAGTTATAAACAGATGACAACGAACGAAGAGAAAGTAAGAGGCACGGCCGTTCTGGAGTTCATCACCGTGGCCAATGAGTTATGCCTGTTTATGGAAGGAAACGAAAAGTACGATAAGGCCACCACGCTGGCCTATTTGCAGAAAGTGCTTCCCCTGCTGTATATCAAAGGGGCGCTGCTTCCCCAGGTTGAACCACCAGAGAACACTATTCCCCAACATTTTATCACAGAAGAAAACTGGGATAACCTGTATAGCCGGATGAAAGAAAAGCTGGGCAAGGATGATGGGTTCTTTCTTACACGTCATGATGAGATCTACGGAGTAAAGCCTGGAAAAGCCAGTATTGCGGAAGGATTATCGGATATTTATCAGGACATAAAAGACTTTCTGGTTTACTACCAGCAAAACACGCTGACTGCCCGCCAGGGGGCGGTACATGAATGCCAAAGGCTCTTTGAAACACGATGGGGGCACCGGCTGGCATCGATACACGCTGCAATCCACAAAGTGCTTTACGGCAATATAATAGAAGACAATTCCATTCCGGGAGAAGAAGTACAATAGGGGCACCCAAAAAGCCCGGAAAGCAGACTGCAGGGAATAAAAAGAAAACGCGTGCGGGGAATAAAAAACAAAAGGTAATAAATAACGTTTACCGTAAGGTGTCCCGGAGACAACGTGGAATCGCCAATATACATTGGCTTTACATCACACAACGACAACAAAAAGCATAAATCATGAATAAGTATGTTTTTCTTCTCCTTTTATTTAACATATTGATCATAAAGGTCTCCTGCGCCCAGAGCTACCGGATAGAGATAAAAGTAGATGGTTCACAAGACTCGGTAATGTATCTGGCCTACTACTATGCCGACAAGCAGCTTCTTAAGGACACTACGGAAAACCGGGGGGACGGGCTGTTTGTTTTTGAGGGTGATGAGCCCCTTCCGCAGGGGATTTACCTGGGTGTCCGGGCGGACAAAAATTATTTTGAATTTATTGTTCCCGATGATCAAGAGTTCCGGTTGTCTACCACTACGGAAGATCTGATCGGGGACATGAGGGTACGGGGTTCCCGTGAGAACGAGTTATTCTATGAGTTTCTGCATTATACCGGGGATATCAATAAGCATATCCGCGACTTACGGGATCGCCGGGATGCGCTGGATGAGGATCAGGACCGGGGGGCCCGGGATTCCATTAATAATAAAATAGATAGTTTGAATCAGGAGATTTCCCGGTTCAGGGATGCGTTTTTGGAGAAGAATGAAGGCATGTTTTTCGCAGATGTATACCTGGGTTTGAGCGACCCGGAGGTTCCCGGGGCTCCTGAAGGGCTTAATGATCAGGAGGTTCAACAATGGCAATACAACTATTACGTGGAGCATTATTTTGAAAATTTAGACCTGAGCGATGTTCGCATGCTCTATACCCCGGTGATCCATCAGCGGGTGAGCAATCTTTTCAACAATGTGCTTATCAAAAACCCGGACAGCATTATCAAAGCCGCCGACCGGGTTATTGATATGGCCGGAGATAACCAGGAAGCTGTAAAATATCTAACCTGGTTTATCACGGTAAATGCCGAACGGTCAGAGGTTATGGGCATGGATAAGGTATATGTTCATATGGTGGATAACTATTTCAGCGAAGAGAAGACCCCCTGGATCAGTAAAAACGTGCTGAACAACCTACAAACCAGGGCAGATATCCTTCGCAACCTCCTTATTGGCAAAAAGGCACCCAACATGGTGCTGGTAGACACCAGCGGAGAGTACGTTCCATTGCATTCGGTGGAAGCAAAATATCTGGTAGTCCACTTCTGGGATGCAGAATGCGGACACTGCCGCCGGCAAACACCCCATATTAAAAAACTGTACCAAGACCTGAACCCGCACGGTGTGGAAATATATTCCATATATACCGACCGGCAAACACCGGAGAAGTGGAAAAAATATATCCGTGAAAATGAACTGGATTGGATACAGGTATACGATGGTCAGCGATGGACCAACTTCCACGAAATGTATGACGTATATGCCACACCGATGATCTATCTGCTGGATGAGGACAAAAAGATCATGGCTAAACGTGTTAGTGTGGACCAATTACGGGAGATCATTTCGGACAATATGAACCTGTAAAGACTGTAACCCCGGGTTTGCGGGCCTATCCGCCGCCATAAAAGCCAAAGCGGAGCAGCCACCGCAAAAATTGCCCTCCCCCTGTCCTCCCCTTGTCCTCCCTTTTGTTCTCCCCTTTAGTTCTCCCCTTTAGTTCTCCCCTTTAGGGGCGGCATTTTTCAATTTTCAACAATTTCACAACGGTCCACCACCCATTTCTTTGCCTTTCCACCGCGGTAGGTTCCCTTTACTATCAGGGTATCTCCTGGTTTAACGGCATGCGGTACCGTTTCTTTCCACTGTTTGAACATGATTTTCCCATCCGCTGTTTTATGCCTCATTATCAACACATAGCTCCGGCCCTCTGCATAGGTTTTCTCTGTCACTCCGTGGATTGTTATGCGCTGGTTTTCATAAGTCCGTCGCATATCTTCATCCATCAGAAGGAAATCCTGGGCAGTAAAGGCATACTGAGAAGCTACCGTCCCCGGCAAAAGGTGGTCATCCCGTTTAATATAGCCGATAATGGCCAGTATGAGGGCCACAGAAACCACCACCACACTGCCGCGTCCCAGCAGCCGTAATGAATAACGCGTGTTTTCATCCATAGGGCAAAGAAACAGAAAAAAGTTGAGGGACGGGGTAAAAAGCCACAGGAAGCCAAACGTGCATTTTATTACCAGCTCATGGCATAGAGCCAAAAAATATATCCATTATCTTTGCCGGGCGCATTACATATTTCAGCCTTTTGGCTTTTTTTATTTATAAAGCAATTGTTATGAATAGCCGCCGTGTCCTTTTCCCTTCCAAGCTGTTGCTTTTCGGGGAGTATAGTGTATTGACCGGTTCCCGGGCGTTGGTCATGCCCTGCCATCCATACCGTGGTTGGCTGGACCTGGCGGACAATGCCCCGCCGGCGTTTAAAAGCCGTGCCCGCTGGTCCAACGGACTCCTCAAGACCCTGCTCCACCACCTGGAGGAGCTGGACAGAACGGCACAACTGCTGGCACCAATGGACTTTAGTGCCCTGAGAAAAGACCTGAACCAGGGCCTGTACTTCCATTCCAATATCCCGGAAGGATACGGCCTGGGAAGCTCAGGTGCAGTTACCGCTGCCATCTATCACCACTATGCCGTTCCATATCAGGATACCAACCGCAGTATCCCCTCACCGAAAGGAAACAACCCCGGGCTGGGAACTATAAAAAGCCAGTTGGCACAGATAGAAGGCCTGTATCATGGAAAAAGCTCGGGCACAGACCCGCTGTGCAGTTACACCAAAACCCCCCTGCTGGTGAAAGATATGCAGCATATCCAAAGCGTGGACATCCCGCTGGAAAAACACCTTGAAAAAGGAAGCCTCTTCCTGTTGGATACCGGAGCACCGGAAAATACGGAAAAGCTGGTGAATATATTCCTGGAAAACGTGGATAGCATGGATGCAGAAAGTATCCAGGACGACCTGCTCAACGAAATCACCGACCAGGCCATAGACAGCATGCTGTCCACCAATACAGGACGCTTCTTTGATGACCTGAAAGAGCTTTCCTGTTATCAGTGGCAACACTTTCAACCAATGATCCCCCAACCCTGCCATGCCCTCTGGAAAAAGGGACTGGACACGGATCATTATAGCCTGAAGCTATGCGGATCGGGAGGAGGTGGATATATTATGGGGTTTGCCTGGGATCGCCAACTATTGGAAAAGCAAATGAAGCATGCAAATACACCATATGTTACCATCATTCCCGCTGAAAACCAAATGTGCCCACTTTAGACCGGATTCACCCAGGGTAAAAAAATAAAACCACCCCACTGCCGTTGACAACAGGCAGTCAAACCGCAAAAAAAGGCAACAAAAAAAGGCAACAGAAAAAGAGAACAGGTGAAGCAACAGAAATAGAGAACAGGCGAGGCAACAGAAAAGAGAACATTCGAGGCAACAGAAAAAGGGAGGAACAATAAAGGCGTTATATGGGACGAAAAAGAAACAGAAATAAACTATTGGAGCATTTGGAGATACAGTCTTTCGGTTCGGAAGGCAAAGCATTGGGTAAGTACCACGACAAAGTAGTTTTTGTTCCCTTTGCTGCTCCCGGGGATATTGTGGATGTGCAGACACGTAAGCAGCGTCGACATTATTTTGAGGGGGACATTGTCCGTTTCCACCGCAGCTCTCCGTTACGCACTACGCCGGTATGCCAGCATTTTGGCGTTTGCGGTGGCTGCAAATGGCAGCATATCCCCTATGATCTTCAACTGGAGTTCAAGGAGAAGCAGGTGGTTGACCAGCTCAAACGCATTGGCAAGGTGGATCTTCCGCCGGTATCGCCCATTCTGGCGTCAGAGAAGACCACCGGATATCGCAATAAGCTGGAATACACTTTTTCCAGCATGAAGTGGCTCACCGATTACTCCAAAGAGACCGACTTTTCTGATTTGAACATGAATGGCTTGGGGTTTCACCTGCCGGGAATGTTCCACCGGATACTGGACATAGAGACCTGCTACCTTCAGGAAGACCTTACCAATAGCATTCGAAAGCGGGTAAAAGAAACCGCCCTGGAAAAAGGGTACAGCTTTTACCATGCCAAAACACAGGAAGGGCTGCTGCGTAATCTTATGGTCCGAAATAACCAGGCAGGGGAATGGATGGTGGTCCTGGTGCTTAAAGAACTTCATGAACAGGCCATTGAAGACATACTTGGCGCCGTAAAAAAGGCCTTTCCCCAGGTGATCTCCCTGATGTATATCGTCAATCACAAGCAGAACGACAGCCTGGACGGCCTGGAAGCTCAACCATTCTCGGGAGAAACCTGCCTGGTGGAAACCCTGGAAAACCTTCATTTTAAAACCGGCCCCTTATCCTTCTTCCAAACCAATCCCCATCAGGCCCTCAAGATGTATGAATGCATACGGGCCTTCAGCGACCTGTCGGGCCAACAAACGGTATATGACCTGTATACAGGGACAGGAAGCATCGCCATGTTTGTGGCCGGGAAAGCAAAAAAAGTGATAGGTATCGAATATGTCCCCCAAGCCATAGAGGATGCCAGAAAGAATATGCAGCTTAACGGCATTAATAACACCTCCTTTTACAGCGGTGATATGGCCCGGGTGCTCACCCCTTCCTTTGTGGAATCACATGGAAAGCCACAAGTGGTCATTACTGACCCGCCCAGAGCCGGGATGCATAAAGATGTGGTAAAGCAACTGCTGGACATCCATGCGGAAAAAATTGTGTATGTCTCCTGTAACCCCGCTACTCAGGCACGAGACCTGGAGATGATGAAAGAAAAATACCATATCACTAAAGTGCAACCCCTGGACATGTTCCCCCATACACACCATGTGGAGAATATAGTGGTGCTTAACAGGGGGTAGCCTTTACTACCCGGGCCACCGAAATTTTTTACATCTTAATCACCATTTCCCATATCTTTATATATTTGCAAAAACAAAAGCGATTATTATTATGTCAGAAAAAGCAAAAAAAGGCGACAAGGTAAAAGTACATTACACCGGTAAACTCACCGATGACACTGTTTTTGACTCGTCTGTATCACGTGATCCCTTAGAGTTTGAGTTGGGGGCGGGCCAGATGATCCAGGGGTTTGACAAAGCGGTAGAGGGCATGGAAGAAGAGGAGAAGAAGAGTTTCAAGCTCACGCCCGATGAGGCCTATGGCGAGCAGCGGGAAGATTTGCTAATCACCGTAAGTAAGGAAGAGGTATTTAAAGATATGGAGGTAAAGGAGGGTCAGAAGTTTGAGATTCCCCAAAAGGAAGGCCCCGGTGTTATCGTGGAAGTGGAGAACATCGAAGATGACAATGTGGTGCTTAACGGCAACCATCCTTTGGCAGGCAAGGATCTCATCTTTGACATCCAGCTTATTAATATTGATAAGAAGGAATAGCATCCATTCCGGCCTGAAAGAGCTGTGCGAGAGCTGGCCGGCCCCGGGTTTCCACGGGGAATAGCCCAATTGATGGTCCGGTTGTTTCCGGTGGTCATTCCGAAGGAGGGGTGGGGAGCTTTGGTAGTAAAAAGTTTATTAACTTTGCAAGCCAATGAAGATACCCTATGAAGAGATTGCCCGGTCGGCGGAATTTCCGGGTGCCCTGTTTAACGATATCACCTCCGCCATTTTTTTAGCTGACGGTGACTGTCGGCTCCGAGCCATAAATGATCCTTTCCGTGCTTTATTCCACAAGCCTGAGGACAAGATCATCGGGGAGTTGTGCGGAAATGTGCTGGGTTGTAAGCACGTAAACGGGAATAATGACTGTGGAACCACCGTAGATTGCCATGATTGCGGCCTGCGCAAGGGCATACTGCGCACATTTCATGAAGGAATCCGCTTCACCCGGCACAAGATCTCCCGCACCTTTTATATCCGTGGCAAACCGGTTTTAAAGTACTTCCATTATAGTACCCGGCCAATAACCCTGAACAACCAGCGGTTGGTTATGTTTATCCTGGATGATATCACCCAGGAAGAATGGCAACAGATTAAGATCCAGGAGCAAAACAAGCAGCTGGAGCTGGAGCGGATCAACAGAAACGCTTTGGTGCGCATGGCCGTAAAAAACCTGGTTACCCCCCTGTTAAACATCCAAAGCCTGGCTGAAAGACTGGGAGGAAAGGAGATTATCCCCTCAAAGGAAAAGGAAAAAACCATTGAGAAGATCCAAGCGTTGAGCAAGTTTGCCGGCGGCAGGTTAAAGGTTATACAGGCATATGCTGAACGTGAGTCTTCCACCTGCCTTACTACCGACAAACAAGTGGACATCATTCAGATAGTCAGTGATACCGTATCCTTAAGCCGGGGCACCACAGTGCATGACAACATTACCATAAAGACCGCATTACCAGGATACCCTGTATTTATGGATGTGGACATTTCCAGGGTACGGCTGATAACGGATATACTGATTGAAAACGCCAAAATGCGCTCCCGGGAGGATGGGGATATTGAGGTGGGAGCAACCCTGGAAGGCGACCATATAAAGATATGGGTATGGGATAAGGGCCCAGCCTTAAGCGCCCAGGAGCAGGAAGGGATGCTGTATTTAACGGAGGATCATACGGATATGGAAGGTCATCACACGCCGGAAAAAACGGGAGCGCTCATCCTGGCCCGTCAACTGGCCGAAGACCATGGAGGCAAAATGGGCATAGACAGCCCAGAGGGCAGTGGTGTACGATTTTGGTTCTCCCTGTCCCTTTCCCATAAATATAGTGCATTATAAAAAAGCTGCCCCCGCAAAAGCGGAAGCAGCTTCCAGTGAGGGCAATAACCAAGCAGCAAAACAACGGCTATTCGCTTAGGTTCACAAACTTGTCTATGCTATCAATAAACTTTACCGCCACTTTACCGGTGGATTGCAAGTGAGAGTCACGCTGAATAATCAACTGGGTATAGCCATTGGGGTGGTTCCCGTTGGGTTGCTCTTGTTTGTCGGGCCGGTGAAGCATAACCACATTCTGTACACGTTCATTAACCACTCCATGAAGGTCTTCAACACAGGGTGCGGTGCTGTTGGATGTGGCACGGGCAAAAAGAACCACCGGGACATCCAGCTCCTGCGCCAGGGCATGGAGTGATTCCGTAATGGTGCCACATTCCTGAACACGTTTCTCCGGGTCGCTTATCTGGGGCAAAAGATGCTCCATGGAATCCACAAAGATAATGTCCGGGCGGGTGGTTTCCGCCAGCAATTTGCTGTGCCGGATAACCAGGTCTGCCGAGGGATGAGCAACATCGTTGATGTATATCCCCGCGTTGGAGATATTGCTTATCATGGTCTCTGCATGATCTTTACGGCTGTCAGACAATTGACCATCCCGTATTTTATTCATGGACATCCCCGTTTCCGTTTCCACTAGCCGCTGAACCACTCGCCCTGCCGGCCGTTCCGTACTAAACAGCACCACCTGACGGCGCTGCTTTATGGCCATATTGTTCACCAGGCTCAAAAGAAAAGCCGTCTTACCCATAGCCGGACGAACAGCTATAACGGTAAGCTCGCGCTTCTTAAATCCTAAAGTCTTTTGATCAAAATGGTGAAACCCCGAAGGAACTGCCGTGGCAGAGGGAATAATAACATCACTGTGGTTAGTGGGCTTTTTAAGTGCTTGCCGGAGAATGTCTTTGGAAGTTGAGAATGCAAGCACTTCCTGACGCTCAGTAATTTCTACGCCTTGCTCCATAATTATTTGTTTTTATAGAATGAATAACCTGTAATATGCATTGATAAACACCATGGTTATAAGGGGTTAAAAACACATGTCAACTACTCTTTTTACGCCTTCAAATATAATCAATAATGACGAAAAGGTCAAGAACAAAATACAATTATTTTTCTTCTCCCCCATCTGCCTTGTTTATGCCGGGTTGAGGCTTCTGTTTCTCACCATTTCAAAAAGCAAAATGCCTGCAGCCACGGAGACATTAAGGCTTGATATCTCGCCCAGCATGGGTATTTTCACGGCATGATCTGCCATTTGGAGCAGTTGGGATGATATTCCTTTTCCTTCAGACCCCATGATAATAGCCACTGGCCCGCCAATATTAAGGCTGGTATAGGCCATTTGGGCGTCTCCGGCTGCTGCGACGACCTGTATTCCACTATCTTTAAGATACATAACCGTATTTTTCAGGTTATTTTCCCGGCAAATGGGTATGTAGCTCAGTGCGCCTGCGGATGCTTTCATGGTATCTGCAGTAATGGCAGCGGATCCTTTTTCAGGGATAACCACGGCATGAGCTCCTGCTGCTTCCGCGGTGCGGCACACTGCCCCCAGGTTTCTCATATCGGTAATCTGATCCAGCACAACGATCAGGGGTGTCTGGCCCTTTTCAAAGATGCCGGGAATCAGATCCCCCAAAGAGTGGAACGGCACCGGGGAAGTGAGCCCTACCACCCCCTGGTGATTCTTATTGGTAAGGCGGTTAAGCTTTTCCATGGGCACATGCTGCAGTGGGATATTCCATTTATGAATAAGGCCTTTGAGGGCATACACATGCTCTCCCCGAAGCCCGTTTTTCATAAACACTTTATTCATGGGCATCCCTCCCTGCAAGGCCTCCATTAGCGGGTGGATACCATATATAAGATCATTATTTTTTACCATATTGCCAGAAATTATCTTCGTTGAAAATCAATTGCGTGTAACCATTCATCTTTATGTGCCGGGGTTCGTTCCAGCCGGTAGTCATTATCGCTGTAGGGGTTATCCGTTTTCTGAAAGTCCAGTTTTATGGCGTTATACCGTGTAGATTCGCCATACACCCAGGTTTCCGTATGGTCTGATCGGTATATTACCTGTGGTGTTCCCAGAACGATATAAGCCATCCCGCGGTCGGTTTTCCACCCCGGGGTATGAGTATAAAACAGCTTATTAGCCATTTCCACACGGCTGTAATAGTTCCGTATCAATACCCTTGCCCGCTCGTGGTTATCCGCCAGGTCAAGCCAGAACTGGTCCACAGCCTCCCGGGGGTTTTGGGCCGAATGAAGCCGGCGATACTCGCTACGGGTAGATATGTACTGCAGCGGCGGAACCATGTCCTCATGACGAAGTATTTGAGGATAATCCATACCAAAATGATAAAGGGTTAAGCCCTTATTTACAGTAGTATCCGACTGAAGAAAGTAAATTCCGGGGTGGGAAAAGTCATAAGCCAATGACTGGCCATCCACCAGGTTTAAAGTGAATGAGGAATCCTTTTTTAAATGGGGGTCATCAATGCGCATGTTCATATACGGTGGGCGGGGAACGCGCTCCTGCTCGCGGAAACGGGTGACATACAGCTTTTCTGAATGACGGTAATGAATAACCAGCGAGTCTTTCTGGTTTACCAGTGGAGAAAAAACACGCTGCCCGTCTGAGCGGGTGATCTTAAAAAATTGTGAATGATGGTAATCTTCCTTCTTCAAATGGATGTATTTCCAGGAAGCATTGCCGGTGGTAAGGTCTTTAATGCCTGCACGCAACAAATAAGACTCCCCGATGGGCAAGGCGGCCTTTTGACTGAACAAAAGAAAAGGCCCCGTAGCTTGCCCCAAAGTATCATTAAACACAATTGTGGCACTATCTACCACCTCCCGGGAGTTATACCCCATCAACACCTCCCACTTGACCTTCACCCGGGCCACCCCGTTCTCCTCATAGGACAACTCCTCCCGCAGTTGACGAAAAAACACTTCCGTGCTGTCCATAGAGGAATGATATATAGCCACCTTTGGGTTAATTAGGGACTTTTCCGGATCGTAGCTCCTGGAAATATTGGTGCGGCCGGCGGGCTGGAAACTGCGGCAGGCAACCAGTAAGAAAACAACTAATAAAATAATAGCAAAAAAATGTAAATACTTCAAACCCTGATATCTTTTGGTTTTCCTGAATAACACCCCTATAAACACAGCCGGCAAGCTGTGACCATTAAGCCCATGTACCGGTTCGTTTACCTGAAGGGCACAAAATAGTAAACGCAGCAATGCCCCCCAATATTATCTTAAATGTACGGACTATTATCTAAAAAGCAGGATCCGAAGACACCATGGGCGTAGTACTGCCTGAAAGCGTTGATGGTTGAAAATGTGTCAGGCCACCTTTAGTTTGGTCACATTGGTTTTTTGCAGCTTTTCCCGCACGTATTTAATATCCACTATCAGTTCCCTTTCCTGTTCAGATCTCCCACTTTGAGAAGGCATTTCATACATGGCGTCGTTAAGTATAGCCTCCAGCATAGAGCGAAGACCCCGGGCTCCCAATCCAAACTCAATGGCTTTATCGGCGATATACTCAAAAACGCCTTCCTTAAATTCCAATCGGATATTATCCAGTTTAAACAGATGAACAAACTGTTTCACCACTGAATTTTTGGGTTGGGTAAGTATTTGCACCAGGATATCTTTATCCAGGGGGTTGAGGTATGTAACCACCGGCAATCGTCCCACAATTTCAGGGATAAGCCCAAAGCTTTTAAGGTCTTGAGGTGCCACATACTGGAGCAGGTTATCCCGGTCCACCACCTCCTGGTCGTCTTTGTTGGCAAATCCGATCACATTGGTTCGTAGCCGGCTGGCAATTTTTTTATCAATACCGTCAAAAGCACCGCCTGCCAGGAACATAATATTTTCCGTATTGACCTGGATCATTTTTTGCTCAGGATGCTTCCGTCCGCCTTGTGGTGGCACATTGACCACGGTTCCTTCCAGGAGCTTAAGCAGGGCCTGCTGCACACCTTCTCCTGATACATCCCGTGTTATGGACGGGTTATCGCTTTTTCTGGCGATCTTATCGATCTCATCAATAAAGACAATACCTTTTTCAGCGTTTTCCACCTTATAGTCGGCCGCCTGCAATAGTCGTGTAAGGATACTTTCCACGTCTTCCCCCACATACCCGGCCTCCGTGAGCACCGTAGCGTCGGCAATACAGAACGGCACATCCAGCATTTTGGCAATACTCCTAGCCATCAAGGTCTTACCTGTTCCTGTCTCCCCCACAAGGA
The DNA here is from genome assembly GCA_003557725.1 of Bacteroidales bacterium. Lineage (GTDB taxonomy): Bacteria > Bacteroidota > Bacteroidia > Bacteroidales > PWNQ01 > PWNQ01. The sequence continues at coordinate 5,440 of PWNQ01000206.1, read as the reverse complement.
TAATATTGGACTTTTCAATCTCCACATCATCCTCATTATCTTTATCCTTACCACCTTTACGTTTGGAGAGTTCAATAACACGCTTATAATGGTTATAAACTGCCACCGACAGGATACGCTTGGCATTATCCTGACCAATAACGTACTGGTCCAGGTAGGCTTTAATCTCTTTGGGTCTTTTCAGCTTAAGGGATTGCTGCAAGTCTTCCCCCGACTGGCTCAGTTCTTCATTTACAATATCGTATGCCTGCGACACGCAGTTATCACAGATATTGGCCTGAATGCCGGATATAAGCATTTTGGTATCCTTGCGTTTCCGTCCGCAAAAGGCACATTGTTCTGATTCTCGCTTAGCCATAAAGTTTATTTTCTGTATTAACCCATCAATAACAAACAGCTATCCGCATGTAGATTTGGCATTACCGGTTTCATCACCAGTGGTATCAGGGTGTTTATTTTTCTTGTTTATTTTTCTTGGGGTTTTTGATCAGTATTTCGTCGATCATGCCATAATCCTTGGCTTCCTGTGCCGTCATCCAGTAGTCCCGGTCCGAGTCTTTTTCAATTTTAGACAGCTTTTGTCCGGAGTGCTTTGCAATGATCTCGTAGAGTTCTTTTTTCATCTTCAGTATCTCTCTGGCGGTAATCTCTATATCAGATGCCTGCCCATGGGCTCCCCCCATTGGCTGATGGATCAGCACCCGTGAATGGGGCAGGGCTGTCCGTTTCCCTTTTTGGCCGGCACAAAGGATCACTGCACCCATAGAGGCAGCCATTCCTGTACATATGGTGGATATCTGGGGGGCAATATACTGCATGGTATCATAAATACCCAGCCCGGCATAGACAGAGCCCCCCGGTGTGTTCAGGTAGATCTGTATGTCTTTGGAAGAGTCAGCCGACTCCAGGAACAGCATCTGGGCCTGGATAATATTGGCCACGTTATCATCAATGGGCACTCCCAAAAAGATGATACGGTCCATCATGAGCCGTGAAAACACATCCATCTGGGCCACATTGAGCTGCCGCTCTTCAATAATAGTGGGGTTAATATACCCGGATATCGCCGCGGCATACTGGTCATAAGCTAAACTGCTCAACCCGTGATGCCGGGTGGCATACTTTCGAAATTCATCCTTGTGTGGGCTCATATCTATTATTTTTCAGAACGTTCTTTGGCTAATTTAACAAAGTCATCATAAGAAATGTTCTTCTCTGTAATGTGGATTTTTTCTTTGAGCAGGTTGGTGATCTTACGCTCAATAAGCTCCTGATATATTCCTTCAATCTCTTTTTGCTGCTTAGCCATCACCGTATCCACCAGCTTATTCATGGTTTCATCCATCTCCGGGCTGTCTCCGGGGGCTCCCATTTGCATGGATAGCAACTCGCGCACCCGTCCCTTTACCTCTTCATCCTTTACCTGCAGCTCATTCTCTTCAATAATTTTGTTTTCAATTATCTGCCACTGCATGCTCTTCAGGTAGGAGTCAAAGTTCTCTTCAATGTCCTTATCCGACATTTTGTTTTCCTCTTCGGCTTCCGCATTTCTATCCTTGATAAAGCGCATTACAAAGTCTTCCGGCAGCTCCATCTCCACTGCCTGACGAATGGCTTTCACTGCATCATGGAAGAAGAACTTTTCGCTTTCCTTTTCCAGGGATTGCTCTGCATCTTTCCTTATACGTTCTCTAAGCTCTTCTTCATTTTGTATCTTATCTCCGGGAAAGACCTGATTAAACAGTTCTTCATTGATCTCTGCCGGCTTAAACCCTTTGATCTTTTTAATTACCATGGTGTAGTCCCGGTCCAGTTGGTCATCCCCGGATCCGTCGGCAGGCAACTCCAGCATGCTGCGAATGTCGGTTTTGTTTTCAAATTCCTTCGCCGGATTGATCACCAGCTCATCCCCCACCCTGGCTTCCCGTACCTTCTCCCGGGTTTCTTTGTTTATCAACATGTCTTCTGCAAAAGGAGTGGTCTTTTCTTCCTCCCCCTCTTCCTTCTCCTGGTGGCTGTGCGATTCCGGAATATTAACATATACGAGCGCCTTCTCTTCTACCTGATCCAGCTCAACCGTCTTTCCGTAATGCTTTAGCATATCCCCCAGATATTCATCTACCTGACTGTCATCCACATCGATATTATAATAGTCTACCTTCAGCGAGTCATCCAGGGGCACCTGAAAATCAGGCTGCCAGGCAATATCGAAGTAAAAAACAAATTCTTTGTCTTTGGTAAAGTCGGCCTTTTGCGACTTTTCAGTGTTGGCCAACGGGTTGCCAATGGTTTTCACCTGGTTTTCTTTGAGATAATTCGCAATGGCGTCTGACAACACATTGTTCACCTGGTCCATCATAACAGCCGGTTCATACATCTTTTTAATCAGCCCCATGGGCGCTTTTCCCGGTCTGAACCCTGCCACCTGCGCACTCTTACGGTATTCTTTCAGTTTCTTATCTACCGGTTCCCTGTAGTCTTCCTCCTGCACTTCCACCTTAATGGTGGCCGTAAGCTTACCCGTTTCTTCTTTGGTAATGTTCATAAAATTTCACTTCCTTTAATGGTTTCTTATGCCCCTGTGAAAGGCACAGGGTATCATATATGGACAAACGAAAAATCCGGAAAACATCCGGAAAAAACAGTGCGGATGGAGGGAGTCGAACCCACACGCCCGAAGGCACCAGATCCTAAGTCTGGCGCGTCTACCAGTTCCGCCACATCCGCAAGGCACCCGATTTGGGCGCGCAAAGTTACAACTAATTTTCAATTTAATGTGTGGAATATCCTAAAAAATAATCCTCCTGAAGAAAGAACGGTTTCCCTCCCCGGGAAAGGAATTTGGCTTTTAGGTAATTTACACTATTGCTCAAGCACATATAGTTTATTCGCCATCCGCTTCCCAAAACAAAGACATGAGGCCGGGCAAAAAGCCGCTGAGAATCAAAAGTAACCATATTATATTGGACTGAGCCATGCATCCCATAAAAAAAAGACCACGGATGCACCTTTTTGTACACCCGTGATCATTTATCTGACCGGCAGGCCGGTCTATCCATTTGAAAGACTATTTCACCATGAATGGTTGAGTAAAGGTGTTTCCCTGCTCTGTTTCCAGCCTAACGAAGTAAATTCCCGGTGCCAGATCACTGATATCCAAGATTTCTTCCTGGGAATCACCGGCAAAAGCCATATTATTCACCATTGATGTTCTTCCATCAGCGGAAAAGAGGGTCATTTTAACCGTTCCCACCACCTGTTTCTCCAGGTTTACCTGTACATACTGGCTGGCGGGGTTGGGGTACACCTTGACTTTCAGCGCCTCCGCCGACTCACGGGTTACTCCGGTTTTTACGGAAGAATATACGGACTGGTATACTTCTTTGGTTTGAGTGTTCTGCAGCCACACCACGGCCACAAGGTTTTGGAAGTCTTCCACCGAGTGTTCAATACTGTGGTTGATGGGGTCGTTAGCGCTGTTGGGCAGCCGGTAAGACCCGTTAAACTTATAGGCAAAGTGCTCTGAGGTGCTGCTTCCCTGTGGCAGTGGTCCAACGATAGTGCCATGCGCTGCGGGCAGCATTTTTTTCATCACCCAATCGAAAAGGGTCTCCCCGTTGGTGCCCACATTTTGAGTGGTTTCTTTTTCCACAATCGCCGCATACAGTCGTGTGGCCGGGGGCAGGGCCATATTATTCTGGATATATGCACCCAGATATACCTCCTGCTTTCCTTCATCGATGATCAGGTCAGCGCCCAGGTCCACAAATGCCGGGTCGTCATAAGTCTGATTGAGGTAAGTAGCATTATAGCTTCCTGAGTTTCCGGCGAAGGTATGTCCGCCCTGCACCTGCAGGTTTGGCACGGAGGTGATTCCATAAAAGGTCCTCCGGGCACCACCTTCATCCGTATAATAGGGGTCACCACTTCCCGGCCAGCTCATTTGATACTTTACACACACCCATTTATTGGGGTTGTTGTCAAAGACAGACTTGAGGTTGGCATTTCCGGCAGCACAGGGCCCACAGGTGGAGCTGGTAAACCCTTCATGCAGTGGCCACCGTTGCACGGCACTTGCCGGATCAAAAGCAACGGTAGAGGCCTCCAGGGTGTCATTCCCCGGATTCTCGTCCATGTTACCATTGGGGGCGCTCACCCACACCTTTACCGTATGGGCTCCATCATCCGGTACCCAGGGCGTGGAATGGGTAAAGCTGTAGTTATCATACATGTCTAAACTGACCCCGGTAATGCTTTCTGTTACCGGTGTACCATTGTTGATGCTGTAGGAAAGGTCAAATGAGGTGATGGTCTGTGTCCCCATATTTATCAGCTCTCCTTCAATATCCACGCCCTGCCCCTCCGGGATCATGGGAGGAAGCTCAAAGGAATGCATGGCCAGGTCATAGTCTTTGGGAGCTATAGAGGCCAGGTCATAACCAAAAATGGCCACATTCTGTATGGCTCCCCCCAGGGTGATGGTCCCCGGCACAATGTCCTGGGCAATAAACAACCCTCCCCCAATCTGACCCGGCGCAGCAATATGATTGGTGAGCACCTTTACCAGGCCGGTGGGCGTACCACTGTTCACATCAATCTGGGTGATCTTGCAGTCCTCACCACTGCTGGCATTGATAGTCCAAATATAAGGACCACCCGGAGTAATGGTATCGTAAGCCGAACCATAGGTGCTGCTCTGATCATGGCTGGAAGAGGAAATGGTCTGCAATACCACGCCATTACGACTCACCAGCGAAAAATCCGTAGACCAGTCACCCACCCAAAAAGCACCATTACCCCCATCTGCAGAAGCATCATAACTAATATGACGTACATCTACCGCGGGAGAATTAATGGTGCTGACCAGGGTCTGACTGGAAAAGTCCATCTCAAAAATGGTGCTTCCCGCTGCACCACCATAAAAGTAAGTGCCGTCGTAAACCATATCACGCAACCCGGTTACGCCGCTTATGGAAAAACTGTCTACTAAAACCCCAAGGGTATCCAGCTTCCATATCATACTGCCATTCCACTGGGCCAAATAAAAATGATCCCCGTCGGATACCACACCGGCCGAACCGGCCGAAGGAATACCCGTATGATTGAACTGTAAATCCCAGGCCGCCTTGGAATCACTGCCGAAACCTGACCCCCCATTGGGCGATGCATCAGTAAACGGCTTGGACGACTGTGCATAAACCACTGTAATACTAATAAATAGAACGAAAAGACTAAAAACTTTTTTCATAATTTAATAGGTTTGATTTGTGGGACAAATATAATATATTATATATAATGACAAATATTTTGCGGCATGGCTTGTTTAGGAGACGCACAGACGTGCGTCTTTGTTCCGTGTTTCGTGTTTCGTGTTCCGGGTTTCGGGTTCCGGGTTTCGGGTTTCGGGTTTCGGGTTTCGGGTTTCGGGTTCCGGGTTCGC